>JBGTKO010000403.1:0-45869 GCA_041744595.1 Pirellulales bacterium
CACCTGCGCAAGCAGGTGGGACGGCGGGTGGTCCTCCTTCCCGTTGGCAATCACGAGTGGGCTCGCTCAATGACCCGCCGTCCCCACGCTTGCGCGAGGGGCTTCTATGGTGATGCGGTGGTCGATGCCGATCGCTGTGAGGCAGTCTGGTTCGGTCATGCAGGCCACGCAGCCGGACATCACCCGCGGCAGGCCAGCCTGCGAGCGAGCGTCACTCGCTCGATGGCCTCAGGCGTCGTGGCGGCCGTTGCGGTGAGATGGCCCATCTTGCGACCTTTCCTCGGCTCGCTTTTGCCATAGAGATGAAGCCGCACGCCAGGCACAGCAAGCGCAGCCGCCCAGTCGGGCTCCCGTGGGGCTCCTGCAGGATCGTCGCCCCAGCAGTCGCCCAAGAGATTGGCCATTGCCGCCGGGGCAATCTGGTGAGTCGAGCCCAGCGGAAGCCCGCAGATCGCACGCACCTGTTGCTCGAACTGACTTGTCTCACAGGCCTCGATCGTGAGGTGGCCCGAGTTGTGGGTTCTCGGCGCGATCTCGTTGACGAGCACACGTCCGTCCTTCGTCGCAAAAAACTCGACGCACGCCACGCCCACGACATCGAGGGCCGCAAGTACACGGGTGGCTGTGTCCGTTGCCGCGGTGAGGATGCGCTCCGAAAGCCCGGCGGGCGTACTCGAGATATCGAGGATGTGATGGGCATGTGCATTGCAAGACGGGGCAAACACGGCAGTCGTCCCATCGAGGCCCCGCGCCGCCACCACTGAAATCTCGCAGTCGAAATCGATCCAGGCCTCGAGGACGCATTCCCTCACGCCATCCAAGCCTTGCCCCACCACGGCCCAGGCTCGCTCCACGTCATCGTGCGATGTGATTTTTGCCTGACCCTTGCCGTCGTAGCCAAACGCAGCGGTCTTGAGAACCGCTGGAAGGCCAAGCTCATGAACCGCCGCGACGAGCCCGTCACGCGACGTAACGAGGCGATGCGGGGCGCAGGCGAAACCGTGTTCCACCAAAAAGGCCTTCTCTCGGCCACGGTCTTGCGTGGTGGCAAGCACCCGCGGGTGAGGCCTTACTGGCACGACCGCCGCGAGAGCCTCGCCAGCCGTCGCCGGCACGTTCTCGAATTCAAACGTGACCACATCGAGCGTGCGGCCCACGGCTGCCAAAAACTCGGGGTCGTCATACGAGCCGACATGCAGCGTGTCACAGTGACGCGCGGCCGGGCAATCGGCGACGTCGCTGATGGCTTCGACCCGGTAGCCCATCCGTCGGGCCGCCATCGCGAACATGCTTCCGAGCTGGCCTCCACCGAGAATGCCGAGCGTCTGGCCGGGCAGGATCGGCGAACCGACAGCCGACATACTCACGGCGGTCTGCATCCCTGCCGCTCCGGCGTCATTCTTGACTGACCCACGCATCGCCTGTCCTCAAAAAACATAACGATGTCGGGAACGCCTACCGCTCCGACGTCTTTCCGGACCACCCGGTCGATTCCCCCGTGAGCTCCTCGCGAAGCACGCGGGCGGTTTGTTCGGCGCGGTAGGCAAGCAGCTTCCCGCGAAGAGCCTGGTCGTCGAGTGCCAGGATGGCCACGGCGAGGAGCGCAGCGTTGGTAGCGCCCGCTGGCCCGATGGCGAGTGTGCCGACGGGTACACCCGCCGGCATCTGCACGATCGAAAGGAGGGAGTCGATGCCGCGGAGCATGGACGATTCGACCGGGACGCCAAGCACCGGGAGATGCGTCTGAGCAGCGAGCATCCCAGGGAGATGGGCGGCACCACCGGCGCCCGCGATGATCACGCGAATGCCACGGTCGGCTGCTGACGTGGCGTAGTCTGCGAGTTTGGCGGGCGTGCGATGGGCCGAGACGATCTCGCAAGCGTGCGGCACCGCGAACTGTTCGAGCAGTTCCGCGGCGCGGCGGAGCGTCGCCCAGTCAGAACGGCTTCCCATGACGACGCCGACGAGTGGGGCAGAGGCGGCGTCAGAGGGCACAGGTCGATTCCTGGGAGCGATACCCGCGCGAGATGCCTCCACAGGCTGCGGGAACAGGCGTATCTTGCTCACGCTGGGTCATTGAATCAAGGTGTGGTCATGCCCCGCGCACTTCCCGAAGTTCTCCGAATCGAGTGGCCGACAGGTCATGCCGCGCCGCCGGCGGCGACCGATGCAGCGCTCGACCGCGCGGTGACAATCCTTCGACGCGGCGGGCTGGTGGTGATGCCAACCGAGACGGTCTACGGTCTGGCAGCCGACGCGCTTGACGAGGAGGCCGTCGATGGGATTTTTCGTGCAAAGGGACGCCCGGCATCCAATCCACTCATCGTCCACGTTGCCGATGAGGCGATGGCGCGCTCGCTCGCATCCGATTGGCCGCCAGCAGCCGCAGCGATTACGGCAGCATTCTGGCCGGGGCCTGCCACGATCGTCGTGCCGCGGGCGGCCTGCGTGCCGTCGATTGTCACGGCAGGTGGAGAAACCGTGGCGCTTCGCTGTCCAGCTCATCCACTCGCCCGTCGGCTTATCGAGCGGGCGGACATGCCCCTGGCTGCACCGAGCGCCAACCGATCGGAGCGACTCTCTCCCACGACGGCCCATCATGTCCTCGAGAGCCTCGGCCATCGCGTTGAGCTCATTCTCGACGGCGGTCCATGCGAGCGGGGCATCGAATCGACGGTGATTGACTGCACCGCATCGCCACTCCGTATCCTGCGGCCAGGACCACTTGACCGGGTGGCGATCGAGGCCGTGGTTGGTGAGGTGCAGTGGGCAGGAGACGGGGCTGGCGGTGCGACCATCCGGTCGCCAGGGCAGCACCAACGCCACTATTGTCCTCAGACACCGCTTGAGCTCCCGTCAGACCCACCGGCGCGGGTCGCTGCGCTGCTCGCCGCCGGCCAGCGGGTCGGCTGGCTCGTTCTCGCCAGTGGAGATGCAGCCCGAGCCCTTGCGTCATCCAAAGATCTCGTGGCAGTACCCATGCCGAGCGACCCGGTCGGTTACGCACGGTGCCTCTATGCCACGCTCCACGCCCTCGACCAGCGGCAGCTTGATTGCATTGCGGTCGACTTGCTGCCGGCTGCCGATGGCTGGAGAGCCGTTCGTGATCGCCTTGCCCGCGCGGCGTCGGGTGCAGTTGAAAACGGGCTCGCCCCATGACCCGCAGTCCCCACGCTGGCGCGAGGGGCTGTTATGAGGCAGGGCACCTTTCCATTCCTTGATGCCGGACTGCGAACGCGGGCCGTATCCTCAGGCTACGTCGGTGAGAATCTGCCGGAGGGCGGCATCGATTTCGGGGTAGTCGAAAGGGAATCCCGTTTCCATGGCCACCTTCGGCATCACCTTCTGGGATGCAAAAAGAACGTCGGCAAACTCGCCGAAGAGCAGCCGGAGCCCGATGTAGGGTGCCGGCAAGAACGCGGGGCGATGCAGGGCCTGCCCGAGTGCTTTGGTGAAGTCACGGTTGCGAACAGGATGGGGAGCCGACGCGTTCATGGGGCCACGAATTGAGTCGGTCACGGCAGCGTGCACGAAGAGCCTCGCGAGGTCATCGACGTGGATCCATGGCATCCACTGCTGCCCGCTGCCGAGCGGGCCGCCCGCGCCGAGTCGGAAGGGCGTAAGCATCTTGGCGAGCGCCCCGCCGCCAGCTCCGAGAACGATACCCGTCCGGACGGTCACCACACGAACGCCGAGCTCCTCGGCGGCGAATGCCTCTTTTTCCCAGGCGATGCACACGTCGGCAAGGAAGTCACCGCCTGGTGTCGAACGTTCAGTCAGCTCTTCTTCCCCGCGGTCGCCGTAATAGCCCACCGCCGAAGCTGACACGAGCACCCGAGGCCGCTGCGCCGAGTGGCGAATGCCTTCCACGAGGTGGCGGGTGCCGAGCACGCGGCTCTCACGGATCTTCGCCTTCTGAGCCGACGTCCACCGGCCTTCGGCGACTGATTCTCCGGCGAGGTGCAGGACAACATCGACACCGTCAAACGCCTCGGGCGGCGCTGGGCCGTCCATCGGATCCCAAGCGAGCACGCGTCCGCATGCGGCACCGATTGATCGCTGTGCTCGATTGAGATCGCGCGAGACGACGATCGGATGGTCGAGGAGCGGAAGGAGTGTATTGCCGACGAAACCAGTCCCGCCGGTGACGAGGGCTTTCATAAAATTGCTTCTGAGGTGATCCGCGTTGAATGAGCGTTGCCGGTCGCGTCGCTAGTAGTCACACCAAGGTGGAGTATAGACATGGGGTTCCCTCCGACCACCAAACGGCTCCCCCCTTGATGTTCCCCCGGCTCCCGCCACGCGGCTCCCTCCACCGCGATCTCGTCCTCGGCACGATCGACGCTGCTGCCTATAGCGTCATGGTGGGTTGCGGTGAAACCTACTTTCCTGCGTTTGCTTTGGCCGTTGGTTCGGGGCCGCTCGTGGTGGGCATGGTGGCGAGTGTGCCACTGCTTGTGGGTGCGGTCGTGCAATTGGCGTCACCCCTCGCGATCCACCGCGTTGGAGGAAACAGGCGGTGGGTCATTCTCTGCACCATGATTCAGGCCACGGCCTTTGTGCCGATGGTCTGGTGGGCGAGCCGGGGCGAAGCCGCGGCCTGGCAGCTCCTCGTTGCCACGAGCATCTACTGGGGCTCCGGCATGGCGGCGGCTGCCGCCTGGTACACATGGATGGCGAGGCTCGTGCCGGGTCGCATGCGAGCGGCCTACTTTGCCCAGCGGAATCGCATCGCGCAGGCGGCGGTGCTTGTGGCGTTCGTCGCCGCAGCACTCCTCCTCCAATCGGAAGACACCCACGACACGGCGCTCGTTGGCTTTGCGATTCTTTTCACCGCCGCCGCCATTGCACGACTTGTCTCGACCGCCTGTCTCGTGGCTACCCGGGAGCGAAAGAGATGGCGAGCGGCCAATTCAAAGTGTCCGCTTGGGCTTGCGGCCCGCATTCTGGCGGGCTGGCGGGACGTTCGCTCGGGGCAGGCTGGGAGGCTCGTCGCGTTCCTTTGCTGTTTCAGTTTCGGTATCCAGATTGCTGGGCCCTACTTCACTCCCTACATGCTCAAGGAGCTGGGCTTCAGCTACGGTCAGTTCCTTCTGGTTATTGCGGCAGGGTTCTTTGTCAAGGCGCTTCTGCTACCGACTATTGGAAGGTTCGCCTCACGTCTGGGGTCATGGACGCTTCTGCGGTACGCGGGACTGGCGATCGTCCCACTCTCCTTGCTTTGGCTGCCGAGCCACGCTGTCGGATGGCTGGTCTGCGTGCAACTGCTCGCTGGGACGTGCTGGGCGGCCTACGAACTGTCCGTCGGACTTCTTCTCTTTGAGATTGCCGGTGATCGAGACCGTGGCAATCTCGTTGGCGTCTACAACCTCGGGCTCGCCGTGGCCACCGTGGCGGGGGCAGGTTGTGGAGGTCTCCTCCTCCGTTGGTTAGGCGAAGATCGCACGGCCTATGCGGCCGTGTTTGCGGCCTCAGCGATCATGCGGGCACTGGCCGTGCCCTTGCTCCTCCGCATCCGCGCAGCCGGCACTGCGGGTCGGCTCGGCTGAAGAGATCAACTCGCAGGCTGACGAGCTTCGTTCACGAGGCTGTCCAGAAAGTTGCGTGCCCGGCCATAGTCACCGGCCGCGTAGTCGTTGACGTGTTGCTGGAGCGTCTCGATGAATTGCGAGATCGTCGTCTCGATGGCCTTGTAGTCGTCATAACGGATGCTACCCCCTGAGGCAGCCCGCTGAGAGAACAAGGTGTCGAGGCGATCGCGGTATTGCGTGTAGATATCCGCCGTAAGGATGAGAGGATATTCAATGTGGCCGGTCACGGGATCGAGTTGCGTCGATGGGAGCCGCGGGGGCGCGGCCATCCTGGCAAGACGGATTGCTTGGTCCTGCGTGACGCGTGGGCCGGCCTCGTCGGCTCGCTTGTCGCGATTCACCTGACGCATTTCGAAGTAGGTCTCGGTCCAGCGGAGCTTGTTTTGCATCTCGAGCGTCTTGGCCTCCTGCCAGTTTTTGGCAGCCTCGGAGTTCTGGAGATTGGCATACCCTTGCGCTCGAACGACTGTCGCCAGCCCCCTGTCGGCACCCTCCTGAGCCGTTGACGACCAGTTCATGCCCCATCCGCCGTACCCACCTCCCCACCTGGCCTCGGAGCGATCGGCGAACAGAATGCCCACCGCCGCCGCCGCGATCACGAGTCGCAAACCAGCGGTCACAAAAACCCCCGTCTTCGTCCCGTTTCGCATACCTGATCGACAATGCATGCATCACCTCGCTGCCAATGTGCGGCCAAAAACCTGTCAGTGCCAAGCGGACATCCTGACTGCCAAGCACAGTCGTTGGAGTATACTTGGCGTTTTTGAAACAGGCGACAGGAAACAGAGTTGCCGATCTGCGGCTCTGTCGGCCATCTTGTCGCCACTGTCCAGCAACACTCGTTTCCGTTCGGAGCCGTCTAGCCCATGACACGCGATTGCCGCATTGTCCTCCCGGTTGTCCTTTCCCTGCTCGGCCTGGGCACGTTGGGTGGCTGCTCGCAGCCTCCCGCGAAGCCTCCGGTGAAACCTACGGCTTCTGAAAAAAAGCCTTCTGTCGAACCACCGGCCGCTGCCCCTGACGCTGAGCCAGCGAAGCCTGACGACAAAAAGGACGAGGGTACGAAGCCCTCTCAGGAAGCGGGGGCATCCGATACCGAGGCGGTGGTTGATCTTGTCTCGACGCTCACGACGACCGACAGCAGTCGCACACGGGTCATTACGATCGATGCCATTGCCGAGAAGAGGCGTGGCGGACTCCCTGCGCTCGATGCGCTCGTCGCGGCGCTCGACGATCCCGAGCCTCGTGTGCGATGGCATGCCGCGCGGGCGATCGGGCTGATTGGCTACGAGGCGGCGTCGGCCATCCCGGCGCTCGTGAAGCTTCTCGACGATGAGGATCCGGTTGCGGTGACTCAGTCGGCTTCAGCGATCGGCCACATCCGAAGCGACGACAACCGCAGCGAGATTCCGCCAGCGGACGCGGCCATCTATGAGTCGGCCGTCGAGCCCCTCGTGGAAGTGATGTTGCACCCAGATCCCCGGGCGCGCCGAGCGGCCGTGCGGGCGATCGGCGCAGTCAGCACTTCGCAGGAGCAGATCCTTGCAACCGTGCAGCGGCACCTGGGCGACGCGGATCCAACGGCAGTCATGCCGGCGCTCCACACGCTCGCCGACATGGGGAAGGACGCCGTTCCCTTCCTGATCGATGCCCTCGAGAAGCCAGAGAGCCGATTTTGGGCCGAGGTGGTCCTTTCCGAGATCGGCCCCGATGCCGCCGCCGCAGCCGAGCCATTGGCAAAGCTTGCAAGTGAAGGAGCGATCGAGGACCGCGTGCAATCGATTCTTGCTCTGGCAAGGATCGGTGAGGCAGCGAAGGTCGCAGGTCCGCAATTGATCGCGGCTCTCGAGTCGTCGGATGAATCACTTCGCTACGTTGCTGCCTACGCATTAGGGAAGATTCAGGTTGTGGAAGGCGATGCCTCGCTCGAAAAGGCCACGAAATCCGACGATCCGTTTCTCGTGACGCTCGCGAGCTGGGCCCGGGCTAAACTCCATCCGGAGAATGCAGAGCTTCGCGATGTCGCTGTCGAGCGGCTCATGGCGGCCCTCACGTCCGAGTCTCCAGAGGTTCGAAGGGCTGCGGTCGAGGGGCTCTCGGATCTCGAAGATGCTCTCGACGAGGCCCAGCGACAGACGCTTGCAGACACCTTTGCCGGGCTTCTGGCCGATTCTGTTCAGCAGGTCAGCCTGTCGGCAGGGGGCGCCCTCATCAGGCTCGGCCCAGACGCGATCGACTCGCTTCGCGGGACGCTCGACAAGCCTGGCGCGCGGCAGGCCGGGATGGAGATTCTGGCCGAGCTCGGGCAGAACGCGCTTCCGGCACTCGACGACATGATTGCAGGGTTGGCTGACGACGATCCTGTCTACCGCGCCGATTCTGCGATGGCGATCGCGGCGATTGGCCCCGAGGCCAAGGCTGCCGTTGCTCACCTCGAGAAGCTCCTCGCCGATGAGGCTGCACCTGCCGAGGCCCGTTACACTGCCGCCTATGCCCTTGGCCGCATCGGCCCTGACGCCGTGTCCTCGGAACCGCTGCTGCGGAAGCAGGCAGAATCCGACGATGAGTTGATGGCCACGGTTGCCGTGTGGGCCGCCCTCAAGATCAAGCCGGATGACAAGTCGCTCTTTGCTTCGGCCATACCAAAGCTCCGGCACACGCTCAATCAGGAGCAGGAACTCGTCAGGCTCGAGGCTGCGGTTGCACTCGGCGAGATCGGCCCAGCCGCTTCAACGGCGCTTCCGCTCCTCGAGATGCTGGCCGAAGAGGATCCGTCTCACCACGTTCGAGCTGCCGCCGCGGCTGCGGTGAAACGCATTCGGGGCCTCGACTGAGTCCACCCGGCGCGGTCCGGTAAGGATTGCGGGACTCCGCCCGTTCGCTCCAGTGCAGATGGTCCATCCGCCGATGGATTGATCTGTGGGGAGGTGGCGTTCCTTGGGGGTGCGCGCCGGACCCGTATCCACACGGATGGCACGGGGCGGCAATGGCAACGAAGAAACTTGGATGGATCGGGGCGGCATGGCTCAGCAGGTTCTCGCGTCCAGCCTCGGAGCGACCGGTCTATCGGCATGTGCTCGCAAACCCGCCCCAAAGGATTCTCGAAATCGGCCTGGGCACACTTGTCCGGACGGAAAGAATGCTCCTCGCGGCGGCACGCGGGGGGGGCGTTCGCTACATCGGTCTGGATCGCTTCGAAGGACGTGACATTGACGATCCTCCAGGTGTTTCGCTCAAGGAAGCGCACCGTCGGCTCCACTCCCTCGCACGGGTGCAGCTCGTCCCTGGAAACGTCGATACCTCGCTTGCCCGTCTCGGCAACATGCTCGGACATGTGGATCTGGTGCTCATTTCAGCCGACAACGACGCGCGGCACATGGAGCGGTGCTGGTTCTTCATCCAGCGGCTCATGACCGATGGTTCGACGGTCCTGGTCGAGCCTACCGCAGGCGCTCCCTGGACGGTGCTTCCACTCGCTCGTCTTGACGAGCTCGCCACCCGAGTCGTCGCTCGGCGTGCCGGCTAAACGGCCAGAGGTGCGGCGAGATGGCGGAAGCCGCGGACTCCGGCCACGTTGCCGGGTCTGCTATGATGAGAGGCTTTCCTTCCGCCCCCACTCCGCTCCCGCCCTCTTCCATGGCCTCCCCTCGCACGCTCCTCGACAAGATCTGGGATCAGCATGTCGTCTGCTCCCCTGCTGGTGAACTGCCGCTCATTTACATCGATCGCCACCTCGTTCACGAAGTGACAAGCCCTCAGGCATTCGAGGGGCTCAGACTCGCAGGCCGCCGGGTTCGTCGTCCCGAGGCGACCTTTGCGACGCCCGACCACAACGTCCCGACATCGGACCGCCGTCTCCCGATCGCCGACCCCGTTTCGAAGCAGCAGATCGATACGCTCCGCGCCAACTGCAAGGAGTTCAGCGTGCGGCTCTTTGACCTTGGCGATGCCGATCAGGGAATCGTGCACATCATCGGTCCCGAACTTGGCATCACGCAGCCCGGCATGACCATTGTGTGCGGCGACAGCCACACTGCCACCCACGGCGCGCTCGGTGCCCTCGCGTTCGGCATCGGCACGAGCGAAGTCGAGCATGTTTTGGCCACCCAGACGCTGCGGCAGGCGAAGCCGAAGTCATTCGAGCTCCGGGTCGAAGGGCGGCTGTTGCCTGGTGTGACCGCCAAGGACCTCGTCCTTTGGCTCATTGGCCGGCTCTCGACCGAAGGGGGCTCTGGCTCCGTCTTCGAGTACACAGGCGAGTGCATCCGAGCGCTCGGGATGTCCGAGCGCATGACTGTCTGCAACATGTCGATCGAGGCAGGTGCTCGTGCGGGTATGATCGCCCCCGATGCGACCACGTTTGACTACCTGCGGGGCCGAGACTTCGCGCCGAAGGACTTCGATCGCGCCGTTGCGGCATGGGAGCGGCTGCCGAGTGACCCAGGGGCGACATACGACCGCGTCGAGATCTACTCGGCGGCCGAGGTCGTGCCGCAAGTGACATGGGGTACGAACCCGGCCCAGGTCGTCGGCATCGATAGCAGGGTGCCGGACACAGGGGATGTGGCTGACCCTGGCGAACAGGCGACGATGGCTCGGTCACTCGAATACATGGGGCTTGCTGGCGGTACAGCCATTGCCGACATCGCGGTCGATCGTGTCTTCATTGGTTCCTGTACGAATAGCCGCATCGAGGATCTTCGGGCGGCGGCGAGTGTCATCCGGGGATACTCCGTGGCCCCGACTGTGCGGGCGATGGTGGTGCCCGGCAGCGGCCGGGTGAAGCGGCAGGCCGAAGAAGAGGGTATCGATCGCGTGTTTCGGGAAGCCGGCTTCGATTGGCGAGAGGCTGGGTGCAGCATGTGCCTGGGGATGAATCCTGACACACTGGCCCCGGGCGAGCGGTGTGCCTCGACGAGCAACCGAAACTTTGAGGGGCGGCAGGGCAAGGGAGGAAGAACCCACCTCGTGTCACCGGCAATGGCCGCCGCAGCGGCCGTCCGCGGGCACTTTGTCGACATCCGTGACTGGGAGTACCGCTGATGGAACCGTTTACCACGCATACCGGCACCGTTGCTGCGCTCGACCGGGCCAACGTCGATACCGATCAGATCATTCCGAAGCAGTTTCTCAAGCGGATCCAACGGACGGGGTTCGGACAGTTCCTTTTCTTTGACTGGCGTTTTCTGCCCGACGGTTCACCCGACCCCGCCTTCGAGCTCAACCGTCCCGAAGCGGCAGACGCGACGATCCTCCTGGCGCGACGGAACTTCGGCTGCGGCTCGAGTCGTGAACACGCCCCCTGGGCCCTGGCCGACTACGGATTTCGAGCTGTGATTGCCCCGACCTTTGCCGACATCTTTTTCAACAACTGTTTTCAGAACGGTATGGTGCCAGTGCGGCTTGCAGAAGAGGACGTGGCCGAGCTCTTCCAACGGGCATCGGCCGCCGCGGCCGCAGGCAAAACCTATTCCCTCGAGGTCGATCTGAGGGAGTGCGAGGTGCGGGACGATGCCGGCTTCGTGCGGTCCTTCGAAGTCGATCCATTTCGCCGGAAGTGTCTCCTTGAGGGCCTCGATGACATCGGCCTCACGCTGGCGTATGCCGACGCCATTGCGGCCTGGGAGGCGACACATGGCCTGCCGCCAGTGGCCGCGTGAGGGTTCCAAGCGATGGCAGGGCACCCTGTTCCATGTGCTGATCGCGGCTGCCGCTGTCAGTCAGGTGTGGCCATGCTTCGCGAGCGATCTTGTCTCTGTCGCGCCGAACCTCATCGCAGCTCGGAGCTTGGGGGTGTCGGCAAACGGCCAGACGGTCATTTCCATCGACGGGAAACGCAATGCCATCCTGGCGGGTGACCCCGCTCGCGAGGATGCTTGGAGGGAAGTCGTCGCGGCGCCAGCGGATGGCCTTCCGATACCGGTGGCTGTTGGCTGCCTGCCCGGTGATGTCGTGGCGGCCGTGTATCGTGGCGGCGATGAGTGGACACTGCGGACCTACCGAATCCGGCCAGCATTGGCCGCCGATCCGACCGAACCGGTCCAAGTGATCCAACTCGGTGTCGCCTCTGGCCAAGGCGATCATGTTTCGATTGCCGTGAATCATCAGCGTGGCTGGCTGGTGGTTGCTGGTTTGCCCACGCCCCTGCCGCCGGTCCTGCGGGCCGCCATCGCGGGTGTGCGGATTGGGCCACTCTCCGATCGCTCTTGCCCGGTATTGCCGGAAGCGTACCGGCCCGTGGCGGTTACGATCGGCCCCGCTGGCGACCTTGTCCTGGCTCTTCGGTCGGCACAGGGGGATGATGCCATCGCCTACTATGACGCCTCCGGCCGTGAGATCCTTCGGCTTCCCGCAGGAGTGCCTCGCATCTCGGGCATCGATTTCGGTCGCGGAGACACGATGCTCTGGGCTGTAGGGTCCGGTGCCGATCGGCGAAGTGGCCTATGGCGGCTCGACGCCGTTTTTCAACACGGACGCCAACGCATCGATCCGACGCTCGTCCATGCGATCAACTCGCCTGCAGCGATTGCGTCGGCTTCGGAGAGAGCGATCGTCATCATTCACGGTGAGCCTGGCTCCGTGTCACGGATCGATCCCTCCACGATCCCCAGCGCCGCTTCCAGGAGTCCTTCGCCGTGACCCAAACTCGTCGCGAAAAAATCGAGGCCATGCTGCGGGACGATCCTGATGACCTATTCCTCCGATACAGCCTCGCGCTCGAACTCGAGGGCGGCGGGGAGCACGAACCTGCTCTGGAAATGCTCGAGGCACTCGGCCGGGAATCCCCTCCGTATGTTCCCGCCCTCCAGATGGCCGG
Organism: Pirellulales bacterium; assembly: GCA_041744595.1. Taxonomy (GTDB): domain Bacteria; phylum Planctomycetota; class Planctomycetia; order Pirellulales; family UBA1268; genus QWPN01. The sequence continues at coordinate 12,409 of JBGTKO010000403.1, forward strand.
GCAGTTCCTGGCGGCCCGTGGTCTTGTCGATGACGCCCGCCGCGCCCTCCGCGAGGGGATCGAGGCGGCTCGATCGCAGGGCAACACCCACGCGGCGGGCGAAATGGCCGAGCTGCTCATGAGTCTCGGCGGCAACTGAGCGACGGGTCACGCGAGTGACGGCGTCGGTTCTGATGCTTCGACGCCGCGAGTGATCTTGAAACCCATGTCTTCGATCATCTTGTAGTCGGCCTCTGGCAGTTGCCCCTTCGTGGTCAGGTAGTCCCCCACGAACATGGAATTGGCGGCGTACAGCCCCAGGGGCTGGAGGCTCCCGAGATGAATCTCCCGGCCGCCGGCGATTCGGATCTCCGCAGTTGGGTTTACGAGTCGCATCATGGCCAGACCGCGGAGGCAATCACGGGGCGTGAGCTTGTCGATATTCTCGAGCGGCGTCCCGTCGATGGCATTCAAGAAGTTGAGCGGAATCGACTCGACCCGCAGCGCCCTGAGCTCGAAGGCCATGTCCACCAGATCGTTCGGCGACTCCCCCATGCCCATGATGCCACCACTGCACAGCGCCAGCCCTGCCTCACGGCAGGCGGCCAGCGTGGCAACGCGGTCAGCGTAGGTGTGGGTCGAGCAGACTTCGCCGTAGTACCGTTCGCTCGTGTTGAGGTTGTGGTTGACTTTGTCCACACCTGCCGCTGCGAGCCGATGGGCCTGCTCCGCGTTCAGGAGACCGAGGCAGGCACAGATGTTGAGGTCATACTCCGCCTTGATGCGGGGCGTGATTTCGCAGACGAAGTCGATCTCTCGCTCCGTCGGTCCGCGGGCCGAGATCACGATGCAAAATGTTTTTGACTGCTGCTCGGCGGCCACGCGAGCTGCCTCCATGAGCTTGGGCGCCGACAGGAGGTTGTATTTCGGGATCTCGGCTTCCGATACCTTTGACTGGGAGCAGTAGCCACAGTCCTCGGGGCAGAGGCCGCTCTTGGCGTTCATGAGAAAGAAGAGCTGCACCGTGTTCCCGAAAGCCTTGTGACGAATCCGGTAGGCCGCTGCCAGGAGGTCGAGTAACTCCTCGTCAGGTGACTCGAGAACGGCCAGTGCCTCGTCGCGGTTGATCTCACCGCCCGCCAAAACTCGGTCGGCCAGGGTGTGCCAGCGGCTCAGCGGGGCAGTGGCAGTGGCGGTCATGAGGAAGTTCTCGTTCAGGCTTCGGGGTGTCTCTCGGGGACCACAATGTAGGAAATTCGGGTCCGTTCTGACACCGGGGTGTCGCATTCCCCAGGAGCCCGGTGTCTCCGACACCGGGCCAATACGGTTCGCGCCAACCTCTCACGCAAGCTCGAGCGGAAACGGGCTGAGGTTTTCGAGACCGGTGGCGGTGACGAGGTAGTCGTTCTCGAGACGCATGCCTGTGCGGAGCACGGGGTCGTAGAGGGCGGGCTCGACGGCGATCACTTCGCCTTCCTGGAGCACGTCATCCCAAGACGGATTCAGGTGCGGGGCCTCGTGCGGAAAGAGCCCGATGCCGTGGCCCAAGTGGCTCGACCAAGAGCCGACCGGGGAGTCGGCAAGCCAGGCAAACACTTCGTCGTAGATGTCGCGGCAGCGAACGCCGGGCCGAGCACGTTGCTCGACGAGCCTGAGGGCGGCACAGACTCGCTCCCACGCGGCGAGCTGTTGGTCAGTCGGGCGGTCGTCTACGGCGATGGCCCGTGACGTGTCGGCGACGTAGCCGCGGTAGGCGGGGCCGAGGTCAAGGATGAAGAGCTCGCCGGCTTCGCAGCGTCGATTCCGTGGAGGGCCGCCGCGGACGCCACATGCGTAGTCGTTGCCCGTGCCCGTGAGCATCTCGCCGCAGACAGACACCGCCGCCGCTTGGAGTGCTGAAAAGACGTCGAGCTCGTTGACACCAGGGGCAATCATCGCCCGGGCAACCTCGTACATCCGTCCGCAGGCGACAACAGCACGCCGAAGCACTTCCATCTCGTCGGGGTCTTTGCGACGCCGCATGGCGAAGAGTGTTGGCTCGATGTCAACCAGGATCGCATGCCCGAGCCGACTGGTCACATGCGGAGGGCATGCAGAGAACTCGACGCCAACGCTCCGAAGGCTGCGACCGGCCAGCCAGTCGCCCAGGATGGCTGCAGCCGACTCCCGTTGATCGTTGCGAAGCGTCGAACGCCATTTGGCTTCGTATGTCCGAACCATGTCGGCCGCCGCATCGACGGCTGGTTTGTCCGGACAGACAACAAGGCACGTGCCGTCTAAAGTCAGGGCGGCGAGTGGGGCAAAACGATGGTCCCAGCGGTGGCCCGTGAGGTATTCGACGTGCTCTGGAAGGACGACGACAACGAGGTCGAGACGTTCCTTTGACATCGACTCGAGGAGGCGGGCCTGTCGCACACGACAGGCCACGGGGTCGAGTAAGGGAAAATCGCCGTTCATCCAAAGAGCCCTCGAGTAAAGGATCGCTATTGTAGCGACCCTGCACGTGGTCTCTCGTTCGAGCGTCAGTCGGCGCTGGGCGCGAAAAACACGGCCCGCGAGCTGACCGACCGGTCCCGACGGCGGCGAGGCCGCGGCGGAGCGATCATTCGAGAGGCGAGTAGGTCAGCGAGGATTTCGTCGTCAAGGATCGGGTCTGAGGCATCCATGCCCGGCTCGAAAGAGCCTTTGAGGTCGAGTACTTCAGGGATCGGCCAGACCTCGATCGCGCGGACGACACACTCGACGTTCCCGACCTTCATGGCGTAACGGGTCGGCTCGAACGAATCGATGTTGGCAGTGACCGTGGTCATGGCATGTCTCCCTGGCGGTGTGGCGACGGATTCGAAGCCGTCGCTACTCGATGTGACTGCATGTCGCGTGCCAAACCATCGGAATTCGGTTTGCCAGCCTGAGCCCTTACCTGATCCGTACCAGTCGCCCGATCTTGACTCAAAGGCAGCGACTTTGCGCGGCCAAGGAAGGCCGGGGGCAAGAAGTCGGTCGGGGCCACGTTGAAAAATTTTCAGACGTCGGTACCCGACGGTGGCGGGCTGCCAGCCTTTCCCGAACGGGCGGCAGCGGCTCGCCCGCCCGCTGACCGAACGGCCTTGGCTTGTCCTCGGATCTGGTCACGGATTCGGGCTGCGAGTTCGTAGTTCTCGGCTCGGACCGCTTCGGCCAGTTGCTCATCGAGCGTGCGGCCCACGTCATACCGCCCCCGCACACTCTCCCGCATCTGTTCGAGCCGCCGGACGAGCTCGTCGTCTGCGAATTGATCGAGCGCGTCGTAGCGGGCGAAAAGGTCGCGGAATCGGGCCAGGCCGGTATTGATCTCGCTGATGGCGGTCTCGGGGCCGGTTTCCTCGAGTGCGGCAAGGGCGCCGGCTTGAACACGATGGAACAGAACGAATGGGCGGTACTGCTCATGGGAAAGTGTCCACTCTTCGTCGGGCGAGTGCCTGTGGACGAAGTCCATGAAGGCGAGACTGTGGTCAGCGTCCTGGGCCGCCCGTCGGTATTCCCGAAGGGCCAGCCAGCAGAGTCGCCGCTGGTAGTACTGCACGAATTCTCGATCTGACTCGGCGCACTGCTCTTGCGTGAGCCGAAAGGCATCACCCGTCCGAATCGCCTCGCCGACGAGGTAGTCGTAGTAGGTCTCCGCACCGCCCGGCCGCTGCCCGTCAGGACGGAGGTCCGTTTCCATCTGCACGACCCCCATGTCGATCCGCATCTGGAGGACCTCGCGGCCACTGCGAGTCTTTACCAGCCTCGCGGTGACTTCACCCGGGCGAAATTTCCAAGACTCCAGCAGTTTTTCGATGTCGCGGGGGCTCGGCATGGGTGATCCTTCGCCGGTGAGGCCTCGGGCGTCATCGCCCGTTCGAACGATTATATCAGCGACTGCTTGCAAGAACCGGTCACTCGTCGGAGGTGCCTCGAAGGCGTTTGGTCGCTGATCTTCGTTTTTTGGAATCCAGCCTCGCCGCACGGGACGCTCGGGGAATACCGGTCGGTCGGCGGGGCTTGGGCGGCTTCATGGCGCGTTCAATGAGCGACGAGAGCTTTTCAAGGCAGTCGGCGACGTTGCGGCCCTGTTCTCGATGCCGTTGGCTCATGATGATGAGCGAGCCGTCGGCGGTCAGACGAGCCCGCACACTGGCCAGGAGGCGACGGCGTACATCGTCGGGGAGGTGCATGCAGCCCGTCGCGTCGAACCGAAGCAAAGCCTTGCTGCTCGTGCGATTGACATGCTGACCGCCGGGGCCTGCTGAGCGTGCGAACTGCCAGTGGAGTTCCGCCGCGGGAATCACGACGTGGCGATCGGCCACCGTCACGATGAGCTGACGTGGGCGCGGCATGGTGCAGTCTCCTCAGTGTGGGAAAATCGGCTGCCACAATGTTCCTCTCCGCTCGTCTCGCTCGCGTGCATCGTGACACAAGGATGGAATGGGCCGTATTTGTCAAGTGCAGCATGACGTGAAATGCTTGCACTCCTCCCCGTGGTAAGAGGCGGCCTTGCCAGCCTACTTTGCGACGCCCGTAACGCTTCTCTGGACAGTCTACGCGGGGTGGTCCCATACTCTTCGCCTTCGAGGCGGGTGACGATGCGCCGCGGAATTCGAGGCGACTCCCATCTGGAGAAAAAACTGAGCATGTTTGAAATCGCGATCAGCCAAATGACGACACCGCAGTGGGAGCTCACCGACGAGATATCGCGGGTCGTCGATCACGGGTTTGACGCCATCGCAGCATGGCGTCCGAAGGTATCGGATGATGGCATTGCAACCGCTGCTACCCGCATGGCATCCGCCGGCGTCCGGGTCTCGAGTGTCCACTGGGCAGGCGGATTCACGGGGGGAGATGGCCGTTCCTTCGACGAAAGCCTGGAGGACGCCTTCGACGCGATCGACATGGCAGAAGGGCTCGCCGCCGGCGTGGTCGTCTTGCACAGTGGCTGCCGCGGAGGGCATACACGGTCACACGCCGCCCGGCTGCTCTGGCAGGCCCTGGAGGCGCTTGCCCCGCGTGCAGCACGAGCCGGGATCGTCTTGGCCATCAAGCCAATGCATGCATCGGCGTCATCCTGTTCGAGTTTTCTCCACCGCCTTTGCGAGGCGATCGATCTCGTGAATCGCTTCGACGACTCGACGGTGAGGCTCGTGTTCGATCTCTGGCACTGGGCCGACAACCCATGCCTGAGCTCGCTTCTTCCGCAGGTGGCCGAGATCACGGCCCTCGCGCAGGTCGCGGATCGCATCGGCATGCCTTCGCCTGGCGGCGATCGCTTGCCCCCCGGCCGTGGTTCGCTGCCACTCGAGGACGTGCTGGGCGATCTCGTTGCCGCAGGTTTTCGCGGGGACGTCGAGTTTGACCCCGTCGGCGAGGCCGTCGAGGAGGCAGGTTACGATGCCGTCATCGCCGAAACGCGGGCCATTGCGGCCATCTGGTCATCGAGAATCGCCGCGACGCACTCGCAGACGGTCGTCCTGCCGCGACCGCATGCACTGCCGGATCACTTCTTCGGGGGTGGGGCTTCCCGAGGGGAACTTGGTCGGAGATCCCAGGCTTCGAGCCAGACCGTCTCGCCTGGCTGAAGGCTGAAATCCTCCCGGAGCCGCTGATCGAAGTCGTCCATGTGGGCGGCGCCATAGAAAATCGCGATTCGCCGGTTCCCCTTGGCAATCTGTTTTCGAAGGACGTCCAGTGCAGCGGCATTGCGATCGGTGATGAGGGTCGATCCCTCCTCGCCACCGAATGCAGCGGTCAGGGCGTCCATGTCCGAGAACTGCTCGGCCATCAGCCGGCGAAGCCGAAGCTGGCGGTCGGACTGGGATCCGAAGAGCAGACCGAAGACGTCCCGAACGCCCAGATCGGCCCCTGGCCCAGTGTCCCCTCGCTCGGCCCTCGCCATGCTTTCTCGCATGAGCTTCGTGAACATGGTCCACCAGCTCTCGCCCCGTTTCCGCATGGCGGCCTCGAACTCCTTCGGCGAAAGGTCGGCGTGGACGAAGTTGGCCGCCTTGTAGTCGATGGCGTCGAGCTGAAACTCGAGGCCGAGCATCTTCGTGAGTCCTTGCTGGGCCGCTCCGAGCGCGCCGGCGGGGGCGCGGCCTGGCTCAGGAACGCGGGCGTTCGGCGGGGCCACCAACTCGTAGAGGACGGCGTCGTAGTCGGCGAAGAGCCGGTTGAGTGTCTTGTAATAGTCTCTCCCGCCGAGATGGACTGCCGCCATGAGATCGACCGTCACTGGTTCTCGTCCCGCCCTTTTGGCCTCTTCCGGGGCCTCGCGGTACTCGACGATCGAGGTGTCGAGCGAGAGGAGGTTTTCGGACTCATCCCGAGCGAGCCGGAGGAATGATGGCCGGTCGGCCACGGCGGCCTCGGCCGGTTTCTCTTGCCGCAGGGTGTCCCCGGCCATTGCCGAGGCGCCGGTGAACGTGGCAAGAAAGGCAAGCAGGGCAGTGGGGCGTAGCATCGGGCGGCCTCCTGGCAGTGGGGCGGATGTCGCCCTTTCCAGCAGAATACCTAATACCGACCCGCCGATCACATTCCGGTGCCGCTGCGACCGGAGAATCCCGCAAGGTCTGCCAAGTTTCGTCAACCCGATCCGCCGGCACGACCGATACGAGAGGAGCAATCCGCACAGGCGGAGATTTTGGCTCCCACACCATGGGGCGACTAGCGATGGCTACGAAATCGGGCTTCAAGCAGTTCCTGGCAACGATTCTCGCGACCGCGTGTGCGGCTACGGTGCCGGCACGGGCAAGCGACTGGATGCCGTTGCTGCCAGACCAGGACTTCTACAACTTCCAGCTCTTCGCTCCGCCGAACCTCGATAGCTATTCCATGTACAAGGATGCGAGCGAAGGAATCTTCTTCAACTATGACCGGCTCTATCTCGGCATCACCGTGCCGCGTGTCGTGCCGGTTGGAAACACCGCCTTTTTCCCGGTCGAGCCCCTGAACCCGAACGTGGCCCAGCAGCTCAACACCGCAAACGGTGGCTTTGCAGGCGTAGTGATCTACGGTACCGATCAGTTCAACTTGAGCTTGGATACGAGTTGGATGCGGACCAAGATGTCGTGGGGCAACCGCTATGAAGGTGGCTGGATATACGACGGCCGAGGCATGATGTTCTCCTACTGGGATTCGGGGCCACAGGGTCAGGAGTTCACCACGGTCAATGAATACGCGCTGAATACCCCCGAGCAGGAGTTTTCGCAGGTCACTGAAACATCGACAGCGACCATCGGCGGCGTGGCCACGCCTCTCGTCACAACGACGATTGAAAGCATCAGCCCACCCCCGGACCACGTCATCTCCCAGCACTTCAGGCAGGCCAACGAGACCCGCATCCAGAGTGGCGGCGCCGCGTGGCTCATCCGCCGCGACCTTGGCCGTCGAGGCTCGGGTTCCACGGTACGGTTCGGTCTCGGACCCCGGTTCATCCAGCTCGCAGACCGCTACTCAATCGGCTACCAGAGCTTCCAGTACGGCTTCAATTCGTCGCCTGGTGGCGATATCGACAACACCATTACCCAGACCCCAGGTGGCTCCGTCGAGACGATCACCGGACAGGGGGCGAGCCTCATCGGCCTGACCGGTGGGTCTCAGCTCCAGGATGGCCACTGGGAGACGTACACGTCGAACAATGTCGCTGGCCCCGAGTTCAGCCTCCACTTCGAGGCAACGGAGGGACGCTGGACGTTCCTCTCAGACTTTCGGTTTACCGGTGGTTTCAACTGGCAGAACATGATCTATCGCGGCTCGAATTTCCCGGCATCGCTGTCGGCCGACTACTTCCGCAGCACGTTCACGACCGCCGACGTGTTCACAGCCGACGGGACAGCCCAGACCAACGTCGTGGGCTCCCCTCTCTATGTTCAGGTCTTCGGGCTCGGGCAGCAGAATGGCACGAACATTGCCGAGCACCAATTCACATTCACGCCGATCGGCGAGTGGCGGTTCGGCACGGAATTCCGCGTGAGCCAGGCGATTCTCCTCCGGGCCGGCTACACCGGCATGTGGATGGGCCAGATCGCGAGAGCCTCTTCCAACACAGCGTATGTTTCGACGCTGGACACCGTTCAGCGGTCAATCCCGAACCCCGCCTTCGACCCGACCCAACCAGCGGGGCCCACAAACGCCCCCACGATTGTGGCCAATGTTGACGTGGAGTACACGCGGATCGCCCCGCCACCCGCGACGATTCAGGACTATGTGTTCACCAACGGCCTCGACTTTGGCATCGAAGTCAAGTACTGATCCAGGCCATGGATGACCGCCGAAGTCATCCGCCAAGGCTGGCGTTCATCCACCCCGCCGTCGCGCCGCGGACAGGGGTGAGCTTCTCGAGCCGATCGAGAAGCGGCTTCCACAGTGGTCCCTCTGTGGCATCAATCGGTCGCGGAAATACTGCCGGGAGCCCCGCGGCATCAACCTGGGCGAAGCCCAGCAGGCCGTCCATCCAGGGAAGCGTGTGACCCTCGAGAGGCATGCCGACAACACCGGCGACCAGATAGCCCTGTTTCACCTGGAGAACGGCCCCACGGATCTCCACGAGCGAGCCTACCGGAACACTCCGGCGGCACTCCAGCGACAAGACGCGGCGAAGCATGAGGTTGCCATCGGGACCGACAGTCCGGCAGGCAGTTGCGTAGGCAGCTTCGAGGGCATACCGCAGCAGGCTCCCCGCGTACAGCGTCCCGTAGTGGTTGGCATCAGCCGGCAGGACGAGCCGATGGGATGTGGTTTCCGTGGCAGACATGGGCCGGGTTATAGCTGCCGAGCCAACTGTTGTCCTAGGCCCTACCCAGCCTGGCGGGCGTAGCCGGGGTCGATTTTTGCCAGCTCTTCCTGGACCGCGGTAATCGTACGCCGAATCTGGTCGGGGGTGTGACGCGACGTGATGAAGAAGCGGAGCCTGGCGGCCTTCTCCTCGACGGCCGGGTAGAGAATGGGCTGCACGTTGATTCCACGGTTGAACATGGCCCTGGAAAGCCGCAGCGCGTTCATCGAGTTGCCGAGGATCACCGGCACGATCGCGGTGCCGCCAGATGACCCGGTGTCGAGACCGGCGTCTTTGGCGAGCTGGAGGAAGAGCCGGGCATTCTCTCGCAGCTTCGCAACCCGCTCGGGTTCTTGTTGAAGGATCCCGATCGCCCCGAGCGCGGCCCCGGCGGCCGCCGGAGGAATGCCGTTCGCGTAAACGAACCCGGGGACGGTGTACTTGAGCCACCGCACGAGCGAGGCCGATCCCGCGATATAGCCGCCGCAGCTTCCTAAGGCCTTCGAAAGCGTGCCCATCCAGAGATCGACGTCGGCCGTGGCCACCTGAAAATGTTCTCCGATGCCACGGCCCGTCGGCCCCATGACACCGATCGAGTGGGCCTCGTCCACCATCAAGAGAGCCTTGTGCCGCTTCGCGAGTCCCACGAATCCCGGCAGGTCAGCATAGTCACCGTCCATGCTGTAGATGCCCTCGATGACGATGAGCACGCGGCGGTATTGGCCACGGACCTGCGCGAGGATCGCTTCGGCAGCGGCAACATCGTTGTGCGGGAACGGACGGCGGCGGGCCCCCGAGAGGATCGCCCCCTGGAGCAGGCTGTTGTGGGCGAAGGCATCGTGAAGGACGAGGTCGCCGGGGCCCACCACGTGGCCGATCACCGTCTCGTTCGTCGCATGGCCGCCCACCAGCGTGATCGCATCGTCTGCACCGACGAGGTCGGCAACAGCACGCTCGAGCTCGCCGTGGATCGTCTTCTCACCAGACACGAGCCGGCTTGCTGAGGAGCTCGTGCCGAAGCGGTCGATTGCCGCCTTGGCCCCTGCCGTCACCACAGGGTCGCCTGACATGCCGAGGTAGTTGTACGAGGCCCAACTGATGAGCTCCCTGCCCGCGATCATCGTGCGGTCGTTCGTGATCCCCTCGTGGACACTGAAGTAGGGATTCTCGAGGCCCGCATCGCGGACGTTCGCGAGGTTTTGTTCGAGGGCACGGACTTCGGGAAACTCCTCGATCCGCCAGGCGTCGGACGGGATGTCAACGGCAGTCCGCGATGGCTGTACCTTCTCCCGGCTCTCGGAGGGCATGTGGTCGATGATGGCCTCGGTCACCTCGCGGCACGTCTCGATGAGTGGGAGCACCTGCTCGGGGAAGCGGGCTCCAAAAGCCTCTTCGAGGCTTGCCACGATCTCCATCCGCTCGAGTGAATCGAGCCCGAGCTCGACGATATTCGTGTCGAGCGTCAGGTTGCCCGCGCGTTCCTTGGCGATCCTGCGGACATGCTCGAAAACCGTCTGCACGATTTCCTGAGGCAGTTCACGATCGGGTCGGTGGGCGTGTTTTGACTCCCCGAGCGGCCGCTGTCGAGCCAGCCTCGGCATCGTAGGGGGGGCCTTCGAGGGCTCCGGTGCCGATGATGCGAGCCAGGCAACATACTGCTCGACGACCTCGAGGGTGCCGTCGAGAAAAGCCCTTCGGCAGGCATGGCGCTGGATCTTCCCGCTCGACGTTTTCGGAATGCTGTTGGGGCGCACGAACACGATCGCCTCGGCCGCCACTTCATGCTCGCGGGCCAACCGGCTTCGGATGGCATCCATCGCCGCCAGGATCTCGGCACGGTCCCGACGGCCTCGCTCAAGCTCGGCGACGATCACGACCCGTTCGCGACCATCATGATCGATGGCGAAGGCGGCAAGCGATCCGGCTCGCACGAGAGGCGTCGATTCCTCCACGGCGAATTCGAGATCCTGCGGATAATGGTTGCGGCCCCTGACAATGATGAGATCCTTGAGCCGACCTGTGACAAAGAGCTCGCCGTTGTCGAAGAACCCAAGATCGCCTGTCCGCATGTAGGGACCAGGGTTGGGTCGCCACCGGGCCACGACCTTCGATGGCGCGGTCGGGTCAGGTTCGGCCAGGAACGCTCCGAACGCCGCCTGCGTTTCCTCGGGACGGTTCCAGTAGCCCTGGGCCACACTCGGACCACTCACCCAGATCTCACCCACGCGGCCCGGTGCAAGCGGTTCATGCGTCTGCGGGTCCACGATCAGGACGTCTTGTCCGTCGAGCTCCCGGCCGCTTCCGACGAGCCGGCGGCTTCCCGTGGCGCCTTCGGAAACGGAGGTGGCGCCGCCTGTCTCGATTGACACGGCGTCGAATGAGCGGATCACGGGAGGCTCAAACTTCATTCCGCCGGTGACCATGAGCGTGCTCTCGGCCAGTCCATAGCACGGATAGAAGGCCTCACGGCGGAAGCCGCTCACGGCGAACGCCTCGCAGAAGGCATTGATCGTTTCGGCCCGAACGGGCTCGGCCCCATTGAAGGCGAGCGACCAACTCGAGAGGTCGAGGGCCGCCCGTTGCTCCGGTGTCGTTTTCCGGACACAGAGCTCGTAGGCGAAGTTGGGACCGCCGCTGATCGTAGCGCGGTAACGCGAAATGGCCTGGAGCCACCGCAGCGGCTTTTGGAGAAAAGCCACGGGTGACATGAGGACGTTGAACTTGCCCCCGTAGAGTGGCACGAGGATTCCGCCGATGAGCCCCATGTCATGGAAGCTTGGCAGCCAAAAAACCCCCGACTGGCTCCGGGTGATCTCGAAGGCCTGCATGATCCGCAGCGAGTTGTGGAGCAGGTTCTCGTGTGAGAGCATCACCCCCTTGGGTGTGCCGGTCGAGCCGCTCGTGTATTGCAGGAAGGCGAGCGTGTCGCCGTCGATATCGGGGCGATCCCAGCGGTCGGCCCACGAGCTCTCGAGTTCGGCATCAACTTTCCAGGTGATGTGCTCGAGGCTCGTTGCCGTAGCGCCGAGGTTTTCGAGTCGGTCGATGACATCGCGTGTGGTCAGTGCCACCGCGGCATCGGCGTCGGCCGCGATTGCCTCGATCCGTTCGATGGAGCGGTTCTTGCGAGGTGGGTATGCGGGCACGGCAATCGCCCCGCCATACAGGCATCCCATGAACGCGGCAATGAAGTCGAGGCCGGACGGATAGAGGAGGAGCGCCCGCTTTCCCGTCATCCCACGCTTCATCAGCCATGCACCAACGGTTCGAGCCCGGCGGTCGAGCTCGGCGTAGGTGATGTTCAGCTCTTCGCGTTCACCATCGACGAGAAACGTGAAGGCCCGGTCATGCGGGCGGTAGGCAGCCCGCTGACGGAGGAGATCGACGATCGTGGGGGCGAACGAGGCTTCTGTGGTCGGGTTGGGAATCACGCTTGCACTGCCTCCGCCCAAACTGCCGCTCCGCGGTGTCGCGAAGCGGGTTCCGTCGGGTGATTCGGCAGAGAACCCCCGGGGAGGCCACAGTTTACCCCTCCGGCCTGGACAACCGAAATCTTCGGAACGGCCGTTTTTTTCGCTTATTCAAGCATTGTCCCCTGGAACAGGGGCGTAAAAAGCTCCCTCGAGGGTGACGAAACGATCCGGAGAAATGTTCTCGGCCCGCGAATCGGGACCCAGACCCAGGGCCGAAAATGCAGCGGCAACCCGAGCTTTTGCGGCTTCGCTCCCCTTGTTCCCTGCCATTCGCAGGAGGACGCCGCGGAGGAGTTTTCGGCGGTGGCAGAAGACGTCTCGGACGAACGAATGGAAGCGGCCGAGATCGGTAATGGCCGCACGGCGGTGGGGCTCGAGGTCGAGTCGGACGATCGCAGAGTCGACCTTGGGCCTCGGCCAAAACACGGCCGGTGGCAGGACGCGGACGATCTCGCCGCGGCATTGGGCCCCGATCCAGACCGAGAGCGCGTTGTAACTCGGCGCTCCGGCCGCCGCGATCAGCCTCTCAGCCATTTCGCGCTGCACCGTCACGACCGCCGCCTCGAACGGGTGGGGGAGGGCCAGGAGGTTCGAGATCACCGGCGTGGCCACGCAGTAAGGCAGGTTGGCCACGAGGAGAAATCGGCCGGCCGGCGAGGCCGCTCGTGCTAATTCGACTGCCTCGAGCACTGCGACCGCGAACCGATGCTTCCCTGCGAGCACGTCTCCTTCGACCAGTGTGACGTTGTCGCGATCGACGAGCCGGTCGCGGGCGAGTTGGGCAAGGCGGGGATCGATCTCGGCCGTGATGACACGAGCTGCGGAGGCCGCGAGCCGTTCGGTCAGGACGCCCGTACCCGTGCCCACTTCGAGGACGACATCGGCAGGCTCGATGGCGGCCGATCGTGCGAGGAGGTCGATGAGATTCAGATCAACGAGAAAATTCTGGCCACGGCGGGCATCGATCGTGAAGCCCACTTCAGCGAAAAGCCGCTTGAGGTAGGCCGTGGTCTGTCTGGGTGGAGCATTCGTGGCCTCTGTGGGCACGAATGGGGGAGGGTGATCCGGTGTCATGAAGCGTCATGCCCTCTTGCGGCAAGCCACCGCGCCACGTACTTGAAGACCACATCAGTTTCGAGGTTGACGGCATCACCGTCAGCGAGCGATCCGAGCGTCGTGGCCGCAAGCGTGTGGGGAATCAAGGCGACGCTGAAGGAAGTCTCGTCCACATCGACCACGGTCAGGCTTACGCCATCGATGGCGACGGAGCCTTTCGAGGCCATTTGAAAAAGAAGGGCAGGGGCCGCCTCGAACCGGCAGGTGGTCCACTCGCCTTCCTCGCGTCGTGAGGCGAGGCGACCCACGCCATCGACGTGGCCGGTAACGAGGTGACCGCCGAGCCGATCGTCGAGTCTCAGCGACCGCTCGAGATTCACGCGACGGCCAGCGACGAGTGTTCCGAGTGTCGTGCGGGCGAGCGTCTCAGGGCCGAGTTGAAATTCGAGGCGATTTCCCTCCATGCGCACGACTGAGAGGCAGCAGCCACTCACGCAAATGCTCTCTCCGATCACCGCGCCAGCCACGAGGCCGGTAGTCTCGATGATGAGCCGGATCCCGGGGGGCTCCGGCGCAACGGCGACAATCAAGGCGAGCGATTCGACAAGACCCGTGAACATGCAATCCTGACACGAAAGGGGAGATGGCAGGGGCAGCCAGGAGTGCAGAATAGCGTCTCTTTCCCTCGCCCGGTGGCATGTCTCGAAAACCGCTTGCATACGGGTTCGGTGGCGGCACAATCAACGCCTCACGAGGTTCTTCTTCTTGAAGATCCCGCAGACCGTTCACCAGGAGGTTCCATGTCCACGATCGTCGATATCCATGCCCGCCAGATCCTCGACAGCCGAGGCAATCCCACGATCGAGGTTGATGTGACGCTTGCCGACGGCGCCTTCGGCCGGGCTGCCGTTCCATCGGGAGCCAGCACGGGCGCGCACGAAGCCTGGGAGAAGCGGGACGGAGATTCTGGGGTCTATCTCGGCAAGGGCGTGATGGCGGCGGTCGAGAATGTCAACACTCGAATCGCCGAGGAGCTCGAGGGCTGCGACGCCCTCGACCAGACCACCGTCGATGAACTCATGCTCGAGCTCGACGGCACGCCGAATAAGAAGGAGCTCGGCGCCAATGCGATCCTCGGCGTGTCGCTCGCGGTCGCCCACGCTGCAGCCGAGCACTGCGGCTTGCCGCTCTACCGGTATCTCGGTGGTGCCACGGCCCGTCTCCTGCCCGCACCCATGATGAACATCATCAACGGTGGTGCCCACGCCGACAATCCGCTCGACGTGCAGGAGTTCATGATCATGCCGCTGGGCTTCGACAGTTTTGATGTGGCCTTGCGGGCCGGCGTGGAAACGTTTCACGCGCTCAAGAAGGTGCTCAAAGACAAGGGGCTCACCACGAGCGTGGGTGACGAAGGGGGATTCGCGCCCCACATCGGCAGTTCGGCAGAGGCGCTCGAGGTTATTCTCGCAGCGATCGGCAACGCCGGATACAAGGCCGGCGAAGAGATCGCCATCGCCCTCGACGTGGCAGCCACCGAGTTTTTCGATGCCAAGACCAACAAATATTCCATCGAGGGGAAGTTGCTCGACCCTGCCGGGATGGTCGATTTCCTGGCGAACCTGGCAGGAAAATACCCGATCGTGTCGATCGAGGACGGCTGTTCCGAAGACGATTGGGCCGGCTGGAAGCTCATCAGCGAGCGGCTGGGTGGTCGTGTTCAACTCGTGGGCGATGATCTGTTCGTGACAAGTTCGGAACGGCTGTCTCGCGGAATCGCCGAGGGCGTCGCCAACTCCATTCTTGTGAAGGTCAACCAGATCGGCACGCTCACTGAGACGATCGCGGCTGTCCAGATGGCCCATCGAGCAAACTACACGTCGATTGCCAGCCACCGGAGCGGCGAGTCTGAAGATGCGACGATCGCCGATCTTGCCGTGGGGCTTTCCACCGGGCAGATCAAGACCGGCAGCGCCTCGCGAAGCGATCGAGTCGCGAAGTACAACCAGCTTCTACGGATCCAAGAGTCGCTTGGTGATGGGGCGCTGTATGCGGGCAGCGACGTGCAGGGGCGCTGGCCAGGCGTGGCCTGAAGCCATGTGGTCACGGGTCGCGTGGGAAGGATGTTTTGACGACGTCGAGGAACTCGTCGCGGGTCACGACCCGGGAAACCTGTCCACGGAAATCCCGGGCGCCTGGGAGTCCCTGCGCGTAAGCACAAGCGAATTTCCGCATGAGGAGCGTTCCTCGCTCCACGCCGAAGCGACGGCAGACGAGGTCGTAGTGGTGGAGCACGACTTCGCGCTGCTCCATGAGTGAGGGATCGGGCGGCAGTGGCGCACCACGGAGGAGCGCGGCCACCTGGGAAAAGATCCACGGTTTGGCAAGGGCCTCGCGGGCGATCATGACGCCGTCGACTCCGGTTTCACGGAGCAGGCGGACGGCTTTTTCCGGGGAGTCGATATCGCCATTGCCGACAACGGGCATTCTCGACACGCTTCGCTTCACCTCCGCGATGGCCTCCCAGTCGGCCTCTCCCTTGAAGAACTGGGAGGCGACACGGCCGTGGACCGTCAGGCATGCAGCTCCCGCTTCCTCGATTTGCTGGGCCACTGCAATCGCGGTGCGGCAGGTGTCCGAGCAACCGAGTCGAATCTTGGCAGTGACGGGAACGTCGCCACAGGCCTCGACGACGCGGCGGACGATCGTCCCGACACGGTCGGGGTCACGAAGGAGCCATGAGCCACTGTGAGCCTTTTCCGTGACTTGTCGAACCGGGCACCCGAAGTTCAGGTCGATGACGCTGACGCGAAAGTCATGAGCGAGACGTCGGCCGACGGCGGCAAGATTGTCGGGGTCGTTGTCCCACATTTGGACGGCGAGCGGCCGGGGTTCATCGCGGATGCCCCACAGGCGGTCAGGGTGTTCACCACGCGCCGTTTCGAGCCATATCGCACTGCGGGCCGCAATCATTTCGGTGGCCAGAAGGCCTGCACCACCAAATTCCCGCACCACCTGCCGATAGGCGAAGTTCGTATACCCTGCCATCGGCGCCTGGAGCACCGGTGGATCGACGACGACCGGGCCGATCCGAAGCGGCGCGATCGCCATGGGCGGCGATGGGCATGACGGTCTGGAAACGGCGGCGGTCATGCCATCGATGGTAGCAGCGACCGCGGAAGGCTTCCCGCAACGCCCCGGTCGGCCTTTGGGGCCTACTGAATCGGCATCCCACTCCCTGGCGGTGGGAATGTGACGGTGGGCGGCGGTCCAACGGGCTGTGCAGGGAAGACCGTGGCCGATACCGGTTCGATGGGCTGAGGCCGCCAAGGTACCGGTGACGTGATGAGCATCGAGACAAATTGTTCGTCGGGCACGGCGAGGTCGGCGACTGCCATCGCATACTCGGCGATCTCGACGTTGTAGACCCTCACGGCCTCTACAAACGCGGATTGCTGGGCGACAAGCGCGGTATGGGCAGTGATGACCGCTTCGATCGGACGCTTCCCTCGGGCATGATCCCCTTCGGCCATTTCTGCCGCTTTTGTAGCGGCGGTCACGGCCAGGGCCCGGCTCGCCAGCGCCTCGTGACGGGCGGGCAGGCTCCTCACGATCGTCCGCACGCGCCCAGTGGCGATTCGGTTGGCGAAGATGGCCTCGAAATGCGTCTGGTACGGGTCTGCCAGGGGACGGTCGATCGGCCAGGGCAGCGGTTCGCCGAAGGGGAGGCGAGCCAGATCGACAAGCTCTTGTTGCGCCGCGGCGAGACGGGCTCGGGCATCGGCGAGATCGGCGCGGGCAGCCGCCGTCGCGACGTCGAGCGTGACGCGGTCATGCGGGGCACCTCCGGGCGCGATGAGCTCGAGTCGCTCGAGCGCTTCCGCGGAAGAACGTACGAGGGCATACCCTGCCGATACTTTCCAATACGCCTGCACGATCCACAGCCTGCGTGAGCGGTCGCCGCTGCGGGCAAGTGGCTCGAGGAGAGGCATCGGTCGCGAGTAAAGTTGCGGATCGAGTGATCCTCCGACGTTGGCCAATCGGCCTTCAAATGGCTCGAGGAGCGCAGCGAGAACACCGGCTGTCTCACTCTGCGGTGGTGGAGGAAGGGTGCTCGGCGGTGATGGCGGTGGCGGGCGTGTTTCAACTGAAAGTGGTTCGGCCGGAAGCGTCTCTCTTGGAGGAGGTGCTGTCGGCGGTGGGGGCGTCGGCGGCGGGAGCGTAGACACGGGCTCCGGTTGCGCGATCACCGACGTCGTTCCGTCGGCTGCCGTCGGCTGCTCAGGCTCACTCGTGGCAAGCTCGTCGGCAAGCGGCGGTGGTTCAGGCGACACAAAGTCCGGCGGAGGATCCTGGCCCAGGCCGGCCTGGGCCGTGGTCACCACGATCGCGGCGGCGAACAAAGCTGAGAGGATGCGTCGCATGGGGAATCTCCAGCGGCGGAGATTCACAAACCCATTGGCCAGCGTCAATGTCAAAACAGGGAGACTAGCTATCCGTGGAAAAAGCCATCCACGGCCTTTTTTCCACCCTGGTCGACCGCCGCTCCCTGCGGCGGCAGACTTGTTCCACAGTCTGCTAGGACGCTGCGTCGAGGTATGGATCGTGGCTCATCTGGATGTGAGACTCGGCACGCTGCCGCTCGATGTACTCGAGGACTCGACGCTGTCGCCGGTGGCGTGCCTCCACCGATCGCTGGGCCCGCTGGAAATTGCCAAGCAGCCGCTCGGGACTCCATGCCAGCCACCGCCGGAGTCTTGCGGCGATGCGTGCGGCTCGCTTCGCGCCGTAGGCTGTCGTGAGAATCTCGTCGTCCAACGACACATACTGCCGCCAGGTACCAGGGTCTCCCTGCCGGCCACAGCGTCCGACGAGCTGGCGGTCAATCCGTGCCGAATCATGCAGTTCGGTGCAGATGACATGGAGCCCGCCGAGGTCTGCCACGCCCTCGCCGAGTTTGATGTCGGTGCCGCGGCCGGCCATGTTCGTGGAGACGGTGATCTGGCCTCGCTCGCCTGCCCGAGCGATGATCTCGGCCTCCTCGGCGATGTGCCGAGCGTTGAGGACCGTGTGGGGAAGCCCCGCGTCCGTGAGAAGCTTCGAGAGATCTTCCGACTTGTCGATGGAGCGGGTGCCGATGAGGATCGGTCGGCCAAGGCCATGGAGCGCTCGAATCTCGTCCACGATTCTCGCGAGCTTCGTGGCGTAGTCGGCGGCCACGACAGCGGAGAGCCGGCGGCGGATGGCCGGCTTGTTCGTCGGGACGACATCGACCGCCACCTCATACGTGCGGGCAATCTCTCGACGGCTCGTGGCGATCGTCCCGGTCATCCCTGCCAGATGCGGCCAGCGTGCAAACAGATCCTGAATTGTGATCCGTGCGGCATGGCCCGAGGGAACCGTTACTTCGACGTCCTCCTTTGCCTCGACCGCCTGGTGGATGCCGTCTTTCCAGGTGCGGCCTTCGGCGGCCCGTCCGGTGAACTCGTCGATGATCACGATCTTGCCATCCCGCACGACATACTGCCGGTCGCGAATGTAGAACCGCCTCGCCTTACACGCCCGTTCGACTGCATCGTAGATCGCAAGGAGGCTCGTCGAGTCAAGCACCGCCGGTCGATCAAAGGCACGTACCCGGCTACGGCCTCGCCCCAGCAGTTCACAGGTGTGTTTTCGAATGTCTTCTTCGAAGTCAGTTCCAGGTTCCAACTCGGCTGCGACCTGGGCAGAAAAATGAAAGAGTGCCTGTTCGGCAACCTGTGCCTCTCCTGGTGGTGAGGCAATGATGAGTGGCGTGCGGGCCTCGTCAATGAGGACGTTGTCTGCCTCATCGACCAGCGAGAACCAGTAAGGCCGCTGGAGCAACTTGGTGGATTCCCCGGCCGACTTGCCCGTGAGAATGGCGGCTAGGTCACCGTGGCCCTCGGTGATCTGGCGATTCATGAGCCTGTCCTTGAGAAAATCAAAGCCAAACTCCTTGGCCGTGCCGTACGTGACATCGGCGGCATAGGCCTGCCGTCGCTGGTCGAAATCCATCTGCGACTCGACGACGCCAACCTTGAGGCCGAGTGCCTCATAGATCGGTTTCATCCATTCGGCGTCACGCTGGGCGAGGTAGTCGTTGACTGTGGCGAGGTGGGCTCCCTTGCCAGCTAGGGCATAGAGCACGAGCGGAAGCGTCGCGACAAGCGTCTTGCCTTCCCCGGTCTGCATCTCGACGATGGCACCTTTCACGAGGGCGGCACCCGCGAGCAGTTGCACGTCGTAGTGCCGCATGCCGAGTCGTCGGTTTCCAGCCTCACGGGTCGCCGCGAAGCTCTCGATTATGAGCGAATCGATCGGCTCGCCCGCCTTGGCCCGGTAGGAGAGTGATCGGCCGAGTTTCCGAAGCGCCGCGTCATCGAGGGCGGTCATGTCAGACTCGAGTGCGTTGACCTTCCGTACAACCCGCCACGTGGCAGCCGTGATCGCCGGCCGCGTTCCGGGCACGACACCTCCGAGCCAATCGAGCATGATGATGAGCCTCCGGCCGCATCTTACACTGAGGGCCGCCTCGTTTGGTTCGACGGTGGAGCCGTATCCGAGGCTCGGAGTTGCCCGTGCCATGACGCCGGACGGGATGCTGTCGCGCCGTCGCTGCCTGGGCGCGGGCCATGGATGCCCCAGACGTGTCGTCAGTACCTAGGCAAAGTGGGCGGCGGTGTCGCGCGGGCTGGTGGGAGCGACGTGGCGCTCGTTGAGAACGGGTTCCATGCATTCGCAGGCGGGGCGGGCTGCTGATAGCCCGGTGGTGGCTGCTGCGGAGGGGGCATCTGCTGTTGGTACTGCTGATACTGCGGCGGCATTTGCGAGTTGACTGCCTGCTGCGTCTGCTGAAAGCCGCTGTTCACTTGCTGTTGCGCGTTTTGCAGTTGATTGTTGACACCCTGTTGGTATTGGTTGGCGGTGTTCTGAAGCTGCTGGTTGTACTGCTGCTGTTGGTTCGCGAGGGCCTGCTGGGTCTGGTCTGTCCACTGTTGCGGCTGGGACTGAAGCTGGTTGGCATACTGCTGGGTTTGAGCTGTGACGTTCTGTTGGAACTGGCCAGCAGAGTTCTGGAGCTGCCCGCCGTACTGCTGAAGCGACGGTGGCTGCGTCGCGGGAGACTGGGACCACGACCATGAATTCGGTGGCGCTGTCGGGCTCGCACTTTGCCACTGGGTCGCTGGTCCTGGCATCGGGGGCGCCGTGGGGGGCACTGGGCCGGGAGCGGCGCCGGGAAGTGGGGGCGCACTGATCGTAGGCGGATACGCGGCACCCTGTGGCGGCATTGCCATGGTCCCGTAGGCCGCTGGCTGGCCAATCATTCCAGTCGCCGGGGGTGGAACGGCCGTGGTGTGGGGTGTTTGGCAACCGACAGCCGCCATGAGTGCAACAATGGCGAGGGCCGGGCCGACACAATGGAAACGGCGATTGTTGGCTGGCACGGCTGGGGCTCCGCGGGAAAGCGGTTTGGCAGGATGCGGTCGATCCGGAGAATGAGGTGGGGACGATAGCGAGTCTGCTGGCTGGGTCCATATCACTTACCGCCGCCTTTCGGTTTGGACGGCCCTACATTCCCCATGTTGCCTCCGCCATGACGACACCGTCCGCCCTCGCTACTCCTGATGTTTCCACAGGGGGCTCCCCCGACTCGCCGGCAGCCGTGGTGGACTCGCTCCGTCGCGAAGCAATACGGCTCGGGTTCACAAGGGTCGGCATTGCAGCCGCAGGACCACCTCCTCGTCATGAGGCCTTTCGGGGTTGGCTCACCGCCGGCCTCGCCGGGGTCATGCAGCCCTGGCTCCACCGGCATGAGCCATTGCGGCAGACGCTCGATACGATTCTCCCTGGGGCCAAGAGTGTCGTGATGCTCGCCACCGACCACGCGACCGGCAGTGGTCCTGGCGTCGAGCCACTTCCCCCTGGGCATGGCCGCGTGGCCCGATACGCTCGCGGCGAGGACTACCACGATGTCCTTCGTCGTCGGCTCAATGAGTTGGCAGCATGGCTCGAACGGCGGGTGCCTGACGCACGCGCCCGTGGTGTTGTCGATTCGGCGCCCATCGCGGAGCGAGACTTCGCAGCACTCGCCGGCCTGGGTTGGATCGGCAAGAACACGATGCTCATCGATCCACGTGCCGGGAGCTATTTTCTGCTCGCTGCGCTCGTCACGGATTGTGAGCTGCCGATCGACCGTCCGCTCGAGACGGATCACTGCGGCACCTGCACTGCGTGTCTTGACGCCTGTCCAACCGGCGCGTTCCCGACGCCCCAGGTGCTCGATGCCACGAAGTGCATCTCCGCCATCACGATCGAGGATCACGGGCCGGTCCCGGAGCCGCTTCGCGCCGGCATGGGTGACTGGATTTTTGGGTGTGATATCTGCCAGGAGGTGTGTCCATGGAACCGGCACGCGCCAGGGTCGGCCGAGCCAGCGTTTCAGTCCCACGACGCGATGGGCTCGCTCGACCTGGCTGAACTGCTTTTGCTTGATGACAAAGGATTTCGTGACCACTTCCGAGGCTCGCCGGTCCTTCGGGCGAAGCGACGGGGCCTCTTGAGGTCTGCGGCGATCGCGCTCGGAAACCGGCCTCATCCATCGGCCTTTGAAGCCTTGGCCGAAGCAGCCAAAGACATCGAGGTGACGGTGCGGGCCGCGGCAGCATGGGCGCTCGGCCGCTGGATCGCTTCCGGTGTTCTCGTGGAAGCGTCACGCACGGTGCTCGAAGCACGTCTCAAAATCGAGACGGACGAGTCCGTGAAGGCCGAGGTCACGGCGTCACTCGATCCTTACGGTGTTTCACCATCGCACTCACGGATCTCGTCGATGTCGGACGACGGGGCGCGGCCGGGCCCATCGACGGCGTAGTGGCACTCGAGAACGCCTTGCCAGTCGGCGGAATTCTTCACAGCGACGAACGCATCGCGAACCACCCGGTATTCCGGATGGCACCGGGCGTATTTGATCGCAAACTTTCGCATCGAGCGGCCGGCTGAGTGTTCACCGTGGAGATCCTCGGCGAGTGCCCAATGCTCGTGGAGTACGTCTCGTTGTTCGTGGATCGTTGGCGGAGGCGGCATGGGCCGGCCCTCCAGGAGTGCGAGCGTCTGACCGAAGATCCACGGATTGCCAATCGCGCCTCGTGCGATGCTCACCCCATCCACGCCCGTTTCTTTGAGCATCGCGACGCACGCTGCTGGGGAGAAAAGATCGCCGGAGCCGATGACCGTGCGATCGCCGGCGTGTCGTTTGACCTCCTTCAGAAAACCCCAGTCACTCGGGCCCACGTACCGCTGCTCGACCGAGCGGCCGTGGACCGTGATTGCTGCCGCGCCGCGGGCGAAGGCCCCATCGAAGATCGCAAAAAAATGGTCGCGGCTCTCGGTGGTGTCATCGAGGCCCCGCCGCATCTTGAGCGTCACGGGAACATGAGGCGGCACGGCGTCGCGGACACGGCCCACGATTTCAAGGGCGGTCGCAGGCTGCGACAGAAGGAAGCCACCGCGACAGCGGCCAAGGACTTTTTTGACCGGGCAGCCGAAGTTGATGTCGATCACGTCGTAACCTTCGGCGACAAGGCGGCGGGCAGCAGGAGCAAAGTCGTCGGGATTCGCCCCCATGAGCTGGCCCCCAACCGGATGCTCCTCGGCCGCGATCGCAAGCCGTGCTGGCGTCTTCTGGCCACGCTTTGCTGTGGCCACGAACTGATCGAGCAGCACCTCCCCGAGCGCATAGGCCGCTCCGTGCCTACGGGCGAGCACCCGCATCGCGCGGTCGCTGTAGCCAGAGAGTGCAGCCTGCACCAGCGGTGAGGCAAGTGGGATGGCGCCGATAGACAGTGGCTTCGCCCAATGGCCCGAAGTCCCCTCCGTCGCGCGAGGGGATTCCGTGAATGCGGCGTTTCCGCCCCTCAGGGGGCTCACGTGAGCACCGGGCACTGGTCAAACCATGTGCGCCCCTGGGCAGCCATCCACTCGACACTTTCCATCGGCCCCCAGTAGCCCGGCTCATACTGGGCAATCGGCGGCAGATCGCCTGAAGCCCAGACCTTCACGAACGGGTCGATGATCTCCCACGATTTTTCAACTTCATCGGCACGCGCGAACAGGCTCGCATCACCCTGCATCACGTCGAGGAGCAAGGGCTCGTACGCCTCGGGCAGGCGACCGGCGAATTCGCGTGAGTAGCTGAACTCGAGATCGGTGTAGCGGAGCCGCATGCCCTCGCCTGGCACCTTGGTATGAAAGTGGAGCTGGATGCCTTCGGCCGGCTGGATCTGGATGACGAGGCGGTTGGCCTCGCGATTGAACGTCGATCGGCCGCCGGCAAAGAGCTCGAGCGGCGGCTGGCGGAATTCGATCACAATCTGCGTCGTGCGACAGCTCATCGCCTTGCCACTGCGAAGGTAGAAGGGAACCCCCTGCCATCGCCAGTTGTCGATCTCGAGGCGAATGCCGCCAAACGTGGCCGTCTGGCTCGCTGTCGGCACGTCGGGCTCTGCCAGATAGCCCTGGTACTGTCCGCGGACGCCTGCTGCCGCGACATCGCCTGGGGTGAGCGGGCAGATGGCCTCGAGCACCTTCACCTTTTCGTTGCGCACCGCCGTAGCGTTGAACCGTGCGGGGGCCTCCATCGCTGTGACCATGAGCAGTTGGAGGAGGTGATTCTGGAACATGTCCCGCAGGACACCGGCACTGTTGTAGTAGGCGGCACGTCGGCCGATGGCGACCTCTTCGGCGACGGTGATTTGAACATGGTCGATGTAGCGGCGGTTCCAGATGGGCTCGAAGATCGTATTGGCAAACCGCAGGGCCAGGATGTTCTGCACCGACTCCTTGCCGAGGTAGTGGTCGATCCGAAAGATCTGGCTTTCGCGAAAGACGGTGTGGAGTCTTTGGTTGAGAGCGTGGGCGGTGGTTCGATCGGTGCCAAACGGTTTTTCGACGACGATCCGCCTCGGAGCAACGGACTCATCGGCCATGCCGAGAGAACCAAGCGTTGTCACAACCGTTTCGTAAAACTGGGGCGCCGTGGCGAGGTAGTACACACGGGTGGCGGCGGTACCTTCGAGGGCGGCGAGTCGCTCACCGAGACGAGCGATATCTTCGGGGCGGTCAATGTCACCGGGTTCGTAATAGATCGATGGCGCGAACGTGCCCCAGGCTCCTTCATCGAAAGGGTCGTCGCCCGCGTGCTCGGCGGTCGACTCCCGAAGACTGTTTCGCCATTCGTCATCGGAGTGGGGCGTTCGCGAGAACCCGACAATCCGTGTCTCAGCCGGGAGCCTGCCCGCCCGAGCCAGGTTGTAGAGCGCCGGCACGAGCTTGCGACTTGTCAGGTCGCCAGACGCACCAAAGATGACGACGGTGTGGGCCATGGTGTCACAGCCGCATGCCCGTGAATCCACCGTCCACGTAGAGCTCGGCGCCGGTGATGAAGCTGCCGGCAACCGGGGCGCAGAGGAGGAGCATGGCGCCGATAAGCTCCTCAGAATTGCCAAAGCGGTTCATCGGCGTCTGCGACATGATCGTGGCTGTCCGTTCGGGCGAAAGTATCTTGCGATTCTGCTCGGCGGGGAAGAAGCCAGGGCAGAGCACGTTCACCCGCACGCCGCGAGGGGCGAGCTCACGGGCGACATTCTTTGTGTAGTTGACGACGGCCGCCTTGGAGGCTGAGTAAATGAAAACCTTCGAGAGCGGCTTGTCTGCTGAGACGCTCCCAATGTTGAGGATCGAGCCGCCGCCATGTTCGGCCATGTGGGCACCGAAAATCTGGCAGCCAAGGTGGGTGCTCTTGAGGTTCGTATCCAGAACTTTGGCGAAGTCGTCGTCAGGGATGTCGAAGTAGGGTACCGACGAGTTCACCCCGGCACAGTTTACGAGGATGTCGGCCCGACTGGTGGCATGCACCGCCGCTTCGAGGAGAGCCGTCACACTCTCCCGATTGACCGCATCGACACTGACAAACGTGCCATCACCGCCGGCTGCCTTGATCGCATCGACGCGAGCAGCGCCACGATCCGCACCGCGACCGGCGACCACGACGAACGCTCCCGCCTTGGCAAGGCCATCAGCAAGGGCCCCGCCGAGCACGCCCGTGCCTCCGACGACAACAGCGGTGCGACCAGCGAGGCCAAAGAGGTTTTCGAGATACGTGTTTACCACGATCATTCTCCAACGGGACGGCGAAGGTCGAGCCACTCAGTATGAAAGGTGCCGGGCTTGTCGATCCGCTGATAGGTGTGCGCGCCGAAGTAGTCACGTTGGGCCTGAAGCAGGTTTGCCGGAAGCTGAGCATGCCGGTAGCCATCGTAGTAGGCGAGCGCCGTCATGAAGACTGGCACGGGGATGCCGAGCATGGCAGCCGTGGACACGACGTGCCGCCAGGCCTCCTGGGCGGTCGCGAGGGCGTCCCGGAAATAAGGGGCAAGCATCAGGTTTTCGAGGTCGGGATCGGCCTCGTACGCCGCGGCGATCGTCTCGAGGAATTGGGCGCGGATGATGCAGCCACCTCGCCACAGCATCGCGATCGAACGGTAGTCGAGCGACCAGTCATGCTCCTTCGCAGCCGCAGCGAGCTGCACAAAGCCTTGGGCGTAGCTGGCGATTTTCGACGCGTAAAGCGCCTGACGGACCTGCTCGACAAAGGCCTCGCGATCACCGTCGAACTTTCGTTCGGGGCCCGCGAGGACACCGGAGGCCCGCACGCGAGCTTCTTTCATGGCCGAGAGGCTGCGGGCATACACCGCCTCGGTGACGAGTGTACTCGGCACGCCAAGGTCGAGAGCATGCTGGCTCATCCACTTGCCAGTGCCCTTGGCGCCGGCGGTGTCGAGGATGACATCAACCATGTCGCCGCCGGTGTCGGGATCCTTGACGGTGAAGATGTCTCGCGTGATCTCGATCAGGTAGCTGTCGAGCTCGCCACGATTCCATTCGGCGAAGACGTCCGCAAGCCGATCGTTCGAGAGCCCGGCAGCCTCTTTCAGAAGCCAGTAGGCCTCGCAGATGAGCTGCATGTCGCCATACTCGATGCCGTTATGGACCATCTTCACGTAGTGGCCGGCGCCCCGCGGTCCGACCCAGTCGCAGCAGGGGATGTCGCCCTTCGGGCCCACCTTGGCGGCGATGGCCTGAAAGATCGGCTGGATCAATGGCCAGGCGGCGGAAGACCCTCCCGGCATGAGGCTCGGCCCCTTGAGCGCGCCCTCTTCGCCGCCGGAGACGCCACTGCCGACAAACAGAAGCCCTTTGGCTTCGGCTTCTGCGGTGCGGCGTTCGGTGTCGGAGAAAAGCGTGTTGCCACCGTCGATGAGAATGTCGCCGGGGGAGAGCAGGGGGGCGAGCGTGGCGATGAGGTCATCAACGGCTGGTCCGGCCTTGACCATCATCATGATTTTTCGTGGTTGCTCGAGCGACCCGACGAGATCTTGGAGCGTGTGGCAGCCCACGACGTTCGGCTGCTTGCCTCGGCCCGCCACGAAAGTGTCCGTGACGCTCGTCGTCCGGTTGTAGACGGCGATGCGGTACCCGCGGCTGGCGATGTTGAGGGCAAGGTTCTCGCCCATCACTGCCAGGCCGATAAGGCCAATGTCGCAGGCTCCCTCTTTTGCCATGTTTCGCTAGCTCCTGGTCAGGTCGGGGCAGAATCTCAGGATCGCGACTATATCGCCCCTGGTTTTCCGCGGCCACCGGTGCGTCCGGAAACCGCAAAAGCGGAACAATTGAAGATGGCGACCAGCCGCGGCCGATCTCTATGCATGACCGTGGCGATCCGCGTGCGAGGCACGACCGCCAACGCTGGTGCAGCCTGTAGACCTTGACCAGTCCGCCCAATCTGCCGTAGCGTGAAGGAGTCGGGAGCAAATCCTGACTGTCAAAATTCGGCTCCGTAGCCAAGTGGCTAAGGCAGCGGATTGCAAATCCGCCATCGTCGGTTCGACTCCGACCGGAGCCTCTTACCTTTCTCCTGTGCCGACCCGTGCCAGCAGGTGCCAAGTCCTGCCGGGCACTGGGTTTGGGCGCGGTGTCGGGCATGCTGATGGTTGCTGGCTCCGAGTCGGCATTGTCTGCCCAACTTGCCATCTTGTGCCATGCAGAGCCACCTAAAGCCGTGGTGCTACCCCGACTAGCACCCCGACCTGTGGCAGGGTCAGGATCGGCCGTTAGGTCGTCGGTGCCAGTCGCTGCGAGGGCCTGCGACGCTACCTCACGGCGATTGCCAGCGGGGCGGTAGCCGGCCGTGATCATGTCGCCAATCGCGTCCGCGGCCTGCTGGACACCGTGCAGCTGGATGTGGCTGTAGCGATCCAGCAGCCGCGGCGTCGATACCCGGGCGAGCGTCTGAGCCTGCTTCAGCGACTTGGTGGTCTCCGAGATGAACGTGATGTAGGCATGGCGGCACGAGTGGAAATCAAAAAACTCGCCGACGCTGTTCTCGTAGATCAAAAAATCTGTCTCCTCTCGGCGGCGTTGTTCCGGCTCCGTTTCGCCTTCGGCAATCCAAGCCTTTCGGGCTATATCGAGATCGGACCGCAGCATCCGGGCCGTGTCACCAGGCATGGCCTCGAATAACTTGCAGCCTCGGGATTTTTCAGCGAGCCAGTCCCGGATACCCGCTACGAAGGATTGCGGGATCGGTTGAATGTCCAATTTGCGCCGCTTGCTGATCGTGGGCCTCACCGTGATGCAGGGGTGGTCGCCGTCGAGGCTGAAGCATTCTGGCGTCAGACTCCGAATCTCGTTGGCTCGGTAGCCGGTCATGATTGCAATCTCGTACGCCTTCGCCCGGTCCTCACCGAAGAACTGGCAATGGTCGTCCGTTCTCGCCCGAGCCGCGGCAAGCAGGCGATTGATCTCCTCGACCGATGGCGCGCGACGGGCATGTCGGGGGTCGGTCTCGTGGTCGTACGGTTCGACCGCCAGCAGGATGTCTTCCACCAGCCGCCCATCCATTCGGCACCACTTCAAAAAGCCTTTGAGGGTTGTCAGGTGGGCGTTGCAGGTCCGCAGTGCCTTGCCGGAATCTTTCATCCGACCGAGTGCCAGCCTAACCCCCGTTGCGGTGACGTCGGCGAGTGTCTCGACTCGCATGTCGGCAAATATGAAGTCGAGATGACGGGTCAGATCAGCAATGTATTTTCCGGTCCTGTCGCTCGCCTTCCTCACCGCCACGAAGTCAGCGGCATGATCGGCGATTGGCCGGCGGAGATGGTCTGCAAAATCTTCAAGCCGTGCCCCCGGCAGCCCCGAGTTTCGCTTGGCAGCCCGCTCCTCCAACTGCCGTAGGTATGTCTTGGCGCTATCACGATCCCGGAAACGGGTCACCTCGCGGTGGCGGTGTTTCCCGGTGCCGAACTCGACCGTGTAGTACTCCGATTCGTAGACGATGCGGTCGCCCTCCGCGGCGACCTTATGGCGACATTCCTTTCCGTGGCGTCCCTGCCACACGGCGTACTGCTGGCCCCGCTTCTCCTCGATGCGAGCCTGCGGCGGAATGCGCCGTTTTGTTTTCGCCCTATAGACCGTTCCCATACGGAGTCACTCCTTGCGGTTTGAAATCAGGCACGACGCCTCGCGTGCAATTGCTTCTGCGCGGCTGATGCCTTTTCCACTATCCACTCACGCATGGCGGATTTGGACCACCGTGTTGAGCCCGTCATCTTGATCGGTGGTGGTAGGCGCCCGTCCTGCGACTTTCGCCATACGGACCGGACACCAATCGACAGCATTGCAGCGACCTCCTCAACGGTGAGCAGCTCACTCTCGACGGCAGCGGGAGTGAAAGCTTCTGGTTGCTCCGACACCGTCAGCCCGAAGGCACCGTCATCATACGCCACGTTCGTCATAGTCATTCACCTCTTGTCCGCTTTTGCCTCGATCACCGTCAGGAGCAGCGATCGGAGCCGACCGTGCTCGTCCTCCTCGGATCAAACCGCGTTGCCCCCCATTCGCTTCATCGCTATCGGGCCATTGAAGGGCAACTCATGGGTCACGCCTTCGAAAACTTCTTGTCCTCGTTCTCGATGAGCTGCAGGACGATCGCTCGAACCTCCGCGCGATCGCACACCGCAAAATTGTCCAACCATCGCGTCCATCTGCTCGTCACATCCTTGACAAGGTCGTAGGGCTCGGATGTCTTTGCCTTCTTTGGCTGAATCTCTTTCGTCGCCTCATTCAGCGACTTTGTGCCGGCCTTGACCTCTTTGATGACTTTCTCGTCACCAGACTTCCTGACCGCAATGGCTGCACGAAGTTTGTGCTTCGAGACCTTGGCAACCTTGGCGGCCTTGGCCAGCGCGCTGTTGTCGTCTTTGGTCGCCCGTTTTTGCTTCGAGGATGGTCTGGGTGTTTCCAACGGCACCATCCTCTTCAGCGAGTGTTGATTCCGGCCCTCGCGGTTTCGCACTTCGCCTTTCTTTATCCGTGTCGATCTCTATTTTTCTTCGGCTTCGATTGCGATGGCTGGTACGAGCTCCGCCGCGATCATGGCTCGTTCGGTATCCGTAAGGTGCCGACGATGCAGGTTTGCCGCGAGGATGTACTCGATCTCTGTCTGGCCATCCGCGGCATCCCAGGTTTTGACCCAGGGCCCGATCGTGTGGCCCTCTGCGCGGAGCTGATAGATGGCACGGAGGCGATTGCGACCGTCGAGAATCAGCCCGTCCTTCGTTTGCATGATGGGCGATGTCTGGCCTGAATCTCGAATCGACGCGACGAGGTCTTCAAAGTCCTTTCCCCCGAGCAGCGGAAATTCTGAAGCGGCGAAGTGAATTAAGTACTCGCCGATTCGCTCGTAGGCGTCTTCATCTGCGATGCGGTCATCGTCAACGGCTGTAGCTGCTGTCGTCGGCTCATTTCGGTCGTCATCGTTGGCAAGAGCGACAGCTGCTGTCTGCGGTTGGCGGTAGGCCGCATCAAAGTCTTCGTCATCGAACATCGTGTCTACCTCCGAGCGTGTTGCGGAGTCGTACTCGGGGAAGTCGTCGAGAATGTCGTGAGGCGTAGGCATGGGGGAGTTACTCCTATCGCGGTGATGTAAGTGATGTAGCGGGCCACCAGCGGTAGATAGTACCTATTTCATCCAGGAGCACAACTCGGCCAAATGTAAAAAGGCTCCGTCGTACACAGCACCCAGGCGCAATGAGGCTGCCAGGGCCATCACCGACACAACTCGATAAAAGCCCGGTAAACCTTCGAGAACGCGTAACCCCATGTTTCGTCGTGGCTGAGCTGCTGAAACTCGCGGTCGTCGATGTCGTCTCGTTTGCCGTGTTCTTCAATGAGGCAGTTCCAGGCGAGAGCGTGGCACCATTCGTGTATCAAGCCAAGACATCGACGGCATTCTGTTCGGCCAAAAAGTGGCTAAGCAGCACAACAAAACGGCTCGGACGTCCAATACATTGCGCCAGGGTCGTCGGGGGCAGGTATGAGGCGCGGACGATGACGGGTTTTGCAGGCGGGCACGTATCACGGAGGTGGGCCAGTACGCGCGGGAAAAACGTCCAGGCTTCACGAGATTTGAGGCTGGCAACGCGCGTGGGAATCTTTGTGCCGTGATAAAAGTTGTCACCAAAGAGCGAAATGTCCCGGCGATGGCAGCTGATGACGGTCGCGCGGGTGTTGGTCGGGGAAGCCATGCCAAAAGCGTAACGCGATTTGGCCGGAGCGCAAGTGCGATACGAGCGTGGCCGGGGAGGTTTGTACGGTGATTGGTGAGAACGGCCGGCTGAACTGGGGGCACTGGCACAACACCCGCGAGAAGGCCCCTGGCACGCTCGTACGCGCCTTCGGCGATCGCGAGGGGCCAGGGGGGCAGCGTTGACCCCGCAAAAGCCCTGTAATGGCCCCTGGCAACGTCCTGCGGCGATACACACCCACGGCCACGCGACTTCGTCGTTTTCGCCGGGGGCTGTGAAACCCGCCCAGACTTACCACCTCCAACAACCAGCCACACACGACCACGACAACAGCGCGAGGGTAAATAACCCCCGAACCAGCTCTCGAAATGTATTAACACCGGAACGACACGTAAATTATCCCCCACTACCCGCAGCACCTCACCCGCAAAAAGCCCAAACGCGCCAGCAACCCACAAAAACAGCCAGAAAACACGCATTTGGTCCGCGGCGTCCATGATATCAAGTAGTTCGCGGTCCTTGATATCAGGAAAGCCCACGTAAAATACTGGTAATAAATCTGTGTAGCAGGCACGAGCCAACCGCAAGAAAGCCCGCCAATGTATGAACACGTCGGCACCAGAAAAGTTATCGCCAACCCATGTGGAGTTATGGCAACAAGAGGCACAACACCCCAAAGATTTCAGGAACGCCCGGGGCCTATCACGAGCAAGACCACGAGATCTTTGTGGTCGGCATGAACTGGTCTGACCCTGTTTATTGACGACTCAAGATCGGCCGGTGCTGTGTCGTGAAGCGAGGGTGGCGAGCTCCGTAACGGCAGTGGGAGTCGCATGCGCCGGTCCAGATGACCGAAAGCTGCAAAACACCGTGAAAGCAAGGGCCATCGGTGCTGCTCAATGCTGCCAAACGCCCACCTCAGATACCCCCCATTAGAGGGGCGCGCAGTCTAGCGGGTGTTTTTAATCGGCGGAAGTCCTTGCAAACAAACGACTTACGACGAGTGCTGCTATGCGAAAAATGGAATCCAAGCCTGTACATGTAATGCCCCTTCGGGGCATTCTACATGAGGAAAAAAATCAGGGCCAAAGCAAATGTACCCCTATAGCAGCTCCTGGTAGGGTCATAGAGCCCGGCCAGAGGCCGGGGGCTATCCTTGGTACCCCTAGATCAAACCCTACCTTAGAACGCAAATTTCGAGGCCAGAGACCCATCGACCTTTTTCGCGAGAAAGCACAACTGACCCCGCGAAATCTACGGCCTTGTTGCGCCCTCGAGTGGCTGTCGCGAGGAGTGCTGCCTTCGGCGAAAATGCGCACCCTCGATCCACGTGGTTACCGCGAGAGATAGAGCTCCTGTATCACGCGAAAGATCCTGTATCACGCGAGTGGCTGCCGCGAGAAACGCTGCCTTCGGCGAAAATGCGTACCCTCGACCCACGTATTTCCTCGATCCACGTATTTCCTCGACCCACGTATTTCCTCGACCTCAACCCTCGCGAACACAAATATCGCCCACAAAGCCCCTGGGTAAGCTCGCACACGCCTTCGGCGACCGCGAGGGGGCCCGGGCAGCCTCAGTCCCGTATCAGCCTCGTAAAGGCCCCTGGCAACGTCCTGCAACTACACGCACCTATACGGCAACGCGCCTTCGGCGAAAATGCCGGTAGGTGGTCGCGATGTATGCTCGGCTCACCACGCGCACGACTTATTATCACCCAGTGTCGCCAGAAATTATCACCCAGCCATTCGCGACCATGATGACAAAGCCAGGGGTAATAACACCCTCATAAGCTCTCGCAAAAGTTTATCACCGGTGTGGGCCATAATTTATCGCCAAGACCACGATGAATTTACCAGCGAGAAAGCCGAGCGTCCCAGAAAGTCGTGAAAACAGCCATAAAACGCGCATGCAGTCAGCGGCGGCTATGATATCAGGAAGCAAACCCGCCAATGATATCAAAGGAAGTCAGCGTCAGCCCGTGTTAAGAACCAAGATTAGAACAGGTGGCGAGCCAGAAAAACGCCCGTAAATGTATGAATACGCCGACACCAAGCGAGTTAACGCCAACGCATGTGAATTTATGACAACAAGAAGCACAGCACGCCAAAAAGATCAAAGTGGCAGCTACACGACCCCGGAAATCACGCTCGCGACGATACCGGCTGCGAGCGTATCGACCGGGCAGCAACAACATGTGGCCAAACCAACCCGACCAATTTCAACCCCGACCATTGCGACCCGGGAACAACACGATCTCGGCCACCTACGTGCATATGGCCGGCTACAACGTGTTCGCGACTTCACGCCTGGCAACAACACCGACCAAAACTCCGGAAGAAAACGGGCTACCACATCAACGCCACCAACCCGAGCGACCACCACGCCAATACCCGATACACGAAAGCCAGCCGCCGTTCACTCCATAGATGCCGTTTGCTGGCCATATGCACCAGATACGCCGGCCCCTTGATCCCGCTCGCCTTTGTTCCCGGTCATGAAACG
>JBGTKO010000404.1:0-1800 GCA_041744595.1 Pirellulales bacterium
CGTGGCGCAGCGCCGATTCAAAATACGCCTGCCGACGGGATTCCAGCAACTGAGCCGACTGCGGAGTCGCGAATCGCTGCGAACGACGAGCGCCGACGTTGGATCGAACGAAAGCCCTGCGGGGTGAAACTATGAAGAACAACGGAGGTCGAGCCGGGAACTGAGGGTGACTTCGGTTGCGTGGTCAAGCACGATGGTTGTTGTGTTTTCCACCACGTCACTTGCCACAGAAGGGGCACTCTCATGGTGTTCGTCGGCGTCGACCTCCATAAGCAGACTATCACGATGGTTGCAGTGAATGCAGCGCGAGACTCGGTCTCCCGCAAGCGATTTTCGAACCTGCAGACGGCCGCCATGACCGCATTCCTGAAATCCCTCGGCCCGTTCCAACTGACGGTCGAGGCCACCGCCAGCTACGAGTGGTTCGTTGAACTCGTCGAGCCGCTGGCCCAGCGGGTGGTGCTGGCGCACCCCGGCAAGCTGCGAATCATCGCCCAGTCGACCCGCAAGAGCGACAACCTCGACGCCAAAGTCCTCGCCGAGATGTTGGCGCTGGATCAGATCCCCGCCGCGTATCGGCCCACACCCCGGCAGCGGGAACACCGACTGTATGTCCGACAGCGTCAGTTTTTGCAGCGGAAGATCACGGGCGTCCGCAACAAGATTCGCCGTCTGCTGTCGAACCACAACCTCGATCGGCCGGACCTGTTCACCAAGCGGGGCCAGGAGTGGCTGGCGGACGTTATCCTGCCCACAGCCGACCGGTTCTGCATCGAGCAACTTCAGGGACAATGGCGGGGTTACCGACAGCAACTGCGGCAGGTCGACAAGCAGCTCGAGGAGTTTGCAAAGTCAGGTTCCGAACAGGAACAGCGAGACCGACGGATTCTGTTGTCGATCCCCGGCATCGGCACCGTCGGTAGCGACGTGATCCTCGCGGAACTGGCCGACAGCCGCCGTTTTTCCTCACTCAAGCGAGTGGTCTCGTATGCGGGACTGGTCCCCGGACAGCGGGAGTCGGCGGGCAAACGGAAGTCTCTGCACATCGAGAAAACCGGTTCGCCGCTGCTGCGATGGGTCTTGGTGCAAGCGGCCTGGCAACTGGTGAGGCGGTCGCCCCGTTGGCGAGCCATTTACGAGAATCTGAAAGTTCGCACGGGTGGCAAGAAGGCGATCGTGGCGATCTCACGGCGTCTGCTGGGAGTCTGCTACAGCCTGTTAAAACACCAGACCGAGTATCATGAGCAACCACTGCTCCCCAGAGCGGCGGCGTAGTCGTCACCACATCGCCCAAAGCAAAGATACCTGGCGGAGACCCGCATATGACTTGAGATCAGAAACCTATGAGAACGGATTGTCGAGCCGCGTGTGAAGGACCGGACGACTCCGAGACGACCCCGAGCCGGGCCAGGAGCCGGCGACGCCCCCGTCGCCGAGACTCGTCAGGGTGAATGGCGGCGTCTCGATCGCATAAATTTTCATGGGACGCACTTCCCTGATCCCGACGTTGCGGACCAGGCCGTACGATCCCGAATAGATGGTTGAGCGTCTTCTCCGTCCGCGTCGGCCCGATAGCTCGAAACCACCAGGCAGAGAGAGACAGCCTCCCTCTTCCTCGGGCTCAGAGAATCATTCCACCGGTTCGCACACAAGTTCGGACGGGACGAGGGGACGTACCGACCGACACCGACGGCGAAAGGGAATCAATCCACCACCGGCCGAATCCATTTTCTGCTTCCACACGACTTGACAATCCGTTCTTCATAGATGGCCCGCGCGGCGATCTGTCGCGAGCTGCGC
>JBGTKO010000405.1:0-5939 GCA_041744595.1 Pirellulales bacterium
GCGCAAGCAGGTGGGACTGCGGGTAACGCACCTTCCCGTTGTCAATCATGAGCGGGCTCGCCCAAAAAACCGCCGTCCCCACGCTTGCGCGAGGGGCTTTTATGTGGAAACTCCGTCCGGAACATAACCGGCCCTCCTGGCCTCGCGCATCCTCCAATACAAGCCCACCTGCGCAAGCAGGTGGGACTGCGGGTTGCGCACCTTCCCGTTGTCAATCATGAGCGGGCTCGCACAAAAACCCGCCGTCCCCACGCTTGAGCGAGGGGCTTTTATGCCGTCCACCGCAATCGGTGTGCGTTGCCCGACTACGCGCTACACTCATGGCTGGTTTTGGTCCTGCACTGGAGGGTCGTCGCATGGCGGATGACGTGTTGAGGGTGGCGGTGATCGGGCATACGGGGCGTGGTGACTGGGGTCACGCGATCGACGAGTTGTGGATGAACCTCGAGACGGCCACGGTCGTCGCGGCGGCCGATGAAGATGAGGCTGGGCTTGCTGCGGCTGCGACGCGGCATGCGTTGCCTGATGACACCGCGTTTCGTGATTGGCGGGCGATGCTCGCCAAAGCAAAGCCCGACATTGTCGCGATCTGCACGCGGTATCTCGACCGTCATGCCGAGATGGCGATCGCCGCAGCCGAAGCGGGGGCCCGTGGCATCTTCATCGAGAAGCCTTTTGTCGCGACCCCTGCGGAAGCCGATGCCGTGATCGCTGCCTGCGAGAAGAGCGGCACCAAGCTGCAAGTGGCGATGGTCAACCGCCACACGCCGATGGTGGGCGTGATTCGCGACATGGTCGAAGACGGCAAGATCGGAAAGCTCCTCGAGCTTCGAGCCCGCGGCAAGGAAGACGCCCGTGGTGGCGCCGAGGATCTTGTGGTGCTCGGCTGCCATGTGCTCGATCTCATGGCGAATTTTGGTGGCGCACCGAAGTGGTGCCAGGCGACGGCCACGGTCGGTGGGCAGCTCATCACGAAGGCCGACGCCGTCCCTGGCCCAGAAGGTATCGGCCTCATTGCGGGCGATTCGATCACGGCGATGTTCGGCCTCGCCGATGGCCCTGTTGGATACTTCGCAAGCTCACGAGACGCCGGACTCAAGCAGCCTGCCTTCGGCATTACACTTGCCGGCAGCGCCGGGGCGATTCACATCCGTCCCGATCATGTCCCGCAAGCCTGGCTGCGTCGCGGCCCGCTCTGGCGAACCGAAAAAGAAATCCCCTGGCAGCCCATCGGCCCCGAGGGTCTTTATGCGACGCCACCGACGGACGTCGATCGAGCCGCCGAGCGGGCATCATGGGGACGCCGCGCCGTCGCTGACTTGCTCGACGCAATCCAAAACGACCGCGAACCGGAAACGGGTATGTACGCTTCCCGCACGGTTGTCGAAATGACCGCCGCCGTCTTTGCCTCCGCCCTCACCGGTCAGCGCATCCCCTGGCCTCTCACCAACCGCGCAAGTCCACTCGCGTAACGGTCAGGCACGGGCGACGCCGAGCCGTTCGTCACGCAAAGGAAAATAGCCATGCCCGGGGGAGGTCCCGCGGCAGCATCCGTGCTGGTGGGGCCCCGTTCCGTGGTAATCGCGTTTCCGCGGCGGCCGTGACCGCCGGGAAAAGTTCGGTGTCCTCTTACCCGGGCATGGCGTATTTCGTTATGCGGTCAGTTCGTCAATCCGTTGGCGGAAGGACGGCATCTCGTTCGAGACGTAGGCAGCGAAAGCTGTTGGCTCCCAGAGCTCCACGCAGACGGCGGCACCCACCACCATCAGGTCGCCCCCCGGCTC
This sequence comes from Pirellulales bacterium, assembly GCA_041744595.1. Taxonomy (GTDB): domain Bacteria; phylum Planctomycetota; class Planctomycetia; order Pirellulales; family UBA1268; genus QWPN01. Next base: position 1,785 of record JBGTKO010000405.1, read on the forward strand.
CACGCCGAGAAAGCTCCGAAACCCTTCTGGCAGCACGAGCCGTCCGCGGCCCGCCAATGAAAGCGTTTGGTGCCGGGTGGAGAGCAGCCTTCCGAGGTCTTGGAGCTGGCCCACCCGTTGCGTGAGCAGGCCCGCGTGGAGCTTGCTGGTGATGACTTCGATAGCCGCATCGAGCCGCGGCTTCCAGGTCGCTGCCGACCAGAGCGAGAGACAACCCGCTCGCTCCTTGGCGATGACAAGCCTCGGTCCGGCGGCTGTCAGCGGATCGAGGAGCTCTGGTGGCACCGCCAGCCGAAACCGCTCGTCGAGCGTTCGCACGAACTCGCCGAGGAGCAGTTCTGCCGTAGCAGCCACGAGCGTTCACCAGACCCATGCCACCCGCCTCCGCGGGAAAACCCAACGGCCCATCCATCTGAACCGTTTCTGGGCTTAGAACCCACGCAAAGATCACCTACGGCGATCATTACGGGCCTAAAACCCACGGGGAGCAGTCTAGCGATCCGCCCTGAATCTGCAAGGGGGGCGTGGGTGGTGCATCCGCCTACGGCCTGTATCCCCTGGCGTTGTGCTCGTTGAATTCCTGCTTGTAGGCCTTCTGGGCGGCGGCTTCCTTCGAGAGCTTGAACTCGGGGCCGGCCGGGAAATATTGAATGTCGTCCTGAAGGTAGTAGGCACTCGGCAGCGTCTGACCGCCAACATCGACCTGGCAGCCAGTGGTCGCGATGCCGAAAAGGGCGGCGGCCACCGCCAACAGGCGGGCCGAGAGATCCGTGAGGCCCATCCGGCGGGCGGTGGTGTTCATGACGGGCTGGCTCATGGTCTGGCTCACGGCTGGAGGAATCGAGCGGCCGAGCGACCCGAGCATGGGGCACCCGTCCAGAATCAAAAACCTCCTTCGGTATCGGCCGGACGACCGGCAAACCTTGAACAACCGTCATGACCCGACCAAAGGGCTATCGGCGTTCCCCCGCCGCCTACCGAGCCTTCCCCGATTGCCGCGCCCTGTTGTTCGCCCTGCAGAGATCGCCGTCGAGGCGGTACAACGTGGGAATGCGTCTTTCCCCGGTGTTCGCCGTTGTCCTCGCCTGGCAGGCTGCGCTCGCCACCGCCCAGGTCGTCATGCCACCCAACATCGGCGTGCCGGCCGCAGCCCCCACCGTGCCCACGCAGGGGTACGACACGACGCTCGCCGCGCTCGCCGCGGGCGACTATGCCGCAGCGGTCGATATGGCCAGTGCGGAGTATCGCGGGAGCGTCAAGATCGGGAACGACCGCTGGCTTGATTCGATCGCCACGGCCACCCTCCTCGGCGAGAGCCTCTATGAGCTGGGCCGCTACCGCGAAGCCGCCGCGCGCTACGAGGAGGCGCTGGCCCTCTCGGCAACACAGGCCAACTGGCTCCTCTCCGTGCGATTTCCACCCCAGCCGCCGCAACCCCTGCGGCGAGGCCGGGTTGCCACATGGGGCCGCAGCGAACGCAACACACAGCCGGCATCGATCCCCGACACGATGGCGATTCGACAGCAAGGCGCGGATCCGCAGGACGTGCTTCAGCGTGGTGGCGTGCTGGCATCCCCTTACGATCGCACGATCCGCCCCGGTGAGATCCTCCGCACGCTCACGATCGCGGCCTACCGAACCGGATCGATCCTCGGCGAGCTGGGCCGCGAGAACCCTTCGCTCGATGCCGCCACACGAGCGCTCAGCCGTCGCCCCGCGCCGCCGAATCATTACTCACAGGCCTGGATCGACGTCGCGCTCGGCGTGGCGCTCTGGTCGCAGGGCAAGGCCGATCAGGCACAGCCCCTCATTACCCGCGGCCTCGTCGTCGGAAACAACCTCGACCATCAACTCACGGCCTGGGGCCTCATCGTACTCGGGCGGATCGCCCTCGATGCCGACCAGGCCGATCGCGCTGCCGAGTTCTTTGAAGAGGCCACCTACGCCGCTGCCGACCAGGGTGATTTCCGCGCGCTCGAAGAAGCGTTTTGGTATGCGTGGGCCGCCCATCGTATGGCGGGCAGGCGAGGCGTGCCGCCGAGCGTGGGCTTTGCCGCCGAATGGGCGAGGGGGGGGCCTGGGCTCGCACTGCGTTCCCGGCTCCTCGCGATGAAGGCCGAGTCACTGGCCGTCATCGGCGACACTCGCGGCGCCGCAAGCGCACTCAAGAACATCGACGGCAGGCTGCTCAAGGGCGAAGCGGGCCGCGGCATCCTGGGAGCGCAAGCTGCCTACGCACAGGCGCTTGTCGCCTACGCGGGTGGCGATGTGGGAGGTGGCGACGGCCACCTTGACCGAGCAATCGACCTTGCCCGCACGCGGTCGCTGCCACTCTTCCGCACCGATCTTCTGGTCGATCTCTTGCGGGCAGGATCGAGCGCCGTGTCTGACCGCCAGGCTGATGCATGGTTCGGCTCGTGGCTCTCAGACCCGCCAGCCCGCGACTATGCCGTTGATCCACTCGGCACGCTCACCGTGATCTCGACGTCTCGTGACGCTGCCTTTGACACCTGGGTTACGGTGGCCGGTCGGCGTGGCACCGAGCAGGTCCTCGAAGCTGCCGAGGCAACGATGCGTCACCGGTGGATGGCGTCGCGACCCCTCGGTGGAAGACGGCTGGCCATGCATCGGTTTCTGACTGCCGATCCACGCACGCTCGGACCGGGAGCCTCAGCCCGTCGTGCCGCGATCATCGCCGCCCAGCCCGGCCTCGGCGACCTCATGACACGACTCGCCCAACTCCGCAGCACCCTCGAAGCAGCAGCAAGAGCAAACCCGGCGGCCGGCACGCTGCCCGGCACCGTCGCCGAATGGCAGGAATACGCCACGCTTTCCAACCAGATGCTCGTGGCGGTGGCATCTCTTTCGACTGGCCACGAAGCAGTGCCGCCCATGTTTCCGCCGCTCACACCGTCGGGAGATATTCGCCGCCGTCTCGAACCAGGCCAGGCACTGCTCTCCTTCCACTGGACCGCCTCAGGGCTTTTTGGTGCCCTCGAGACCCGCGATCGCTTTGTTGCTTGGCAGGTGCATCAGGTTGCCGGCCTTCCTGGCGAACTGAAGCTCCTGGCGAAGACCATGCATCTTGGCGACAAGGCAGCCATCCCGGCCGATCGGCTCGCCACGGGTGACTGGCAGGGCTCGGTCTCCCGCATCGAGCGGATGCTCTTCGAGAACTCGCGTGGCGTGTCGCTCGCGGATGGCATCGAAGAGCTCATCGTCGTTCCAGACGGATGGCTCTGGTACTTTCCGTTCGAGCTTCTGCCCGTGGCGACGAACCAAGCGTCGGGCGATCGTCGAATGCTCCGCGAGACCTGTCGCATCCGATACGCTCCCACGCGAAGCCTCGCTGTCCTGCGGTTTGAACCCCGTGCGCCGGGCACCACATGCCTTCTGCTTGGCCGCATGCTCCGCGGTGAGAAGCAGCCCGAAGCCGTTGCCGCTGCCGCAACGATGACGGCCGGCTCCGAGTCAGCCGTCACATTTGAGCTGCCTATGAACGGGCCATCGCCGGCACTCGTCGGTTCGCTCTTTGACTCTCTCGTGGTCTACGACGAGCCCGTTGCGGCTGAAGCCCCTGGTCTGGTCTCGCTCCTCACATCGACGCAGGGCCGCGCCGGCATGACGCTCGGTGACTGGCTCGTGCCGCCGCCGAAACGACCACAGCGGATCGTTCTTCCTGGCATGCAGACCGCCATGGGCAATGGCCTCCAAAAGCTGCCCGCGCGGGCCGGTCATGAGACCTTCCTGACGGCAACCAATTTTATTTCAGCGGGGGCCCCTACGGTCCTCATGACCCGTTGGCGGAATGGCGGCGGCGTCACCGGCGAGCTCGTGCGGGAGTTTCTACAGGAGGTGGCCAATCGCAATGGCACGACGCCGGCCGTCGCATGGCAGCGAGCAGTCGAGCTGGTCATCCAGGAGCGTCCCGACCTCGAAGCCGAGCCGCGAATCAAGCCGGCATCTGGAGATCTTTTTCCTCATGCGAGGCATCCTTTCTTCTGGGCAGGCTTCATGCTGGTTGACTGCGGCGGCGGCATGTACGCCGAAGAGGGCCCGCCGGTTGTGCCTCCGCCACCTCCGCTCGCACCGGCGGTGCCACCACCGGTCATCGCCCGTCCTGATGCCCCTGCGCCCGCTCCCGGCGGCCCGATG
>JBGTKO010000406.1:0-4660 GCA_041744595.1 Pirellulales bacterium
GCCCGTGTCATGGAGCCGGCGTAGAAAACCGAGCGTAGCCTGGATGGCGAAGCTCGGTTTTCTCCGAGTGAGCGAAGGGCACGGAAGAGAGGCCGCATGCGGCCTCTCGAGGCCCGTAGCGAATGTCCGGCGAAATGACACGGGCAGCCCCGAGCCGGTGATATTTCAAGGACGGTGGGCGTCTCGTGGCACCAAATTTGGCGGGGCGGTAAGATCACACAGTCCTTTCTGTGTGCGGCTCACCCCTCCATCCCCCCGGGAGATCCTGCCGTGGCTCGCACAAATGGTTCGCGAGGCTGCCCCTCATTTCGCTCGGCCGGCGTCGGTCGACGCGAGTTTCTCCATGTGGGCTCGCTCACGAGCCTCGGCCTCTCGCTCGGTGGCCTGTTTCGGATGCAATCCGCGCGGGCTGACGCCAAGGCGTTTGCCCACTTCGAGGGCACGGCCAAGAGCGTGATCCATATATGGTTGCCCGGCGGCTGGGCTCAGCAGGAGACGTTTGACCCCAAGCCCCTCGCGCCGGTCGAGTACCGCGGCGACTTTGGCGTGATCGACACGTCGATCCCAGGTGTGCAGTTCAGCGAGAAGCTCGTGAAGACGGCGGGCATCGCGGACAAGATTACTGTCGTGCGGTCGATGACCCACGGCGAGGCGGCCCACGAGCGTGGCACGCACAATATGTTCACGGGCTACCGGCCGAGCCCCGCGCTCACCTACCCAAGTATGGGAAGCGTGGTGTCTCACGAACTGGGCCCGCGGGCCGACCTGCCCCCGTATGTCTGCATCCCTGGGCTTCCAGCACCCGATGCCCAGGCTGGCTATCTCGGCAGCGGCTTCGGACCCATCGCGCTCGGATCCGATCCCGCCGCCGACAATTTTTCTGTGCGCGACCTCTCCCTGCCCGGCGGTGTCGATGCGGCTCGCTTCGCCACGCGGCAGCGGCTCCGCGACACCGTGAGCCGCCACTTCCAGCGGCTCGAAGATTCAGGCTCGATCGCGGCAATGGATTCGTTCTACGAACGGGCCTATGCGCTGGTGAGCTCCGCCGAGGCCCGCGCGGCCTTCGACATCAAGGCCGAGCCCGATGCGCTCCGCGACGAGTACGGCCGCAACCAGGCGGGGCAACGAATGCTCATGGCGCGGCGGCTTGTCGAGGCTGGTGTGCGGTTTGTGACGCTCTCCTATGGGAGCTGGGACATGCACCAGCGACTGCTCGACGGCATCAACTCAACGCTTCCTCCGTTTGACCAGGCATTCGCGGCGCTCATCAACGACCTCGAACGGCGAGGCATGCTCGACTCCACGCTCGTGATCGCGTCGAGCGAGTTTGGCCGCACACCGCGGATCAATAAAGACGCTGGCCGCGACCATTGGCCAAAGGTGTTTAGCATCGCGATGGCCGGTGGCGGTGTGAAGAAGGGCTGTGTGTATGGCTCCTCTGATGCCATTGCCGCAGAGCCACAAGACAACCCACTCACCCTCGAGGACTTCGCCACGACCGTGTACCACTGCCTCGGCATTGTTGCGGACAAGGAGCTCATGGCGCCGGGAAACCGGCCCATCGAGATCGTCGACGGCGGCGAGGTGCGGAAGGATCTTCTTGCTTGACGAGCCGAGCAACGCTCTGCCCACGGCTTCCCTTCAGTCTGCCTGCCATGACCATCACGCGGTTCTCCGTCGCGGTCCTTCTTGCAGGGTTCCTTGCCACGATCCCTCGCCCGGCTGCGGCCACCCCTGGCATCTCCCGCATTGAGCCAGCGGGTGCACCGCGGGATACCAAGGTAGACGTTGTCTTGAGGGGCCGCGATCTGGCCGATCCGCAGGGGTTGTTCTTTGAGGAGGGGAAGATCGAGGTCGTGTCGCTCGAGGGCGTGGACGCTGCCGCGGTGAAGGCAACGCTCCGCGTGCCCGCCGACTGCCCAACGGGACCACACCGCCTCCGGATCCACACGAAGACCGGCCTCTCCGAGCTGCGATCATTCCGCGTGGGCATCTTTCCGCATGAGCCAGAGAAGGAGCCAAACAACGACTCCGCCACGGCCAATGTGTTCCCACTCCCGCGGACGGTCACGGGCGTCGTCAAGGCCGAGGATGTCGATTCCTTCAAGGTTCACCTCCCCGCAGGTGGCCGCATCGCTGCGGCGGTCGATGCCATCCGGCTCGACCAGCAGATGTTTGACCCACACCTTGAAGTGGTCGATGCTCGTGGCTTCGTCGTGGCCGCCTGCGATGACCATCCGCTCCTGGGGCAAGACGCGATGCTCGCGGTCACGGTGCCGGAGGCGGGTGACTACGTCGTGCGGCTTCGGGAGAGTGCGTACGGCGGCAACGACAACTGCGGCTACCTCCTGCACATCGGGGATTTTCCGGTTCCATTTGTCGCATGGCCACCGGGAGGCGCGCCTGCCGCGGAGATCGATGTCGAGTGGATCGGCGATCCGTCGGGTGTATTTCGCCAGCGGGTCACGCTCCCAACGACCACCGGCATCAATGGCCTCGTGGATATCCATCCCGCCCGCGATGGGAGTGTCTCACCGGTGCCGGTGCCACTGCGGCTTTCTTCGCTCTCGGCCACGATCGAAGCGGAGCCCAATGACGACCCAGGCAAGGCCACCCGTGCGACCGCGCCTGCCGCCCTCGTGGGCCGCCTTGACCGCGAGAATGACGTCGACTGGTTCCGAGTCGAAGCCCCGAAGGGCACGAAGTGGCATGTCCGCTCGTGGGGCCGCAGGCTTGGCTCGCCGATTGACCTCGTTCTCAACGCCCATCGCGACACCGACAAGCGGGAGCGGATCACGGGCAACGACGATGCCGAGGGGCCCGACGCCGTGATGCAGGTGACGGTACCTGAGGAAGGGGCGTTCCTGATTCGGATCAACGACCATCAAAAACGCGGTGGCCCGGAGTTTATTTACTGGATCGACGTCGAGCAGGTCGCGGCAGAGGTGCATGTCTCCGTGCCGGTGGGCCGCCCCAACACGCAGGAGCGACTCGTCGCCGTCGTGCCCCGAGGCAACCGCACGGCAGTGACGCTCACCACGTCCCGCAGTGAGTTCAAGGACGCGTGTCGGGTAGGCATCGAAGGCCTCCCCGAAGGTGTCACCGTGACAGTGCCCGATGCTGCGGGAAGCGCGCCGGCCACGCTCGCCTTGTTCGAGGCCACGCCCCAGGTTGTTCCCACGGCCGTCATGGCGGGCGTGCAGGTGATCGCTGCCGAGGGTGGCCGCACCCTCGGTGGACTCCACCAGACCACCAACCTCGTCTTCGGTCCGAATAACGCCGTCTTTCGAATGGCCAAGACAGATCGGCTACCGGTCGCTGTTGTTGAGGAGGCGCCACTCCGGATCGAGCTCGAGCAGCCGGCAACTCCGATTGTTCGACGTGGATCGCTCGAGTTGAAACTGAAAATCGAGAGGCGGGAGGGATTCGACGGCCGCGTGCGAGTGTTCTTTCCGTTTCGGCCCCCCGGCATCGGCGCTGGCGCCAGCCTCGACATCCGCGAGGGCAAGGACGAGGGAATCTATCTCATCAATGCCAATTCTGATGCACCGGTGGGTGAGTGGCAGGTGGCCGTGACGGCGACAGCGATGTCGAAGGCAGACCCTCGCGGCGAAGGGGCTATGCTCGTTGCGAGTCAACTCGTGACACTTCGCGTCGCCGAGCCGCTCGTCGAGCTAGCCGCCGACCCGGTAGCCGTCGAGCAGGGCCACGACACGACCATCACCTGGAAGGTCAAGAAACCAGGTGACTTCCCTGGCACTGCCAAAGCTCGACTGCTGGGACTACCCGCCCGCGTGGAAGCCCTGGAGATCGATTTCGCAGCAGACGCAAGCGAAATCGTCTTTCCGGTGAAGGTCGCCAGCGATGCGCCGGCCGGACAGCACAAGAATGTGTTCTGTGAATTCCGTGTGCCGCAGGGTGAGCACGTCATCCTGCACACCACCGCACCAACCACGCTCCGGATCGATACGCCACTCCCACCGGAGGACAAGGAGTGATGAGAACTGAATGCCCTCCCGCCGGCCGTATAGAAGCCCCTCGCGCCAGCGTGGGGACGGCGGGTTGTTGGGCGAGCCCGTACATGATGGCCACCGCGACGTCGTTCGACCCGCAGTCCCACCTGCTCGCGCAGGTGGGCTTTTATTGGGAGCAGTCCCAGTTGCTTGCGCATGTGATTTTTCATGGGAAATGGCGGGTCCGAAGACGCGAGCCCGGAGGCGCGAGCGACCGGGCGGAGGCCCGGCAAGGCCGCCGAGGGACTCTATTGCGATATGTTGCTTGCCTCATGGCGATGCTCTGCGGCACTGCCAGTGCAACCGGTTTCGACACGGTATCCATCGAGGCGTTTCCCCCGAAGGTGCAACTCGATTCGGCCCGCGACTCGCAGCGGATCGTCGTCCAGGCGAAGGCGGCCGACGGACGGACGCTCGATGTCACCGCCACCGCTGAGATCACGCTCTCGAATCCATCCCTTGCCACCATCGAGCGTCGCGAAGGCGGCCTCATCGCGAAGCCTGCCGCCGACGGCGATGGCATGATCCGAGTCGCCCACGCTGGGCACGTGGCAGAGCTGCCCCTCCGGGTGGTCTCCGCGAGCACGCCGGCGCCGCTGTCGTTTCGACTCGACGTGATGCCCGTGTTTTCGCGGGCCGGCTGCAAC
>JBGTKO010000407.1:0-19459 GCA_041744595.1 Pirellulales bacterium
TCAGCCAGGGTCGACAAGACAAAGGCAAACGCAGTGGCCCGCATTGCGATCGACCGAGAGGGCCAAATCTTTTTCGACGGCACGCGGATGGATTCGGCCAAGGACGTCGAGATGGGCATCAGTGCCCTGCTCGTCGGCACCGTGATGGAAGACCAGCGGCATGTGCAGTTTCGCTGCGACGCGGCCATCACCAAAGAAACGTTTGAACCGGTCTTGAAGGCCATCGCCGAGGCTGGAGGCATCCTCGACGCGGTGGGAACCAAAAAGGAGAGCACACCATGAGTACAGCGAGTCGATCGCCCGCCCGAACGGCGGCAGAGCCCGAAGACCTGATGCGAGATTTTCGAGGTGGTGGGCTCGTCCGCTTTGCCATTCTGGCGATCGTGGTTCACGCCGTCGTCATTCTCGCCGCGAGCGTACCGTGGCTTCAGAAGACGTTTCTGGGGGGCGACACGGCGAGCCTGACCGAAGAGCAAAAACTCAATGCCGCGGTCAAGGAGGCAACGGCCTCGCTTCAGGCGATCGCGAAGGAACATGGCGTACGCCCGCAGGACCTCGGCGCGAGGTTCGCAGGTGGCAGTAAGGCCGTGACGACACCAAGTACCGCAGCGGCTCCTCTTGCGGGCACACCCCCTGCTCAGCCAACGACGGCCCAGGACGCGTCCCCTGCTCAGTCCGAGCCGAAGGCTGAAGCGACTCCTCCTGCCCCGACAGTCCCGCCGGGCCCATCGCTCCCGGCCGTGGATGACAACGTCGATCTCTTCAAGTAGTCCCGACGACCCGTGCCCATGAACACCGCCAGCCCGGCCCTCCACACGGAGTCCATCGACGCGATTCCGACCGCGCCGTCCGTCGTGAAGGCGACGGTCGTGGCCGTTGGTGCTTGTCTCGCGGGCGGAATCGGGCTGGCCGCTTGGTGGCTTCTGCCCCGCGGGCTTGGAGCGGTCCTCGCGGCGAACCCAGGGATCAGCGGGCTCTTCAGCAAGAACTTTGTTGCCGTGCTCGCAGGGGGATATTTTCTCGCGGCCGGAGTTGCCGGTGCGGCCTGCGTCGCGGCGGGCCTTGTGGCGCTCGTCCGAACGCGAGCCACCTGGTGGCTCCTCTTCCTGACGCTTTTCACGGTCCATGCCGTGGGAGCGGCTTTTGTCATTCTCGCCTGGTACGCCACGGCCGCGATCCGTGCCGCCGGCCTTCCGATCGACGGCCTCGATCAAGATAAAGTCACGCTGACGCTTCTCTGGTGGCAGCTCGCATGGCCGGCCCTGGCCATGATGGCCGCGGCGGCCTGGATGCAGACAATGCTCCGCAGCCGCTCGGTCTACGCCGCCTTCACGCGGGAAGAAGGCGATCCACTCCGTGGTGATGAAGTTCTCGAAGACCTTCGGACCGGGGGCCGTGATTCGCGGCATCGCAAGAGTCTTTATGCGAGCGGGCTCACGCATCTCATGGTCATCGTCGTGATCCCGTGGCTCATGCAGCTCGATGGCTGCATCGAGCCTTACCGCGTACCCAAGGGAAGCGGCAACCCGGTGGTCGCGATGGTGAAGATGGTGAAGCCCAAGAAAAAGAAGAAAAAATCGATCACGGTGAATCCCAACTCAGCGATCGTCTTCGACAAGCCCGACCTCGACCACACCGAAGCCGATGAAGAGATGAAGGAGATGACGGAGCTCAAGTATGAGGTGGCATCCACGACGGGCGCCACCGGCAACCTCGGCAAGGGGGGCGGCACCGAAGGGGGATGGCCCGAGGGCATGGAGGACTACAAGATCCGGTTCATCCGCCTCGAGCATGGTGGCATCGGCTGGGATGACGGCATGCGGGAGAACGGCGCCGACATCAATTTTCTCCGTGAGTTTGCCCGTGTGACGGGGTTCCGCAAGATCGCACGGTCGGGTGAAAGCCACTCGATCGCGATGCTCCGAAAATATCCACGCGATGCGTTTCCGCCGTTCGTGTTTCTCACGGGCGACGGGGCGATGGGCCGGGTGAGTCCCGCCGACGCCAAAATCCTCCGCGAGTACTGCCTTGGTGGCGGGTTCCTGATTGCCGACGCTGGGAGCCTCGAGTTTCATAACTCGTTCGTCCATTTCATGCGGCAGCAGGTTTTTCCAGACAAGCCGCTCATTGATGTCGCCGACGACGACGAGCTCTACAGGTTGCCGTTCATGTTCCCCGACGGAGCGCCCGCGTTCTGGCATCACGGTGGTCGCCGCGGTCTCGGTATCAAACACGAGGGACGCTGGGTCGTCTTCTACCACCCAGGCGACATGAACGACGCCTGGAGGTCACCCGGGTACATCGAGGTCTCGCCCGAGATGCGAGCCAGCGCCATGCACCTGGGCATCAACCTCGTGCGGTATGCCTTTGACCGCTGGAACGACGCCGTGGCCAAGGCCAGAAAGTAGACCATGAACTGGAGCTGGAACATTTTTGGGTGGGTTGGATACGCGGGGGTCGCTCTCTCGCTCGTCGTGGTCGTGCTCTGGATGGTCGGCCTCGTGCGACGCTCCGGGCCGCGGCCGCTTCTTATCGCCACGATGTTCGCCCTCTTGGCCCTGGTCTGTGCGCAGGTGAACTCGTCGTTTTATGTCAATCGCCTCGAGCCCGATCGCTCGGCCGTTGACGCGGCCACGCGGGCAGCCGAAGAAGCGATGAGGCAGAAGAAGATCGCGGCGCTCGATGCGACGCGGGAACAGGCCGCGGCAGACATCCGCTTTGCCGAGGATGCCAAGGATGACTCGCTCGATAAGGCGGGGCTTGACGATGCTGATCTTCAGTATCTCGAGACGATTGAGGAGGGAGTGGCTGGAACAGACGGCACCCCAGCGTGGAAGCAAAAGAAAAAATCGCGTGGTGAAGGGAATCCATCGGATGATGGGCTCGAAGCGCAGCTCGATACCGGGAGGGACGCGCCAGCAGGCATGGATTCGGCCAAAGCCGAAGATGCCCAGAGCCACCAGCCGATCGTCGTGCCCGAAGACGTGTACGCGATGGCTCATCGCATCGACCGATGGAATCTTTGGTGGACGCGGTTCCTGGTGGTCGCGGCGGCTGCGATCGTGGCACGCAACTGGCTGAGGCGAGCCAACGACTACGCACGAGCCTGGCTTCCCCTGCCGGTGCCAAGCTATCTCGTCGATGCCATGCGGCCACTCCCGTCACTGTTCGTTCGTCCGCGACCGCCGAGGCGGTCGATGCCGGACGAGCTCGCGTGGCTCCTGCGGCGAGGCGATTCGTTTCTCTATCTTGCGGGCGATTCGGCTGCGACCGAGGCCGCGGCAGACGCCCTCGCCCCGTTGGAGGAGCGGCGACGGTCGGTACAGGTTCTCCGGCTCGGGCCACACCACAAAACCTGCGACGATCGTTTTGTGTTTGAATGCCTCTGGTACGGCCGCTGTTCGTTCCTCGTCGATGACCCGACCCGCGCCGAGCGACTTGTGAAGAACTTTTGTATCTTCCTGGAAGAGCGGCAGAGCACGCGGGCCCGTGCCCCGCAGACGGTGCATGTGGTCTGGGATCTCTCGACTGCGACACCATCGGATCAGGCGGCGGGAGCTGCGTTCATTGATCGCTGGAAGAGACTTCTTCAGGCATTGTCGTGGCGCGGACGTCGGACGGGTTTTTCAGTCTTCCTGTGTCGGGACCGTGAGTCGGCCCAGCCAACATCGAAAGTGGAGAGTGCAGCATGATCGTATCCTGGTGCCGATGGGCCTCTTGTCTCACCGCCGTTGTCGCGATGGCCATCCTCATCGCCGGCGTCACACTCGCCGACGAACGAGAAGTCACGGAGGAACAGCAGGCGGCCATCGCCTCCGGCGGTGATGCCCCCGAGGTGCCAGTACGTTCAGCAAAGATTCCTGATTTCACGAAGGGGGCAGCGGTCCCTGCCGAAGCCCAGGTCTGGAGTCTCGGCCCCACGGGCATCATCGGTGTCTGGGCAGGCGGCTTTGGTGGCGACCAGTTCCTCGTTCAGGGCATCCTGCCAGGCTCGCCCGCCGTCGGAAAACTCCTTCCGGGCGATGTCCTTCTCGGCATTGGGGGAATGCCGTTCAAGCCCGGTGGCCATCTTGGTGTCCTCGTGGGCAACGCCATCATCGAAGCCGAGAAGGAAACACAGGGCGGCAGGCTGGCCCTCTCGGTGTGGCGTGACCGCAACTATGCCAAACGGAACAAGTCTCTCGATGTCGATCGCGTGAACCTCGATCAGGTTTTTCAGGCGGCAGAGGATGGCGACGCGCTGTACGACTGGAAGCCGGAAGCCGAAAAAAAGGCCGACACCGCCCGGCAGAAGTTCGATGAGGTGCCGATCGACGGCACGACGCTCGACGTCGAACTGAAGCTGCGAACCTTTCCCACGTATGCCGATACGGCGCCGTTCGACTGCCCAAAAACAAAACAGATCCTCGAAGACGCCTGGAAGGTGCTCGAGAAGAAGTTCATCAAAGACCCCAAGGATCCGCGATCTGGCCGTGGTGGCCCGCTCGAAGCGATCGCTCTTTTGGCGTCTGGAAAGCCCGAGCACCGGAAGCTCGTGCATGATTGGGTCCGCGGACCTCATTGCAAGCAATGGCAGCCTGAGTTTGCTGGGTCGATCGACATGATGAAGCCACGGGGCATGTTGAGCTGGCATGTTGGTTTCGTGGCGCTGCCCTGTGCAATCTACTACGACGCGACGGGCGATGAGTATGTCCTTCCGGCACTCAAAGAGTGGGCCGTGAAGACGGCGATGGGGCAGAGTGCGGGGGGCACCTGGGGCCACACGTTTGCCTGGCCCACGTTCAACGGCGGCCAGCTTCACCGGGCGAACCCCGGCTACGGCGCCTTGAATGCAGCCGGCAACCACTGCTTTTTCTTTCTGGCGCTCGCCAAGAAACTTGGCGTCGAGCATCCCGAAATCGATGCCGCACTCGACCGGTCCCATCGGTTCTTTGGCTCGTTCGTGGACCAGGGTGCGATTCCCTACGGCGACCACGGCGCAGCCGACACCGACGACAGTAACGGCAAAAACAGCGGCACTGCCTTTGCCATGAAGCTTCTCGGTGACGACCATGCCGCGAAGTATTTTGCAACGATGGCGGCCCATGCCTCGTTTACCCCACGGGGAGGTCACGGCCACGACTGGCACACCAATTGGTCGAGTTGGGCCGCGAGCCTCGTCGGGCCCGAGGCTCGCATTCTTGCCGAGCGGAACATGCGGTGGCGGCGGACGCTCTGCCGTCGGCATGACGGGAGTTTTGTCTATATCTCGCCCACGAAGTCCTCGTACAAGACGCTCCGCGATCCGACCGCCACAGAGGTGCTCCACCAGGCGGTGGCGCTCGGCCAGACCGTCATCAGCGGCAAGGATGCGAACAAAAGCCTGTGGCTCAATGACCGTGACATGAAGCAGTTTCTCGCGAGCGCCCAGGGACAGTTCAACGATCGGTGGCTTGACGCGAAGGTCGGCACACCGTGGCGCGACCGCACGACCGACGAAGTTTTCGACCTCGTTGACACCTTCAAACCGAAAGCCCGCCGGCAGGTCGGCGAGGAGCTTGGGCGGCGGTTCAAGGCTGGCGAGAAGGCCATCGCCGACCGGCTCGTGAAGCTTCTCGGGAGCGATGAACCACGGATGCGGGACGGGGCGCTGCGAGGGCTTTATTTCTGTGGCCCTGACACGGTGCTCGCCAACCTCTCGACGATCACGAAGCGGCTTGAGGATTCGCATGATTTTGTCCGCGTGACGGCCGTCGGCGTCGTCTCGCAGACCGCGTCCAATGAAGAGACCCAGCGGGCGCTCTTGGCGGCGGCGGCGGCTCCACCGCAGGCGGTGGCACCCAACAGCGTTCGCAACTCAATTCAGGTTCCGCTCTTTGCAGCCGACACGCCTTTGGCCAAGGCTCCGTTCTCCGCCGGCTTCGACGAAACCCTCGTGCGGAATGCGCTCGAAGGCCTGCTGACGCTCGACCCGGTGGGGGGCAAGGGATTTCTCAAGTCTCGCCTCAATGTCTGGGACAAAGACACGGTGGTGCGATTGGCGGATCCGCTTGTGTTCATCGCGGAAGAAGAGCAGGTCAATGACAAGATGTTCTGTGCCCGCGCCGCGCCCGCCCGAGCGATTCTTCAGCGTCACGGATTTCGTGAGGGCTTTGAGGGCGTGACGTACCCGCTCCGCCGCCAGGCAGAACTTCCTCGGCATGTGCGGCCTTATGTGACCATGGTTCACAGGCGGCATCCGCTTTTTGATCCCGCAGTCGTCAAGCAGCACCCAGCCGCATTTCGCGATTCCATCACGGCGTTTGAGACAGTGCTCATCGACGACCCGCTGGAAACGGTCGCTGAAACTCAGGGCAAGCTCGTCATCGACGTGCCGTATACGACCCTTCTGGCTTCCATCAAGGCTTCCCCCTCCACAAAACCGCTCCCGAGCATCGCCGACGATGTCCGACGCCTCTTCATGAAAAAGCTCGAGGTGGCTGGCAGCGAGGCAGACAAGATCGCGATCTGTCGCAAGACACTCGCCGATACGACGCGGCGGACGACGTTCGAGTCTCTCGCAGCGATTGACTTTCTCGTGGAGACTCTCGGGCCCGATGCCCTCGACGACCTCGTGCCACTCTATAAACGAACGGACCTGCGAGTTCGGGACCGGGCCCGAGAACGGGCTGCTGAACTCTCGCGTGCCGATGCCGGAAAAGCCCTGGCCGCTCGGTTCGCGTCTGAAAAAGATCCAGGTGTTCAAAAAGGAATTCTTGCAGTCCTCGCGATGAGCCAGGTGGCTGCGGGTGTGCCGGTCGCGATGGCCGCGCTCGAACATGACAACGCCCTCGTGCGAGGAGCGGCCGCCGAAGCCGCTGCGACGATCGCCGGGGGCAAGGTATTCGACCCACTCCTTGCCCACTACCAAAAGGCGTCAGCCCCTGACGACCTGCGAGGCTGTGAAAGGGCCCTTCTCGCACTGCGAGGCCACCCGGCAATTCAATCGCGGCTGCGGGACACGCTCGTCGCGGGCTTGCCTCAGGTTGAGGGCCCACGTCGGGAGTCGATGCTCTGGCTCCTCGGGCAACTCGGCGACGCGGCAAGCCTTGCCGCGCTCGAGCAGGCCGGGCAGACGAAACTCGCCGCCGACTTCCGGCTTGTCGTGACCGCCCTTTCGTACTCACCTGCGATCGAGGCCGATGCGGTGCTCTTGCGACTCGCAAGGTCCGACAAAGCCAAGGCTCCGATCGTAGCGTCGCAGGCCGTCCGACGGATGGTGCTCGGCCCTGCGGGCTACGGTGATCGCACCGATGACCAGCGAATCGCCTTTGCTAGCGGGATCCTCGGCATGGCCGGTGACACCCGCCTCGTGACGTTTCTCGGCCGGATGGGTTCGCCGCGGGCAATGCCGCTCTTGGTGAATGAGCTACGAAAGGGTCACAAGCCCGCCGCGGAGAGTGTCGTCGTGAACGCCGAGGGCATGAAGAACCTGCCGGCGGCAGATGCGGCGATCGTGGCCCAGGCGCTTCGCGACGTAATGGAGTATTTGGAAGTCACGGAGTTACGGGGCGGTCCCGAGGGCAAAGATTTTCGCGCATACCCAATCGCGAAGGCGCTTCAGGCTCGGGCTGGCCAAGCCCTCGTGAAGGTTCACAAACCCGAGACAGCGCCGATCCAAGGTTTTCAGGGGTTGGACATCGACCTGTGAGCGACACACGTGAAGCTGTTGACCTTGCTGTCAGTGATATTGGTGAAGGAACTCCGCTCGTGGTTCTCCACGGGCTCTTTGGCTCAAAACGGAATTGGGCGATGGTTTCCCACCGGCTTGCGTTGGGTCGCCGCGTAATCACGGCTGACCTTCGCAACCACGGCGACAGCCCCTGGGACGACCGGCATGATTACCCATCGCTTGCCGACGATGTAGCTCGGGTGATTGAAAGGCACGCCGGTGGCCATGCTGCTGTCCTCGGCCACAGCATGGGGGGCAAAGTCGCAATGGTGCTCGCACTTGCTCACCCCGAGCTCGTCGAGCGGCTTGTTGTCGTCGACATCGCGCCGGCCCGGTCCACGGCGACGCCGATCGAGTTTGTGCGGGCCATGCGGGCGCTGCCACTCGAAACTTTCACCAACCGGCTTGATGCCAAGGAGGCACTCGCGGAGGCCATCCCCGACCCGATCGTCCGTGGGTTCCTGACGCTCAATGTCATCCCTGGCCCCGACGGTCTGGCCTGGACTGTCAACCTCGCCGCGATCGAGGAGAATTTCGACACCATCCTCGGCTTTCCGGAGATCACGCCAGGGACCACGTTCACGAAGCCCGTGCTCTTCATTTCTGGCGGGAAGTCGCCGTTTATCCAGCCACCGCATCACGCGGAGATCATGCGGCTTTTTCCCGCGGCCACGATTGACGTGATCGAGGGGGCGGGGCACTGGGTCCACGCCGATGCCGCCGAGGCGTTTGTCACTGCGGTCAGCCGGTTTCTGGACGCGTGAGTTTGGCGTTCTCGAGATTCCGGTCACTTCCCAGGAGTCCAGGGGTTCCGTGACTGGACTCCGGTGCGGTATGGGACCGCATTCACCCGGTCACAGGGCTCCCGGGAGGCGGCAGAGTCCAGAGACAGGATACTTCCCTGACAGGATTCTCACTCGGTCGGACTGGACTGGCCCCGTAGGATTCGGTGAGTTCGGAACAACCGAGTTCCGAAACCCCGTTTGGCCAGAGAGGGTAGTGACCATGACCCGTGACGACCTTTTGTCACTCTGCGACCGTTTCACGAGCCACCGCCGTCAGGTGATGGTCGGGCGACTGAGCGTCGAAGTCATCAATCCCGTCGATGATCCATCCCCAGAAATCGTCCGTAGCTTCCGGCAGGCAGAGATCTCCGAGAGCGAGAAAAATGCTCTTCTGTCGCTCGTCTGCGACGACGAAGAAGACCCTGGATTCTGCGACGAGATGGTCTGCGTGACCGACCCCTGGGCCGACGAACTGGCTACGGCCAGCGACGACGACATTGGCTGAAGCCCCAGGCAGCATTCCGACATGACCGCGTGAAACGGTATAACCGTGCCTGGTGTCCATGGCCGCCGGGGTCTTTTCCACGATTTGCCCTGCCACCACTTCCTGCGGCTGGCATGCCGCGTTAGTGTCTGTGGACTATGAGTCATCCGCGGGAGATCGTGATTACGGGTGTCGGCGTGGTCAGCCCGATCGGCATCGGGTGTGACACGTTCTGGGATGCAGTCGCGGCGGGACAGAGTGGCATTCGTCCGATCAACTTCTTCGATGCCAGTGCGCTTCGGGTTCCGTTCGGCGGGCAGATCCCCGGCTTCGACGGGAAGCTCCATATCCGACCGAGGAAGAGCCTCAAGGTGATGAGCCGCGACATCCAGTTCGGATTCGTGGCGGCCGATCTTGCCCTGGCCGACGCGGGGATCGCGCCAAGCGGTGTGGAGCCTGACCGCTTCGGCGTCGTGTTCGGCAACGACATGATCTATGTCGATCTCGAAGACCTCGAGCAGACCTACCGGCGCTCATCGCGTGACGGGAAGTTTGATTTTCACCTCTGGTCCGAGGCCATCCAGGAGGAGCTTTTCCCTCTCTGGCTCCTCAAGCATCTTCCCAACATGACGGCGTCGCACATCGCGATCGCCCACGACGCGCGGGGGCCCAACAACTCGATCGTCCTCGGCGACGTGTCGGGGCTCCTTGCGATCGCCGAATCAGCGAGCGTCATCAAGCGGGGCTGGGCAGACGTGATGCTTGCGGGAGGGACCGGCTGCCGACTTCATCCTCCGGCGCTCGCGTTACGCGGGGACGCGATGCTTTCGCACCGAACGGATGACATCCGGGCAGCCTCGCGCCCGTTCGAGAAGAACCGCGACGGGTTGGTCAACGGCGAAGGATCGGGCGTGATCGTTCTCGAGAGTCGCGAGCACGCCGTCCGTCGGGGCGCGACGATCCGGGGCGTCCTCACAGCGGCCGCATCGCGATGCGAGCCTCGGGCTCGCCGTGATGGTCTCACGGGCTCCTCGCTGCGGCAAGTGATCCGCGAGGTCTGTCGTGCGGCGGATCTCCCGCCGCGCGACGTCGGCCATGTGAATGCCCACGGCCTGAGTACTGTCCCGATGGACCGTGCCGAGGCACGGGCCATCGCGGCCGAGCTCGGTGACGTGCCGGTGACGGCCCTCAAGAGTTTCTTCGGGCACCTTGGGGCCGGTGGAGGCGTCGTCGAACTGGCGGCGAGCATCCTCGGCTTCGAGCGGGGGCTCGTCCCGCCGACGCTCAATTACCATACGCCCGATCCGGAGTGCCCCGTGAACGTCGTACACGGCGAGCCGCTCGCTGGCCGTCCCTCGACGGCCGTGAAGGTCAACCTCTGCTCGACAGGCCAGGCGGTAGCGGTTGCCATCCGAGGCGAGTAAGCCGCATGGCCCGGGCCGCTACCAGCTTCCGTTGAAGCCGAATGACAAACCGTTGTAGAAGGTCTGTCCACCGGCATCGATCGCGTTCAGATCGCGGTCATCGAGATTGAACTGACGGGTCGCCGTGGCCATGCCACCCACCCAGAGGAAGTCGTACCCGACTTGAAGCGAGAAGTTGGGCGTGATCTGCCAGCCGGCGAGCAGCGTCAGGTCGCCGACAAAGCCCGCACCCGTTTTCGTTGCCTCGTCTTGGAAGGCAATGGTGCCACCAGGTCCGATGCCCGTATTATTCACGCCGAATGCTGACTGCGAGGTACTCGCAAACGTGATGGCCGGAGCAGCCCGACCGCGGAGGCCCCAGTAGTAAAATTCGTTCTGGCTGATGATCTCGCCGCCGATGTTGAGCCCCAGGAGCCAGTTGGAGGTGTTGATCACGTAGCTGCCGCCGAAGTCGCTCGTGGGCGTCCCGGGACGGGAGCTCGTGAACGTGAAGTCCTCGTTCACGTTTGCAAGCCGCGGGCCGACGATCAGTGCCGGCAGAAAGCCCCGCTCAGCATGTTTTGTCCAACGGCCATCGGGTGACATGACCACCTTGTCGCGGCCGAGCCGGCGTCGAAGCTTGTAGTTCCACTCGTAGCTGTTGAAGTCGGAGTTGAACGAAGTCTCATAGGTGCCGGCAGCGTTGAACCCGGGGGCACCGAAGAAGAGGGGCGTGAAGAGCGTGTCTCCACCGATTCCGTTCCAACCACCGGTGTCGGAGTACGTCATTCCTCCGTAGTAGACGAACTCGACGGAGCGATCCCGGTCGAGGTAGTCCCGGCCGAGCGATTTTCCGATCGTGGCGCGGGCACCGGGGGCGACGTTGAAGGGCTGCGCGAAGGTCGTGTAGGTGACGTTGGAAAACCCGATGTCGATCGCGATATCCCCACGGTTGTTGATGCTTCGGCCCATCCAAAGACTCTCACCGCCGGCGTACCAGCCGCCGCTCCAGAACCATCGACCCGAGGAGGCCTCGAAGGGCATCTCGTCGAAGCCCTCGTCAATGAACATGCCGTTGAACGGACTCGAAACGACATCCACGATGCCTTCCGGGGACGTTCCGGCTGCGTCCCGAACCACAACACTCGGCGGCGGCACGATCGGTGCCCTTGGCGGCGGAGTAGGAAGGGCCTCTGCTGGATTGGTCAACGGCTCGAGAACGATGTCCTCCGAATAGGAGACCTTCGTCAATGTGGCCAGATCGGGAGGCTCCGGTGCGAAGTCAGCCGCATGGCTCTTCGCACTGACTGACAGGAGCGCCAGCAGCATGAGCATTCGTATCAGCGAAGAATGCAGGGAGGCGGTCACGGCGGTGACTCTCTTCTTGGAACGGGCGCGGAACATTCCGCGCGACCGCCATATCCATCGTCACCGAAGCGATCGATTCCACAGGAAATTTCGGCAAGGTCGCTCGCTTGGGCCGCAGACTCCCTGGTTTACCAAGTCATTCGATGGGGCCATGCGCTCGGTACGGATGGCCTACCCGAGAAAACCGGACCCGAACAAGGCGGGCTACAGACTGAACGGCCTGGCACTCGATCCCAGTAGGACGAGGTCAGGGCCTTTCACATCCCTGAAAAGCATGTTTGTCATCAACCGACACCGACTGCTGCTTGCGGGCACCCTGCTCTTTCTGCTCGGGGTACAGTTCCGCCTCGTCTCGTCGTTCACACTGAACGAGCGATCGAGCCAGTTCGTGGCGGCCAGGCTCGGCGGTGGCCAGACCATGGCTTCGTGGCAGGCCCCGCCGCTTCGAAAGGTCGTCGAGCCCCCTCGCTGGATCGGCTTGGCGATGATGAGCCTCGGCGCGGTTCTGACTGTCAAAGCGATGTCGCTCAAAGACGGCTGACGCGGCCGCTCCAATGGGGCCCGATCGTCCTTCGCTCACCCAATTCTCACGCGTTTCGGGGCTGCCCTCGTGGATGTGGCCAGGGTAGCCTCATCTATCGTGGCGTGGCGTTTTGCTGCCCCTGGCCCCTCGGAGCCGCCGCGATGAGAGTTCGCTCGCTGTTCGTCTCAGACGTTCACCTTGGCTGCGGCTTTTCGCGTGCCGCCGAGTTGTTCGAATTTCTCGGCCGATTCGAGCCCGATCGCCTCTACCTCGTCGGTGACATCATCGACGGCTGGAAGATGAAGCGGAGTCTCTTCTGGACCGACACGTCGAGTTTTGTGGTCCGCCGCGTGCTCGGCATGCTCAAGCGTGGTACGAAGGTTTACTACGCCACTGGCAACCACGATGAATTTCTCCGGCCCTTCGCCCCGCATGCGTTTGGCCACATGGAGCTGGCCAACCAGTTCATCCACGAGACGCCTTCGGGCGAGCGGCTCCTCGTGATCCACGGCGACGTCTTTGATCACCTCACGAAGCATGCCGCCTGGGTCTACAAGCTCGGCGACCGCGCCTACACCGCCGCGCTTCACATGAACGCCTGGATGAACGCCGCCCGTCGGGCGATGGGGTATCCCTACTGGTCGTTCAGTGCGATGCTGAAATCGAAGGTGAAGACGGCCGTCAACTTCATCAACGACTTTGAGCATTTTGTTGCTCGCTACACGCGTCAGCAGGGCTGCACGGGGGTTGTGTGCGGCCACATCCACGTGCCCGCGATCCGCACGATCGATGGCATCGCCTACTACAACTGCGGCGACTGGGTGGAGAACTGCACGGCGGTCGTCGAGCATTTTGACGGCACGATGGAGATCGTCACGCACGACACCGTGATCGGCCGACCCGCTGCCGAGCAGCACGCCGAAGACCTGGCGGCCGTCGTCGGTTAGCCGAGGGTCACTCGGCCACCGCGATCTGTGCCGGGCTTTCGACGACGATCTGGGGCTGCTTATCCCGCTCATCGATCCGTCCGCTGACACGAATCTTCTTGTCGAGGTAGTGCTGCGACGGATCCGCGATACCCTTCGCCTTAAACTGATCCATACCGGCCGAAAAAATCACGACCGTGAAGTTGTGCAGTTCGCGATGATCCTTCTTCGAGTTCAAGAAGCATGTCCCCCGGTCTTCAAGGTGCCTGGACGACTTCACGACGAATTCGACCGTACAACTCTTGCCGACATTTGACACAGCATCATCGGCCGCGATCACCGGCAGCCCGCTGTAATCGACGGTGATGCTGCCGCCTTGCGGCTCGTCGGCGAAACCGGGAACACCGAAACCGGGAACGCCCGACCCTGAAACCACCGCCGCAGCAAGCAGAACGACAATCCCGAACAAACGCATGGCAATCTTCTCCGATGGTGTGTTCGGAGAGAATACCCAACCGCCGAATTCCGTACCACCAAACCCTTCTCCTCTCATTTCCCGAACATTCGCGGATCGAACCGAAACGGCTGTCCGGGCTCGGCCCGCAATCTCGTCACGAACGTGAGGGGCTTTTCAGGGGGGGGTGCGAACAACCAAGGACTACGCCGCCGTCACACCGTGGCTTTCACCGAAGTAGTACTTCTTGGCGTCGGGGTTGTTGAGGACTTCCTCCGCCGAGCCGTGGCAGAGCACCTTGCCGGCGCGGATCACATAGCTGCGGTCGGTGATCGCGAGTGTCTCCCGCTCACGGTGATCCGTGATCAGGATCGAAATCCCGTCATCCCGCAGGCCCTGGATGATCTTTTGGATCGAGTGGATCGTGACCGGATCGATACCCGTAAAAGGCTCGTCGAGCAGAATGATCCGTGGCTCGGTGACCAAGCATCGAGCGATCTCCAGTCGCCGCTTCTCACCACCGGAGATGTAGTGGGCCTTTGAGCGGCGAATCCGGGCGATGTCGAACTGTTCGAGCAGTTCCTCGCACCGCCGCCGGCGCTCCTTGGCGTTCATCCCGATGAGCTCCATGATCGCCAGGAGGTTCTGCTCCACGGTGAGCTTGCGGAACACGCTCTGCTCTTGGGCGAGGTAGCCCATGCCACCGTCCCGAGCCCGCTTGAACATCGGCCAACCGGTCACATCGGCGCCATCGAGGAGCACGCGGCCCGCGTCGGGGATCACCATCCCGCAGGTCATCCGAAAACTCGTCGTCTTGCCGGCACCGTTTGGGCCGAGCAGGCCGACGATCTCACCCAGATTCACGTGAAAATCAACGCCATCGACCACGCGTTTGCGGCCATAGCTCTTCACCAGACCGGTGACCGACAAGAGCGACATCCTGCACCTCACGCCTCGGGCGGCCGCATCCCTGGCCACCGGATTACCTCACGAACCGCATCCTCGCGAAGTTGGGCAGGAAGGGCAATCGCAGTTCCCAGCCGCATCGCTCGCCGACTTTCACATTCCTCGAGGTGGGGACAGCATGTGGCCACCAGACCACGAGGGCACGGCCAACCAGCAGGCGGCGATCGACATGGTGCAGAGGCTTCTCGAGAGTGCCCCAGGCACGGCAGTCCCTGCTGGCAGAGGAGTTGTCGCCGAGAACGAAGAACTGGTCACGCTCGAGCGGAAACTCGAGAAACGGCTCCTCGGCCTCACGGCCCGCGAGGGCGGCCTGCATCCCGGAGGAGATGTAATAGATGTCGCGAAGGACGGCGATGTCAGACACGCGGACGCTTCCACCCGAGACGGTCATGCCCACGGGCGCGAGATCATCCGGCTCGGTGTCACCGGGCTGACCGCCCCGGAGCACAGGCCGTGTTTCGGGAACTTCCATGAAGTTTCGCTGCCAGGTGGTCTGGCCCTCGGCTTTCACCTTTCGGCCGTTGACCAGCAGCGACAGTTCGTCATCGACGTTCGCGAAGAGAATCCGCCAGCGTCCCTCGCCGCGGACGCTCGTGACAGCGGTGCCGCCGACAGCCTCGTCCCCTTCCCGGGCGAATGTGGCCGACCCGGTGGCAAGATCGATCGAACAGGTATGCCGCACACCCGCCTTCACCAGATCGAACGTGACGACACCCGCGGCATCGCTACTCTCGAGTTGGCACTCGATCGCGAGATCGCCCACCCAGTGGGCCCCGTCGAGCATGCAGCCAAGACCGGGGCTCCGGTGGAGGCCGACGTATCCAGGATCCTGGCTATATGGCTGGAAGTCACCGACAAGCGCCGGCTCGGGGTCCGCAGCGAGCGGGCGGCCCGGCACGAAGCCCACCGGCACGAAATGCCGCCAGCGGAGTGTAGCCGGCTCACCCGCGGTCACCGCATAGGAGTGGCCACCATCACTGGTCGTCCATCGAGCCGCTCGGCCATCACCCGACCAGTCGCTCCAGGCGTCGGGCCAGCCAGCCTTTTGCAAAGGCTCGGCAACATACCGGCTGTCAGAGACCGTCTGGAGCATCGCCCGCATTCTGCTGGCAGGTTTTCGAGCGATGCCCGGCTGCTCCTTGGGCTGCTCCTCAGGCCGCGCCTTGCCGCGGCTCGTCCAGATGTCGCCGCCAGCGATAAAAACCGTTTCACCCGGTAGCCCCACGAGCCGCTTGATGTAGTTGGTCTTCGCGTCCTCTGGATACTTGAAGACGATGACATCCCATCGCGCCGGCTCGGAGAAGTCGTACGCGAACTTCTCGACGAGGATCCGGTCGCCTGCAAACGGGGGATAGTCGTGCTTGTAGTTGCCGTCCTGATCGGTGAGCCGCATGGCAACACCGCACCCAGGGCATCGGGCCTGATTCACGAAGACCCGTGGGTTGAGCTTGCAGGTCGCATCATTGAGCTCCGTGCTCGCGCCCACTCGAAACGACGTGCCGCAGGTTTCGCAGACAATGTCGCGATGGCGGCCCATGAGCGTGTTGGCCATCGAACCAGTCGGGATCACGAAGGCCTCTGCCTCGAACGAGCGAAACAAGAGCGCGAGGACGAACGCCACCACGATCGATTCGACCGTCTCCCGCCAGCCACCAAGCGGGTTCTGCACGATGTCGCCCTTTCGCAGAGCGCGAGTTCCACTCGATGGGTTGTCCATCACGATGACTTCCAGAGGTTTCGATGCGGTCTCAGTCTATTGTTCCGATTCGGCTTCGGCGAGAATTGTCGCGACAGTCTTCTCGACGTCGGCGTAGGTGAATGGCCTCCCGAGCGTGCGGGAGGCCATGTCGTCGTCGTAGCGGATGGCGAGCGATCCGTCGGGTTTCCAGACGTACACCGCCGGGATGCTCACGAGATCGAGCCGTTCATACACCCTGTCGGCTTCCTCCGATGCCACCAAGTTGACGATCTGGCCTGCACCGACCTTCTCGAGAAAGGTCTTCACCCGCGGGACGAACTCCTCCGGCCTGCCAAACCCGTCATACTCGACGGCCAGCGACATGCAGAGGATGTTGTCTTCGTGTGTGGCGGCCAATTTTACGAGCCCCGGAAACTCCTTCACACACGGTGGACAGGATGTGCTCCAGCAATCGAGAACCACGACCTTTCCTTCATGCCGCTTGACCTCCGCGATGAGGCCGTCACAGTCCACGAGGCCAACGGTGACCTCGGCTGCTACCGGCTCGACTGCCAGCACACGGGCCGCCGGAAGGAGAGCCAGCAGGCTACCCACGGCCAACACCGCCGCTGAGAGCCACACCGCCCACGAGCCACCCATGCCCCGGTTCGAACACATCCGTCACAAGCCTCCCGAGCCGCTCGCGGAGCCCCGCGAACTGGTCGTGGCCTGCGCGACGATGCGGAGCCACGTCAATCTCTCGCACATCGTACGCACCTGCGGCTGCTTCGGCATCCGTCGCGTGATCGCCTGCGGTGCGGCTGGCATCCACGGGAAAATCGCCCGCGACGGGGCCGAGGCAGTGGCGATCGAGGTGCATCGGAGCCTTCCGCCCGTGCTCGATCGGCTCCGGGCTGACGGCCTCGAGGTGGTCGGCCTCGAACAAACAACGCGATCCGAGTCGCTTTTCACATTTCGGTTTACGGCCCGCACCGCGCTGGTCATCGGCAATGAGCGGACCGGGCTGACTGCCGAAGAGCTCGCTCGCCTCGACCGTGTGGCGGAGATCCCGATGTCCGGGATACCACACAGCCTCAACGCCGCTACGGCCACCGCCGTCGCGATCTACGAGTACTGCCGGCAGTGGCCGCAAGGTGGGCATGGAGCGGCACCGTGACGCTCGTGATCGGCACCGACGAGGCTGGCTACGGTCCAAACCTCGGGCCGCTCGTCGTCGCTGCAACCGCATGGCGAGTGGCGGCTGATGCTGACTCTGCCGAGGCGTCGATCACCTCGGCAGTCGAGGTTGCTGCCCCCGGCCTCTGGGGCGACTCCAAAAAGATCTATCGATCTGGCGCGGGGTTTGACGCACTCGAGCGCGGGGCGCTCATCGCGACGATCCTCGCACGACCAGGTGGCATTACTCCTTCTGGCTGGCCTCTGCTCACCGCAACACTCGGCGATCCCACGAGCACCGAGCCACCAGAATCAGATATTCTCTCGGGTCTTTCGCTCCCCAGGCACCAGCATGAGCCTTCCTGCCGCGACGAGGCCGCTCGAATCGCCGAGGCTCTTCGTGCAGCGAGTGTGCGGCTTGAAGCGGTCCGCGTCCGGATCATCCAGCCGGCCGAATTCAACGCGCTCCTCGCGAGCGGCCTCAACAAAAGCGACATCCTTTCGCAGGTGACGCTCGGCCTTGCAGTCTCGCTCGCCTCACGAGCGGCCCCCGACGAGCCGCGGCTCATCTGGTGCGACCGTCACGGCGGCCGCCGCCGCTACGCGCCGCTCGTTGCCCGAGCTTTTGACCTGTCGCTCGTGCGACCACTCGAAGAGACACCCACTCGGAGCGTCTACGGGCTGCCTCCCGCAGGCAGCATCGAGTTCACCGTCGGCGGCGAGTCGCGGGTGCCGATCGCGGTCGCCAGCATGACAGCCAAATATGTTCGCGAGCTGGCGATGCTCGCGTTCAACACGTTCTGGGGGGAAAGAGCCCCAGGACTCCTTCCAACTGCCGGCTATCCCGTCGATGCCGCCCGCTGGCGGCGGGACGCGGCAGCAGCCCTTGACGCCGCCGGCATTGCCCCGGACACCTTCTGGCGACGTGCGTGACCTGATCGCCCGCTTGCGGGAGACGGCCGGGACCATCACAATTCCCCCATGCTCATCCTCACGACACACCTCTACATCGTTCGTCATGCCACGGCAGAGGATTCCTCCGCGGATGGCGACGACCGGAGCCGACGGCTCACACCGAGGGGCCGCAAGCGGTTCACCAGGATGGTGCGACGGCTCGCCAATGCGGGTCTCGAGATCGACTTGATCGCCACAAGCCCGCTCGTCCGCTGCCATCAGACCGCCGTAATACTCGCCGATGAGCTTCCTGGCGCTCCGACGGTTGTCACGCTTGGCGCGCTCGCACCGTCATCCGATTGGCACTCGCTCGTCGAATGGACGGTGCAGCAGGATGCGGCCCGCGTGGCCTGGGTCGGTCACTCACCCTGCGTCGGGCGACTGCTCGCCGAGGCCGTTGGTGACGGCTCAGCCGCGGTCCGGTTCGCGAAGGGTACGATCGCATCGGTCTTGCTCGGAGACGGCCTCGGTCAGCCCGGTGAGCTCGAATGGCTCGTCAACCCAGACATCCTTGGCCGCCGCAGGGCCTGAGCAAGCCCTACCAACGGTGCGAGGGGACGTCGAGAATCTCCCGCACGATCATGAGCCGTCGAATATCTTCCGGCGAGCGGAGTGACGCGATCAGATCGGCCGAGGGGGATGCCGCGATTGCGGCCACCGATTGACTCGCCGTGCCAGAGGGCGATTCGTGGGCGAGGTCGTGGGCAAACGCCTCTTCAACATGCCTTGAAACATCGCTGCCCCGCGACTCGCGGGTGTCCCGAGCATCCAATCTCGAGGGTCCGCCGGCACCCTGCTTCTTCGATTTTTGTTTTTGCTGCCGCTGCTTCGGCTGCCGCGGCAGAGGCGGCGGCTGCCGCGCGGGTTCAACCCCGAGCGTCCGCTTCAGCAGTTTCTCGATCTCGCGATCGACTTCCACGGGCCGACCCAGACCTCCTCGAGGATCGAGCGGCGCCGGCCGCACCTGCGGCGGGCGAACCGCCGGCTGGGCCTTCGCCTCCTTGCGGAAGGCGGCAAATACCCGCGAGACCAACCAGATCGCCACAAACAGT
>JBGTKO010000408.1:0-7936 GCA_041744595.1 Pirellulales bacterium
CGCCGTTGCGCTCCTTGTCGCTGTCGACCTCGCGATGCTCCTCCGGCGGCCGCTGCCAGACCTCCCACTTCGAGCTGCCGGCGGAATCGTTGGCATCGCGGCTGCATGCACCCTTCTGGCCCTGTTTCTGCCGGACTGGGCTCCCCGCCCGATCTGGGGTCCGGGCGGACGGATTGGCAGTGTGGGCCTGTTTTTGACCGAGACGTACCTCGCCCGAGCTGGGGCCGCGATCCTTCTTGTGGCGATGCTTGGAGGTGGTTTGTTCATCGCCTGCGACACCCTCCTTGTCCGTTGTGGCCATGTCGCCTGGGCAAGTGGCACCGCGATTGCTGCCGGTCTCGGCGGAGCCTTTGCCGTGGTTGGAAGCCGCCT
Organism: Pirellulales bacterium; assembly: GCA_041744595.1. Classification (GTDB taxonomy): domain Bacteria; phylum Planctomycetota; class Planctomycetia; order Pirellulales; family UBA1268; genus QWPN01. The sequence goes on from JBGTKO010000408.1 coordinate 373, forward strand.
GCCACGCGCTCGGGCCAACACGCTGGGCCACTCGGACACCCTCGACACGGACGACACCGACCTCGCCCGTGTCTTGCCAGGCCTGCGTCGGCGTCTCACTGCCGGGAACCAGCTTGCGAGCGATGACGAGACCGACGAGGACGACGACTCCGAGCCCACGATCCGCGTCCGTCGCCGTCCGCCTCTGGCTGCTGCCCCTTTTGAGGATGAGTCGGCAACCGACATCGAGGAACCCAACGCTGACGAAGGCGACGACGAGGACGCACCTGCCGAGCCTGTCGCTCGCCCCTTGCCGATCCGCTCACGGGCGAGCCGTCGGCCCACGGCTCCCGCGCTCGAGCTGTCACCAGACCCGATTGGCGAGTACGAACTGCCGAGCCTCGAGATGCTCCTTTCCACCGAGTACGTCGCCCTCGATCAGCAAGAACAAGAGGTTCGCGACAGAGCGAAGGTGCTCGAGAAGACGTTTGCGGAATTCGGCTTCAAAGTCAAAGTGGTCGAAGTCGAAACGGGTCCTGTCATCTCGCAATACGAGATCGAGCTCGAGGCCGGTCTGCGGCTGGCCAAGATCACGAACCTTGCTGACGACCTGGCAATTGCCCTGCGTGTGCCAAGCGTCCGGATCGTGGCACCGATTCCGGGCAAAAACTCGGTCGGCATCGAAGTGCCCAACACGACCCGTCAGATGGTTCGCCTCCGCGAGGTGATCGAGGAGACCCAGTCGAAGAGCAAGTCGATGAAGATCCCGATCTTCCTCGGCAAAGACGTGGCAGGCAATCCGATGGTGGTCGACATGGCGAGCATGCCCCACCTTCTGATTGCCGGCCGCACGGGCACCGGCAAATCAGTCTGCTTGAACTCGATCATCGTCTCGATGCTCATGACCCGTCGGCCGGATGAAGTCCGCATGCTCATGATCGACCCGAAGATGGTCGAGCTCACGCCCTACAAATCGCTGCCCCACCTCATGCACCCGGTGGTCACCGACATGAAGAAGGCCGAGGCGATTCTGGCCTGGGCGGTCGAAAAGATGGAGCAGCGGTACACGCTTCTGGCGAAGGTGGGCGTCCGCCATCTGACGCAGTACAACGCGCTGGGCCGCGATGAGCTTATCCGTCGCATCAATCCCGCGAGCGAAGAAGAGGCCGCAGCGATCCCAACCACGATGCCTTTTATTGTCATGATTGCTGACGAGATCGCGGACATGATGATGACGGCCGGCAAGGAGATTGAGGCCCACATCATCCGGCTTGCCCAGAAGAGCCGGGCGGTTGGCATCCATCTCATCCTCGCCACGCAAAAGCCAACGGTGGATGTCATCACCGGCCTCATCAAGAGTAACTTGCCCGCGCGGATCGCGTTCCAGGTGGCTAGCCGTACGGACAGCCGCGTGGTGCTTGACGAAATGGGGGCCGAGCGGCTCCTGGGCAATGGCGACATGCTCTTCCTGTCGCCGGGCACGAGCCAGATTCTCCGTGGCCAGGGCACGTTCGTGAGTGACGACGAGATCGGCCGCGTGATGGGGGCCATCGGCACGACCGAGCCGCAGTATGCCGCGGAGCTTGTGAACCTTCAGCCGGCTGGTGCGGCTGATGCAGCCACCAAGGCTGAGGTGAGCCCGCAGGATCGTGACGAGCTCTATGAAGCTGCGGTCGAGGTGGTGATCCGCGAGGGTCGCGGCAGTGTGTCGCTTCTCCAGCGAGCACTCGGTGTCGGTTACGGCCGAGGTGCTCGGCTCATCGACTTCATGGCCGAGGACGGCGTCGTGGGCGAGTACAAGGGCAGCCAGGCACGCGAGGTGCTCCTGACGATGGAAGAGTGGGCCGCCCGCAGCGGTGTCGAACCGCTGCCCCCCGATCCCGCCCCCAGAAAACTCCGCATCCAGCCCCATGCCAACATCGCCGTCGCAGCCAACGCCGATGACGGCGCTGACGAGGAGTCCGACGACACCAACCCCGGCTGGGACGAGGACGAGCCGAACGGCTGACAGCATCGGCGGCCCCGTCATCGCTCAAAAATAGCGGTTCGTCGGACATTTTCTGGTGCCTCTGACGCCACATGGTGCGTCGCGACAGAGCTTTGAGCCGGATCGGCTCCACCCAGAACCCGACACCCCACCTTTTGACTACTGCCAAATCCGCATTGACCTTCCTCGCTTCGAGTGGGAGGGTACGGTGTCACGCGAGTTCGATCGTGTGCCGCTTGCAAAGCCGCGGCTCCAGCAGTCGCTCACGCCCCATGAACGAGGATATCGATATGTCATCAACTGTCGGCCTGCCCAAATGGATGCGGGTGCTCCAAGGCCCCACGGGCAACGGCCCGGTCAGCTTCGACATCGCCATGCTCATCCTCCGCGTGGGCTTCGGCGGATTGATTGCCTACCACGGCTGGGACAAGGCGTCCGGGTACGCGAAACTGTCGACGCAGTTTCCCGACCCGTTGGGCATCGGTGTCGTCAACAGTCTCAACGGGGCCATCGCCGCCGAACTGGTATGCGGCGTGCTTGTGTTGCTCGGCGTCTTCACCCGCCTCGCAACGGTGCCCGTAATCTTTACCATGGCCATCGCCGCCTTCGTGATCCACGCTCCACATCCGCTCATGGTGGTAGGCGGCGATGCCAAGGAGCCGGCGCTTTTGTACCTCATCGCCTTCCTTGGCATTTTCCTGGCCGGGCCGGGCCGCTGCTCCGTCGATGCGGCCTTGCAGAGTGTGAAAGCCGTTTAAAATCTGCAACGTTTCACCGTATCCCCTCACCAAGGTGAAGGGCTTTTAATCGATCCACTCGCTGCCGATCGACAATGCACACTGAACGATTTGCTGTTCAGGCGATGTCTTCGATGCTGCTGACGATACGGTCGATCACGGCCTGGTCTGTCTTCGGGTTGAAGAAGACAGCTTTCCACGCAGGGAGGTTGATTCCGTGGGGGCTGTAGCCCACCGACCGCGTGAAACTCAGGCGGGCATCGATGGCCGGATCCATCGTGGCCTCCCGCTTGTAGAAAAGCCGCCCGACTTCGCTCAGATACTGCTGCGCTTCCTCGTCGGGCAGTTCTCCCCGCTCAAGTCGATCAAAAATTTGCTTCGCATTGCGGCCACGAGGTAACACCCACCAGCAGACCTGTGGCCCTGGGTTGTGCGGATTCAACACCCGGCAGAAATCGAACCGATCAATTCGCTCCCTGAGCTGCCTTGCCATCTCCATGGCATGCGCCACGAGCATGCGATAGCCATTCAACCCGATGCCGTTCAACGACGCCATCACCGAGTACGGGCCGATTCCGGGGCGGGAACACTCCAGCGTAAACAAGGCCGGATCATGACGAAAATCTGCTTCTGAAAAATACGGCATGTCATCCACGGTGCGGGTCAGCCGTGCCAGATCCTCACGTCGATTCACAATGAACGCACTCGACGGATAGTGACCCCACCCCATCTTGTGGAAGTCGATCGTGACGGAGTCAGCATGGTGAAAGCCCGAGGTCGCCTGCTGGACTTGGCGAACGAGCGGAAGCGTGGCAGCGTCGATGGTGAGCGGGTTGGCGACGGTGTCGTACTCCGTAAGAAAACAGCTCACCCAGCCCACCGCCGCGTCCACATGAAGGTGTGGCCGCACGACGTTGTGGCGCGCTGCCTTCCGGTCGATCACCTCGGCGATGGCCGCCACGTCGTCGATGCCAAACGCATCGGTGGTGCCAAACGTGGCGATCACGAACGGCACCAACTTTCCGTCACCATACAACTCGTCGAGCTTGGCTTCCAGAAGGTCGATTCGCATCGCCATACGGTTGTCAGTCGGGATCGCGTGGAGGTTTCGCACGCCCATGCCCAACCAGCCGGCCAGGGTCGCGTTCGAATAGTGACCAGCCGCCGACACAACCCCAGCCAGGTTCAGACCCTGAATGCCGTTCTGCATCGCCCCTGGTGCGATCTTTTCGATCCCGATCTTTCCTCCATAGAGGTTGGAGACCGTCCCACCGCTCGTGAACACGCCCCAGGGAGACTCGGTGTGATAGAAGATCAGATTGGCAAGCGCCGTGATCGATTTCACCTCGAGCTCATTGGATCTCAGGCAGTAGGCATCGACGCACAAATTCGGATTCTTCAGTACGGCAGCCAGGACTCCCACCAGTGATGCGAAGTTCGGGGGCCCTTTGACATTCTCGAGGTGCAGCTTCGACTGCCAGCTATCGGTGCCCCAGAAGAACGGAAACACCGCGTCACGGGCATCCTTGAGATTGCCGGGGAGTGTGTGGATCTCAGGATTGGCCTGAGCCGTCTCGTAGTTGCAGGACATGACCGTGCCTGGTGGCAGGGCCTGCTCTGCTTCCATGGCCGACAACATTTCATCAAAGATCTCCCGGAGCGCACCCCGATCGATCTCGAAGAAAGTTCTGATCAGTTCCTCGATTTTTTTCTGGTCCATGTGTGGTCTCGGTCGTGGGACGACGTCATTGTCGTCTTTACTGGGTTCTTCCAGGAACATCGTTCAGCAACATCGCTGGTGAGTCCCTGACCGAGCATGGGCCAGTTGGCCAAGGTCGAGTCTCATCACCGAACGGACTGACGTCAATATCCGCGATGAGTTGTTCTGGGGAGGCTCTCAGCCACCTTCTGGTTCGGACACGCCAGGGGCTGTGAGCAGTCGTCGGCCGTCAGCCACCACCACGTAGTGCCAGCCCACCGAGTGCAGCGGGTAACAAACCACGATCGTGTGATGAGGTGTGAAGATCTCGATTGGTCCGCTTCGCCCTGCACGAACAAGTGGGATGACCTCTGGGTACGGCAAGGGATGCAGGGCCAGATGGCCATCGGCGGCAGCGTCGGATTCGGCCCGCGCGTAGCGGCTGCCCCGCTGTTCCGTGCAGACCACGACGTTCCCTTCGTGATCGACCAGATACGCAGCCTCGAAGGAGGGAAGTCGATCAATCACGAGGAGGTCATCGATCAGCCGCTCGAGCGTCAGGTCAAAACCGGCCACGCCCAGAAACCTCTGCTCGAGATCAAGAATGGATGTACTGCAAGGGACCAGGAGCCCCTGCCCCAGCGCGTCGAAATAGGGCCGTCCCCAATGAAGGCCAGGCCGCTCAGCCGCGAGACGATAGAACGGCCGGTGGCGGCCGTCATAAGCAGGTGGGTAGCCCCCTTTCCCTGGATACCCACCGTGGATGCCCGAGGCAAGCGAGACATAGACCCATGTCAGCGGCGTTCCCTTGTCGGCAATCTCGCGACGCACGGTCTCTGACGGCTGACCGATCGGGTCGAGGCCGGCGCTGGCCAGCACCGCTGACTCGAGCGCGGGGCCCAGTCGGGCCAGCTTCTGGATCGTTGGCTCCGCCGCCTGGGGCGAAACATCAGGAGCCAATTTGAACACGGGCCAGCGGGTGCTGACAGGGCGGTGGTACACCTTCGACCAGGCATAGTCATCCGGCGCGCGGTGGGGGTCCTGGAAGTCGGCATCGAGAAAGTATCGAGCCTTGCTCGAAGGCGGACCAGCCAGGACGGCGGTGGTTCGCCCGGCCAGTTCGAGGAGCGACTTCTCGTAATCGGAAAGCGCGTTATCCAATCGGTGGCTCTGGGTTGCAACGGACGTCAGCAGCTCGTTCATCCGGTGTTCGCGGTGGGCAGCCGCGCGGAGCCCCCGTTGCGAATGCACGAGCGCCCCGATGGTGCCTCCCGCCCCGAGCACCAGAATGACGATCATGGCGGAGAGCGTGGCCACGCGGTGCTTCGTCATGAATCGCATGAGCTTCCGCACAACGTTGTCTGGACGGACCGAAACCGCGTCGCCGTGGAGGTAGCGGCGGATGTCTTCAGCCAGGTGGCTGACGTTCGGATAGCGATGGTCGCGGCTGAAGGCGGTCGCCTTCTCGACGATCGCCCGCAGGTCGCCAGGGATCGGCCGATCGTTGCGGTAGGCAACAAGCGGTTGCTTCTTGCCACGGACCACGTCCTGCCACACATCGGCGGTTGCCTTTCCTCGGTATGCCCGCTCGAGAGACACCAGCTCGAACAAGATCAGACCCAGCGCATACAGATCGCAGCGGTCGTCCAGTTCGCTGTTCCGCCCGGCAGCCTGTTCCGGGGACATGTAGGAGGGGGTTCCGATAGCGGAGCCGTACTGGGTGCGGGTGGCGCTGGCCGTCTCAGGTCCGACATCGACCTGCTCCGGGTACACCGCTTCGGTGGCGTCATTGCCGATCAGGCGACAGATGCCCCAGTCCATCACATAGACCTGGTTGTAGCGGCCGAGCATGATGTTGGCCGGCTTCAGGTCGCGGTGGATCACGCGTTTGCTGTGCGCAAAAGCCATGGCCTCGCAGACCATCAGAAAGCGGTCGAGCCGCGTAGCCAGGCCATGCTCCTCGTCGAGGCAGCCAGCGTCGAGCTGCTCGCGGGCTTCCTGGATGAACTGTTTGAGCGTCTTCCCCTCGACGAGCTTCATGGAGTAGCCGACGGTGCCGTCTGCCGCGGCCTCGAGCGCGTAGACAGGGACGATATTGGGATGATCCAGTTGGGCCGTGATTTGCACCTCGGTAAAGAATCGTGCCGACTGCTGCGGATCGCGTGCCACCTTCTCCCGCATCTGCTTGAAGGCAACCTTGCGGCGGAGGCTCTGGTCGCGGGCCAGATGGACCACGCCCATGCCGCCCGTGCCGATCTGCTGGATCAGTTCGTAGCGTGCGGCGGGAGGCGCTTCGACCTCGCGAACGAAGATCTCAACAACGTCGTCTTCCCCTTTGTGAGATGCCGTGGTACCGAGCTCACCGCCGCCTTCCTCCGCTGCTGGCGATGCGTCGCACTGGCCAGAAGGATTTTGCCGAGCAGGCATGGTGTGTGTCGGAAACACCGGTGGACCAGAAAATCGGTCAGGATCACGCCCCGGCAGGCTCGTCTTGATCGACGTCGAACCGCGGCCGGGCCACGTTCTTGGCGAGCCCTACGATCTCCAAGAACCGGATCACTCCCCAGGTCATGTCGAATTCCCACCACTTGTGGCCGTGCCGAGCGCTCCGCTGTTCCGCATGATGGTTGTTGTGCCAGCCCTCACCGTGGGCGAGCAGCCCCACGACCCAGTTGTTTCGGCTGTTGTCGCTCGTGGGGTAGTTTCGATAGCCCCAGATGTGCGTGAAGGAGTTGACCGACCAGGTCACGTGCCAGACCAGCACCGTACGAACAAAAACTCCCCAGACAAGGAGGCTCGCCCCGAACTGCACGCCCGACCAGTAGCTGCCTGTGGAAATCCAACCAATGGCAAGCCCGACGGCATAGAACAGCACTGCATGGGCAACATAGACCCAAAGCCATAAAAGTCGCCGCTCGAGCATGCGGTAGAACGGGTCCTTCAAGATGTCTTTGGCATACTGTTCGTAAAAACCGATCGTGTTTGTTTCGCGATTCCTCCAGACCAGCCAGCCGACATGCCCCCAGAGAAAATCCACCAGCGGGGTGTGGGGATCGGGTCGTTCGTCAGAATACTGATGGTGGCGTCGATGGATGGCCACCCACCTCGCGGGAGTGTCTTGGAGACAGCACACGCCCAAGACCGCCAACGTCCTCTCGAACC
>JBGTKO010000409.1:0-7328 GCA_041744595.1 Pirellulales bacterium
GGCACCTATCGGCTCGACGGAACAGCCCGCATGCGGCAGCGGCCCATCGGCGACCTCCTCGACGCGCTGTGCGAGTTGGGGATCGACGCGGTGGCCGAAAGCCCCGGAGGCTGCCCGCCCGTGGTTATCCGGTCTCGAGGAATGCCGGGCGGTGCGGCTCGCGTGCGAAGCGAAACGTCGAGCCAATTTGGCAGTGGACTGGCGCTTGCCGCCCCCTGCTCCACGCAGGGAATGGAGATCTCATTCGCCGGACGCCTCGTCTCGCTCCCGTATCTCGACATGACACGCCGTGTCATGGAGGCATTCGGGGCAACCTGTGAGGTCACGGCGGACGGGGGATGGCGAATTCCGCCGCAGGGCTACGAGGGCCGGAGCTATGCTGTCGAGCCCGATGCGTCAGCCGCGAGCTACTTCACCGCAGCCGCGGCGATTACTGGCGGACGGGTCCGCATCGAAGGGCTCGGCCGCGATAGCCTCCAGGGTGACATCGCGTTCTGCGGCGCCCTCGCTGAGATGGGCTGCGAAGTCTCATGGGAGCCCGACGCGGTGACGGTATCTGGCCGTGCGGATCGGGGGATCGACATCGACATGAACGCGATCAGCGACACGGTGCCAACACTCGCCGTTGTCGCCCTGTTTACAAACTGCCGGACGACGATCCGTAACGTCGCCCATGTCCGTGACAAGGAAACTGACCGAATCACCGACCTCGTGCAGGAGCTCCGTCGGCTCGGGGCCGAGATCGAAGAACATGATGACGGGCTCACCGTCTGGCCGACCGGTCTTGCATCTCCGCTGCATGCGGCAAGGATGCGGACTTACGACGACCACCGCATGGCCATGAGCCTTTCCCTTGCAGGGCTCTGCGTCTCCGGCGTGGAAATCGAAGATCCGCGATGCGTGGGAAAAACGTTCCCAGGGTATTGGAGAGCACTTGCCGACATCGCGGGATTTCCCTCGACGTTCACGCCACCGTCATAGAACACGAGCCAGCGGTCAGCAACATTCGCTGCCAAGACCTGCCTGCTCGAGTACGAGCGCCGCCTTTTCGAGGAGCTCGTCCGCACGGTCGAATGACGACCTGCAGGCTCCTCCGAACGACGGGCTCATTTCCTCGTCCATTGCCAGAAAGCCGCCACCACAGTGCTGGCAGTAGACCCGTCGCCCCAACAGTTGCACTCGGATTTGGAGCATCCGGCCGCATACGGGGCAACGTTGGTGGTAAAACACGTCTCGCGTCATTCGTGTTGCCCTCGCTCCGGGGAATCCATTCGTCCTGCGAGCTTTCCGCCACTCCCATCACGGCAAAGATTCTACTCCCCAGCGAGGCGATAGACAACCATCCACATCGCTGAGAATGATGAGAATTTGGCGAGAAAACAGGGCGGCGCGGAAAGATGGGCAGTTTCGTCAGAAAGGACCGATTTCCTGCGAAAACCCGACAGGCTACAATCCAATGATCTTGCAGATGGGGATTGAGCTCCTTCCATCGTGTCGGCTGACGTCGCGATGCTTCAACGACCATTTTCTACGCCCATTGTTCTCGGCTTTTGGCTCGTGACCACGGGCTGGCTATTCGGGGCAAAAATTCTCCCATCCCTGCGGCCCGGCTCGCCCCCTGGACACCAGGCGCTCTATGCCTCGTCAGGCAGACTCATCCCCGTCGCATGGGCCGTTGAGTGCAATGATCGCCCGATTGGGTGGGCGCTCACTCAGGCGAACCAATCCCCTCGGCAGGGCCTCCTGGTCGATACGCGGCTCCATTTCGATCGCATTCCGTGGGACCAAGTCCTCCCCGGCTGGGCTGCGCTCTTCATGCACCATGTACCCGCGGACCAGATGACGGTGGGATTCGACGCCCACGGCCGAATGGTGATTGACGACAACGGCGAGCTCCGTTCGTTTTCGTCAGTCGTGACGCTCCCGGGCCGCCGAGACTCGCTGGTCCTGACGGGCACCGTCGATAACGGACGCGTTACCATGCTCGTGTCCGCTGGCGGCCTTCGGTACGAGACGACTCGCCAGATTCCCACGACGTCCATGATCGGCGACGAATTCTCGCCGCTGGCGACCCTTCCCGGACTATCCAAGGGCCGCCGCTGGACGGTGCCTGTTTACAGCCCGCTTCGACCGGGCCAGTCGCCGCTCGAGATTCTGCACGCGGAAGTCGGGGAAGAAGAAACGCTGTCCCTGGATGGCGGATCTGTCCGCGTCCACGTCGTGGTCTATCGAGAGGATCCATCGAGCAGCCGTCCTCCCAGATGCCGGCTCTGGGTCGATCATTCAGGCCGTGTCCTTCGGCAAGAAGCGGCCCTCTTGGGGGCGAAAGTCGCGTTCGTGCGACGGTCCGATGATGAAGCCGTCCGCGTTGCCGCGGCAGAGAATGCCGACATCACGGCGAACGGCCAGGGCATACCCACGGAGGAGGCCGTACCATGATCGAATTCGATCACGTGACCAGGACCTACGGCCCTCGGACCGCCGTGGCCGATCTCTCGCTCGCCATTCCTCGGGGTGAGCTCTTTGCTCTGCTCGGGCCCAATGGGGCTGGCAAGACGACCAGCATCAAGATGCTCGTCGGGCTGCTGCACCCGACACGCGGTGCGATTCGGATTTGTGGCCACGACGTGGTGGCCGATCCGCGGGCCGCGCATCTTCACGTCGGCTACGTCCCCGACGAGCCCTGTCTCTACGACAAGCTCACCGGTCGTGAGTTTCTATGGTTCATCGCCGACATGTTTGGAATGCCCCGCCATGTCGCTCGCGACAAGATCGAGCGTGAGGTCGATTGCTTCGAACTCGGCGAGTTCCTCGACGACCTCTCCGAAAGCTACTCGCTCGGCATGAAGCAGCGGCTCGTGTTCGCCGCGTCACTCCTTCACGACCCCGACGTGCTGATCCTCGACGAGCCGATGGTGGGCCTCGATCCGCGGAGCGTCCGGATCGTCAAGGACCTGCTGGAGCAGCGCACGAGCGAGGGCATGACGGTCTTCATGTCGACGCACACGCTGGCGATGGCCGAAGAGATGGCCGACCGCGTCGGCATCATGGTCCGCGGCCAGTTGCGATTCCTCGGCACCGTCATGGAACTTCGGGATCAGGTCGCATTCGAAGCCACGTCCCTCGAGCAGCTCTATCTCGAGCTCACCAGCCCTGGCAGGGCCGAACCATGACAGGCCGGGCGGTGCCTTCAGCGGCCGTTCGGCTTCTCTCTCACGACGAAGAGTCGCGGCTCTTCCTTCGACTTCGTGGCACGCTGATCTGGGAGACCGTCCGCGGGATGTTGGCAGGGGCACGGCTGCGGCTTTCGCTGGTCGTGTTCTTGAGTGCCCTTTTTTGGGCCGCGCTCTACGGCCTCTTCGTCGAGGCGTTTTCCTTTCTCGATTCCCTCCATGCCGACGTCGTCCAATTGCTTTTCAACGCATTCTTCTCGTCACTCATGGTGATGCTGATGTTCTCCATGGGCATCCTGCTCTACGGCGGCATGTACCAGTCTCCGGAGGCGCGGCTCTTGCTCACGCTTCCCGTGCGGGCCGAGACGATCTTCATGCACAAGTTTCGCGAGTCATTGTGGTTTGCAAGCTGGGGATTCGTGCTCCTCGGGAGCCCGATGCTCGTCGCCTACGGCGTGGTGCGGGAATCGGATTGGTCATACTTCGCACTGATCCTCCCCTTCATGCTTTCGTTCGTGATGATCCCCGCCGCACTCGGGGGCATCGTTTGTATGGCGATCGTGGGCTGGCTGCCGCGGCTCCGCCTTCATGCCCTGTCGATCGCGGTCACGGCCTCGTGCGTGGGGCTCCTTTGGCTCGGCTGGTCTCTCCTGTCTCAACCACGGTTCGATGCCATGTCGGCAGCCTGGTTCGAGCGGACCTTCGCCAGGCTCGCCGTCACCGAGCAGAAATTGTTCCCGAGTTGGTGGTTGTCGAGTGGCCTCCTGGAGGCGTCGCGGCCTGACGAAGACGGTCGGCTGTTCAGCACAGGGTTCCTCGAGTCAGTGAAATTCCTCTCGCTGCTCATCGCCAATGCGCTCGTGCTCCAGCTCGCTGCGGGCTGGCTCGCGCGTGCCACCTACCGAAAGGGCTACAGCCATCTCGCAGGCGAGGTGCCGGCCCGGCGACGGCGGCGAGCCGCCTGGATCGACCGTCTTCTACTCGGAGGCGACGCGGCCGTGGGTCGACCGCTTCGTCTCCTCCTCGTGAAAGACCTCCGGCTGTTTCGCCGCGACATCTCCCAGTGGTCCCAGTTTCTGATCTTTTTCGGACTGCTCGGGCTCTATTTCCTGAACCTCCGATCGTTCAACTACCACACGGCCTATGCGTCGATGATCGGTTTCCTCAACCTGGCCGTCGTTGGGCTGATTCTCTCCACGTTCACGACCCGGTTCGTCTACCCGATGATCAGCATGGAGGGCCGCCGCTTCTGGATCCTCGTGCTGTTGCCTGTACACCGAGACCAGATCGTCTGGTCAAAGTTTTTGTTCTCGTTCGTGGGCGGCCTCGTGCCCTGTGGAGCGCTCGTGTTCCTGAGTGACTCGATGCTCGGTCTCCCCTGGCGACTGATCGCCTACCACGAATACTGCTGCCTCTTGCTCTGCATTGGTCTCTCGGGCATCGCCGTTGGCCTGGGAGCGCGGATGCCAGACCTTCGGGAGTCGTCCCCCGCCAAGATTTCTTCAGGCTTTGGGGGCACGCTCTGCCTCGTCATCAGTTCGCTGTTCATCATGGTCGTGGTGGTCGTGGCAGCGGTCCCAACGCACCTTTTCCTCCTGTCGAGGGCGCTCGGCCCCGGGGTCATTGCGCCCGACGGGTTCCTCGCATGGTCGGCAGGCCCTTGGGGCGCCGCTGCTGCCCTCCTGCTCATCTCGGCCCTGGGTCTGGCAGCGACCGTGTTACCGCTCAGAATAGGCCTTCGGGCATTTCGCCAGTTGGAAGCATGAGCCGGACGGGAAGCCGATGGGGCTGGCTCTATTTCGGGGGCATGAGGGGTCCAGTCCCTGCCACTTTGCGGTTAGCCAGGGCCGTGAGTTGCGGTTGTTAAAGTGTTCAGGGATTGTGAGAATCCCTGGTTTTGGACGTGCCCCTTATGATTCGCAAAGCCCACACTCACTCGCCTCGGGTACCGACTCCGGCCATCGATTGCCGCGTCGTTCGAGTTGGTGCCGTGCAATATCTCAACTCGAAGCCCCTCATCCACGGGCTCGCCGGGTGCGGGCTCGACGTCTCCTACGACCTCCCGAGTCGTCTTGCCGATCGGCTCGCTGCCGGTCAACTCGATGTCGCGCTCGTTCCTTCGGTCGAGCTCTTCCGCCAGCCTGCCCAGCGCATCGTCTCCGACGCCTGCATCGCCTGCAGCGGACCGGTGATGAGCGTCAAACTCCTTTTTCGGACAGTCCCCTCTCGCGTGACCACGCTGGCCGTGGACGAGGGCTCCCGAACGAGTGCCGCCCTCGCGAGAATCCTCTTGGCGGAGCGGCACGGCATCTGCCCACGGACGGAGATCCTGCCCATCGGCGCATCAAGCAACGAGACCACCGCCGACGCTGTGCTCCTCATCGGTGACCGGGCTCTTGGCCCTGCCGACTGCCAAGGAGCCTTCCAGTTAGTCTGGGATCTCGGCGACGAGTGGTGCCGGTGGACAGGCCTTCCATTCGTGTTCGCCGTCTGGGCCGCGCGTCCCGGCGCCGATCTCGACGGCGTGGCCGACCGCCTCGCCGTGGCTCGCGATCGTGGCAAGGCAAACCTGGCAGCGATCGCAGCGGCGGAGGCAGGTCGGCACGGGCTGACGGTGCCGCAGTGCCTCAGTTACCTACGAGAAAATCTTCACTACGATCTCGGTGAACGCGAATGCGAGGCCCTGCGGTTGTTCCGCACCTATGCGGATCAGCTCAGGCTCGTTCCACACGTTGCCGATCCTGCCGCCGTCCTTCCCTCCTCCCGATGACGACATCCTCCTCCGACATTCTCGATGACGTCGCAGCCGGCCAACGTCTATCGTTCGACGATGCCGTCAGTCTGCTCGAGTGCCATGACCTCGCTCGCATAGGCCGAGCTGCCGATGCCGTGACCAGACGGCTCCATCCGGAGCCCTGGCGGACCTATAACATCGATCGAAACATCAACTACACGAACATCTGCACGGCCGTCTGCGATTTTTGTGCGTTCTACCGAGGCCCGAAAAGCCCCGAAGGCTACGTCCTCGACCGTGAGGAGCTTCTGAGAAAAATCGAGGAGACGGTGGCGCTCGGGGGCGACCAGATCCTGATGCAGGGTGGCCTCCACCCGACGCTCCCGCTCGAGTGGTACGAAGAGCTTCTGCGAGACATCAAGAACCACTTCCCGCAGGTCAACATCCACGGCTTCTCACCGCCAGAGATTTTCCATTTCACGAAGATCTCGAAAAAGTCGCTCCCCGAGGTACTTGAACGGCTTGCCTGGGCTGGACTCGGTTCGCTCCCGGGGGGTGGCGGAGAGATACTCGTCGATCGCGTGCGGGCAGCGATCACCCGTGGCAAGGTGATGACCGACGATTGGCTCGACGTGCATCGCCAGTGGCATCTCCTCGGCGGCAAGAGCACAGCCACGATGATGTACGGCCACGTCGAAACCCTCTCAGAAAGGATCGAGCATCTCGATCGACTTCGGGAGCTTCAGGATGAAACTGGCGGGTTTACCGCGTTCATCTGCTGGTCGTTCCAACCCGATAACACGGAGATGGATGACATCCCGCCGGCCGGTGCCTTCGAGTACCTCAAAACCCAAGCCGTGGCCCGGCTCTATCTCGACAATTTTCCCAATATCCAATCGAGTTGGGTGACCCAGGGCCGCGACATCGGCCAACTGGCGCTCCTCTTCGGTGCCAACGATATGGGCAGTCTCATGATCGAGGAAAACGTCGTGAGCGCCGCTGGTACCGTCCACCATCTCACACTTGACGAAATGAAATCGGCCATCTCGGAGCTGGGATTCATCCCGCGCCGAAGGAACGTGTTCTACGAGCTGTTCGAGGACGAGCCTGTGGTGAATTCATCTTCCTCGAGTGAGCAACGTCCGGGCTTCATGCCGCTCCCGCTCGCAGCCGCGTCGCCGTGACCGTCCTGGGTGCCGTACCTCGACACGGGCCGTTCACCCTTCGATGCCGGTGGATCCTGCCGATGGCAGGGGCGCCGATTGAGAACGGCTGGCTTCGAATCGAGCGGGGGCGAGTCGCGGGGATCGCACGGCGGCCGATCGGGCTGCCCGAAACCCACATCGACCTCGGCGACGTGATCGTTCTCCCTGGCCTCGTCAACGCCCATACGCACCTCGAGTTTTCCTCGATCACCAAGC
>JBGTKO010000410.1:0-6873 GCA_041744595.1 Pirellulales bacterium
CAGCGATTGCGGCATCCGGGGACTGGAGCGCCCGTTCGATCCCCGCGGTGATCGGCCCGGCAGCAACTCGCCCAGCCGCAGCCCCGATGATGCCACCGACCGCGCCCAACACCGCGGCTTCGATCGACACGAAGCCACGAATCTGTCTGGCCGTCGCCCCGAGAAGCCGCAAGAGTGAAAAGCCACGACGCCGCTCGGAGACATTCATCAGCATGGCATTGCCAACGATGAAGAATGCCATCGCGACGGTGAGCCCCGTCACAAAATCGAGGCCGAGATTCGCTGCATGCAGAACATCCTCCGCAAGGCTCGCCCGGCCCGCTGGAATCTCCGCCATGAGGTTTTCAGGCAGCCGTTCGCCGACGGCCTTTCGCACGGCGGGCCGACTGGCGTCAGGCGCGAGGACCACTCGTATCCGATCCACCATCCCGGTTGCCCGCGAGAGGCCGGTGAGCGCCCTGATGTCGACGATGACGTTCGCACCCTCGCCAAACCAGTTCATAGAGCCCGGCTTCACGAGGCCCGTCACCGTCATCCGCTCGATCCGGCGACGGCCAAAGAAGAGCACCTCGTCGCCGACATTCAGCTTCAGCCCGCGTGCAAGCGTGGCGTCGAGCAATAATTCGTCTTCGCCGCGACAAGGCTCGCCCGCCTCGAGCTCCAAGAGGTCGATGCCGACAAGCCCGGCGGCATCGACGCCGACCGCGATTTCGCGCACCCGGCTGTCGCCCACCCGCAGGAGCGTTGGCCTGTAGAAGAGTGGCACGACGGCCCGCACGCCGGAAACGTCTGCAAGCGGCGGCACATCGTCGGCCACGAACCTTCCCCCGCCACGGGCCGTGACATCCACGGTCGGTACACCATCCATCACTTCAGCCAGTCGGGTGTAACCGGTCCGCGACACGTCGGCCGAAACCCACGTAGCAACAACTGCACCGACGGCCACCGCAATGCTCGCCGCTGTCGCGATGGCCCGCCCTGGCCGCGATCTCCACTGACGCAGGAGGAGAGACCAAAGCCTCATGGCCGGTCGGCCCCGGCAGCCGCAAACGGGGAATCACTCACAACGATTTCGGCAATCCTGCCATCCATCATTCGCACGATCCTGCCGGCAGCCGCTGCCACGCCGGGGTCATGGGTGATGAGGACGAGTGTTTGCTGCCGGTCGCTGACGACCTGCCGGAGCAGCTCGAGCACGAGGGCGGAGTTGGCCGAGTCGAGGGCACCGGTGGGTTCATCGGCAAGGACGATCGCCGGGTTCGTCACGAGGGCTCGCGCGACGGCGCCTCGCTGCTGTTCGCCGCCTGAGAGAGCGTCGGGCCGGTGGTCGGCTCGATGATCCATGCCGACGGCGGCGAGGGCCTCACGAGCGGCCGCGGTGTAGCGGGCTGCCGGCACGCCGTCGAGCACCAGCGGGAGCGCCACGTTTTCGACGAGCGAAAGCTCGGGGAGAAGGTTGTACCGTTGGAACACGAAGCCGATCCGTCGGCGACGGATCGCGGCCAGGGCGTCATCGTTGAGGGCGGCCAGGTCGGTCTCTTCGAGAAACACGTGGCCTGCCGTGGGTCTCGTGATCCCGCCGAGCAGATGGAGGAGCGTGCTCTTTCCAGACCCGGACGCACCGGTGATGGCGACAAACTCACCCTGTTCGACGGCAAGATCGACACCGCGAACGGCCGTCACCGCGGTACCCGCGGCCGATGTGAAGGTTTTCTCGAGCTGCTGGGCACGAAGGATCGGCAAGGGATGCTTCCGGCAGGGACTTGTCTCCTCGACTGAGGAGCAATGTACCGCCGCTGGCGTCAACTCGCCACGGGCGGCCCCTGGCTCACTCGGCAGTGGGCGGTGCTGCGAGGATTTCGAGATCGATCGCCTCAACGGCCACCTGGCCGGAAAGCGTGTCGGTAACGGCCAGTTCGACCCGGTGGCGACCTGGCTTCGCCTCCGCCGGGATCCGGACCAAGTATCGGGCGAAGTAGTCGTGGCGGCGGGCGCGGCAGGTCTCGGCGATGGGCTCGAACGTCCAATCATGGACCGCCTCACCGTCGCTGGTCACGAGACGAAGCCGGGAGTCAATGCAGGTCGTGTGGCCTGTCGCCGACTCACCCGCAGAGAGCCCTTCAAGCTCGAAATAGACGATCACTTCCTGTCCCGATCGAAACCGATTGGCAGCGAAGCGGTCGAGCACGCCCCAGGCCTGGACGCGGGACGCGAAGGCAGCGTTGCGGATGACGAGGGTAGGGGGTCGTGGGGTGACAGGCTCGGGTATTGCTTCGGTTTCAGGAGCGGGCGAGCCGCTTGTCGCCACCATCACCTCGGCTGGCTGGACGGGCTCGGCGACCGGCTTCGCAGTCTCCTCTGGGACCGGAGCAGGTGCTGGGACCGGAGCAGGTACGGGCTCGGGCGCTGACGGAACCTCCATGGGAACCGTCACCAACGGTTCGCTGGTCGTCACGGCGATGGAGTCGAGATCGGCCTTCGCCACGACATGAGCAGACGGTGCATCGGCCAACGACTCGGCAAAAGCATCGACGACCACCGGCCAATCTTCCTGGTCAGTTCGCTGGAGCGTCGCGATGAGCGTGGCCCGCGCGGCGTCGTCAAGGTTTTCGATCTTGGAGAGCCTACTGATGGCCTCTTCGATGGCCGCCGCTCGCCGCTCGGCGTCGGCAGAGTCATCGTCGTCGTTTCTCGCCGATACGTTGTCTCCAGAAGCGATCGGAATCTCGCTGTCGTCAACACGATCGTCGAGGCCCATGAAAAGATCGCGAAGTGACGCCGTGCTGAGCACCGTCGTGCAGCCGCTACTGAAGCACGCCACGATGGCAGCAGAGGCCAACAGCCAAACGCGGCGAGACACGGGATGGACGGTCATGCTGGGCATCACAAAGCCAGGGGAACCCGGGTGGCCGGGCTCGGGATTTGACGGCAGGAGGGTAGGGAGGGGCCCGGCCTTGCCACAAGCCCAAACGTCCGGCGGAACCAACTGGCCAGAAAGTCCTCCAGATGCGTGCGTTCTGCTACACTCCGACACCGAAAAATCCCTCGATCCTTCCTGGATTTCCCCTTCCTGGACTTCCCATGCCCACGGCCACAATCGAACCGGAAACGGTGCCGGCCCAGTGGACCCACCGGCATCTGCTCGACCTCGAACGGCTCACGGCCGGCGAGATTCGCCTCCTTCTCGATACGGCGGCCCTCTTCAAGGAGGCGACCGGCGGCTGCCGGCGGAAGCTCGCCGTACTCTCCGGCACGACGGTCGTGACGCTCTTCTTCGAGAACTCGACCCGCACGCGGACGAGCTTTTCCCTCGCGGCCCGTCGGCTCGGAGCGGATGTCATCGACTTCTCCGCGTCGGGCAGCAGCCTCT
The DNA here is from genome assembly GCA_041744595.1 of Pirellulales bacterium. Taxonomy (GTDB): domain Bacteria; phylum Planctomycetota; class Planctomycetia; order Pirellulales; family UBA1268; genus QWPN01. Next base: position 3,371 of record JBGTKO010000410.1, read on the forward strand.
CGAAAGGCGAATCGTTCATCGACACGGCGCGGAACCTCGAGGCGATGGGCATCGATGCCGTGGTCGTCCGTCATGCCACCCCCGGCACGCCGCACCTCCTCTCCCAGCATCTTTCCGTTGGTGTGATCAACGCTGGTGATGGGCCGCACGAGCATCCCACCCAGGGCCTCCTCGACATTTTTTCGATCCGGGAGCGACTCGGTGATTTGAATGGTGTCACGGTTGGCCTCGTGGGAGATATCGCCCACAGCCGGACGGCCCGATCGAACCTCTGGGGCCTCGTCAAACTTGGTGCAAAGGTGATCCTCTGCGGACCGCCCACGCTCGTGTCGGAGCGGTGGCGAGAGTTGGGTGTCGAAGTGTCGCACGACCTCGATGCGATCGTGCCGCGGTGCGATGTGCTCAACCTGTTGAGGATCCAATTTGAGCGACAGAACACTCGGCCGTTTCCTTCCGTCCGCGAATATGCCCACCTCTATGCCATGACCCGTGAGCGACTCAAGCGTGCCAAAAAAGACCTCCTCATTCTGGCGCCGGGGCCGATCAACCGCGGCGTCGAAGTCACCGCTGAGGTGGCCGATTGCCCGCAGTCGCTGATCCTCGATCAGGTAACTAATGGCCTCGCAGTGCGAATGGGAGTCCTCTGGCTCACCTGCGGTCCGCGTGCCGCGATCGCCTCGCCGGGGAGCCGTTTCTGATGGCGACGCTTCTGGTTCGTGGTGGCCGGGTGGTCGATCCCTCGCAGGGCATTGACCGGACAGATGACGTGCTGGTCCGAGACGGATTGATCGTGGCAGTGGGACACTCCGGCACGCAACCGGTGGGACGTGTCGATGAGACGATTGACGCGGCAGGGCTCATCGTTACGCCTGGCCTCGTCGATATGCATGTCCACCTCCGCGAGCCTGGCCGCGAGGAAGACGAGACAATCGAAACGGGCACCCGAGCGGCCCTCGCCGGTGGTTTCACGAGCGTGGCCTGCATTCCAAACACCGAACCCCCACTCGACACCCAGGCTGCCGTCGAATTCATCCACCAGAAGGCAGCCCGCGCCGACACCTGCAACGTCTTTGTGGTCGCCTGCGCGAGCCGAGGCCGCGAAGGCAAGGAGCTTGCCGAGATCGGGCAGCTTGTCGAGGCCGGGGCCGTGGCGTTCAGCGATGACGGCTCGCCGGTCTATGACGCGGAGCTCATGCGTCGAATATTCGAATACTGCCGGATGTTCGACAAGCCGTTCCTGGCCCATGAAGAAGTGCTCGAGCTCACTTCCGGTGGCGTGATGCACGAGGGGCTCGTGTCGCTCGTGCTCGGGCTCAAAGGCATGCCGGCGGCAGGTGAAGAGGTGATGATCGGCCGCGACATCGCGCTGGCGGAAGTCACGAGCGGTCGGCTCCATGTCATGCATGTCTCGACGGCCGGTGGTGTGGCCCTCATCCGAGCCGCCAAGGCTCGGGGCATTCGAGTGACGGCCGAGGTCTGCCCGCATCACTTCACGCTCACCGACGAGAGCCTTCGCGGCTTCGATTCGAACTTCAAGATGAGCCCGCCGCTCCGAACGGCCGCTGATATCGACGCCATCATCGAGGGGCTCGTCGATGGCACGATCGACTGCATCGCCACCGACCACGCGCCGCACGCCATCGAGAAGAAGATGCTCGAGCTCGACCGTGCGCCTTTCGGTATCCTCGGACTCGAGACGGCGGTCGGTCTTTCTGTCATGCGGCTGATCGAGCCTGGCCGGATCGGCTGGCCCCGACTGGTCGAGGCGATGAGCACCCTCCCGGCCAAGATTCTGGGAATCAATCGTGGCACCCTGCGGCCCGGTGCCCCGGCCGACATCACGCTCATCGACCCGGCTCTCACATGGCGGGTTGACGTGAATACCTTTGCCTCGAAGAGCGTCAACTCTCCCTTTCATGGCTGGACGCTCCAGGGCAGGGCGGTCGCCACGATCGTCGCGGGTCGGGTGAAGTACCGGCTGGGCCGGTAAGTCAGGGGACTGGTGGCTGTCCCATGAAAATTCTCATCGACGGCTACAACCTCCTCCATGCTTCAGGTGTTTTTGGAGGCGTCCGGGGTCCGCGAGGATTCGAGGCCTCCAGGCAAGCGCTTCTCAACGAGATCGCCCGGCTGCTGGGCGACACCGCCAGCACCGCAACCGTGATTTTTGATGCGGCGGACGCTCCGCCTGGTCTGCCGGATCGATCCACGCACGAAGGGATCGCTGTCCGTTTTGCCCGAGGCTACGACTCCGCCGATTCGCTCATCGAGGAGATCATCGAAGAACATCACGCGCCCACGGCGCTGACGGTTGTCTCATCCGACAACCGAGTGATTGCCGCGGCGCGACGTCGGCGGGCCAAGCCTGTGGGCAGTGATGAATGGTTTGCAGGGCTTCGAGCCGCGACCCGAACTGCCGGTCAGACGCGGGATGCCAAGCCGCCCGAACCCGGGCCCGAAGGGGCCGAAGAATGGAAACGCTACTTCGGGCTGTGAACCGCTTTCTGTGGTGGCTTGATCACGTTCGGGCCCACTTGGCGAGCTTGCGGTCGAGCGTGGAGCGTTCGATGCCGAGGATGGCAGCGGCCTTCGTCTTGTTGCCGCCGACGGCTTCGAGTGTCGCAAAGGAGTGCCGACGCTCCATCTCGTCGAGCGTTGTCGGCACGAAGGGGCCAGTGTGACCAGGCTTGGCTTTCCCTGTATCGCCGGCAGGCCCGAGCGTGGAGAGCACCATGTCATCGACGTCGATCCACTCTCCTTGGGCGAGCACAACGGCCCGTTCGACGACATTCCGCAGTTCACGGATGTTGCCCGGCCACTGACATGCCCGAAGGGCCACGACCGCTTCAGCGGTAAAACCCCTGATTCGTCGTCCCGTTTCGGCCGCGAATCGGTTCAGGAAGTGCGAGGCGAGCGTCTCGATATCTTCCGGGCGTCGCCTCAACGGTGGCACGACGATTTCCACGACCTTCAGCCTGAAGTAGAGGTCGCGGCGAAATTCGCCGGCCTTGACGGCGGCTTCGAGGTCCCGGTTGGTAGCCGCCACGACGCGGACATCGACTTGCACCCGCGTCGAGCCGCCGACCCGCTCGAAGGGATGTCCTTCGAGCACTCTGAGAAACTTGGCCTGAATGGGCGGGCTCATCTCACCGATCTCGTCGAGCACGAGCGTGCCCCGGTGCGCCGCCTCGAACTTTCCGATCTTCTTTTCCGTGGCGCCGGTGAACGCGCCCTTCTCATGACCGAAAAGCTCACTCTCGAGGAGCGTCTCGGAGAGGGCTGCACAGTTGAGGCAGACGCAGGGCCCGCTCTGGCGGTCACTCGCCTCGTGGATTGCTCGTGCGACCAGTTCCTTGCCCGAGCCGCTTTCGCCACGGATGAGAACCGTCGCCTTCGTTGTGGCGACCCGCTCGATCTGGCGGAGGATGCTCGTGAGCGCCGGGCTTGTCCCGATCATCCGTGGCTCTTCGCCGAGGCGTTGCCGTAGCCTCGCGTTTTCATCG
>JBGTKO010000411.1:0-26791 GCA_041744595.1 Pirellulales bacterium
GCCGGCGTAGGAAACAAGCGGAGCCACGATGGCGGAGCGCCGTTTCCTCCGAGTGAGCGGAGGCCATGGAAGCGAGGCCGCATGCGGCCTCGCGGTGGCCGCAGCGAACGTCCGGCGACATGGCATGGGCGACCCCGAGCCATCACCAGACTCAATGCGGTGAAACGCCACGTATTGGACGTGATCAGGCCGCCACGGCGCGGAGGCGCGAATGGCGGCGGCTGGCCGGGTGGTCGGCGTGGCCGAACGTGTCGTGGTACCAGGCGAAGTGGCGGCGGACCGCGGACATGAGCGGGCCGGTCATGCGGGCATAGTCGGCAAGACGGTTCGCAGAGCCGGTGCCGCAGTTTTTCTGTGGCAACGTCACCGACACATCGAGCCCGAACTCGCGACAGGCTCGTGCGAGGCCGTCGTCAACGTCGTCAAAGTGAATGAGCCTGGTGTTTGCCCAGGCGGGACCACCGGCGTCAAAAAATGTGGCATACGTCGGGAGCCGGCCACTGATCGCTCGGCGGACAAACTCGTCGAAATGGCCTTCCCATGCGGCGGTCACAAGCGGGTCGCGGGGGTTCGGGTTTGTATCGCCCCGCCGCCAGTACTCGTAGAGCGATGCAAGCATTTCCAACGGTTCGCGGACCACTCCGATGATCCGAATGCGTGTGGGAAGTTCGGGCCGCGGATGAATCGGGAGCCGCCAGTTGGAGGCACGCGCGACGTAGCGGAGGCGTTCGAGTCGTGGAAGGCTCCGGCCACCGGACAGCCAGGCCAGCGATCGACGCACGTCAACATGCGGATGCCCTGGCTTCACGTAGCAGGCGTCTGGAAAACTCCGCCTGAACCATTCCGCGATCGCGGAGCCCGCGGTTTTCGGATAGTGGGCGAAGGCGACGTTGGCGGCGAGGCTGTAGAGCATGGTTGGTCTATCGGCAATCGCAGCCCCCCGCTTCGCCCGTTTCCCCGATCTCTGACGGCCAGGTGTGGGCGAGGCAACGAAGGCAAGATGGGAAACCGTGGGCCGTTCCATGCATGGGAAAAATCTGGCACAATCTTGGGCTCGCGATCCGGGGGGGTTCCCGGCCCGCGGCCCCCCGACCAGGAGTTTTCACACCGATGCCCCGTCCCGTCACGCTCTTCACCGGCCAGTGGGCCGACATGCCGCTCGACGACCTCGCCCGCAAGGCTCGTGAGTTTGGGTACCAGGGGCTCGAACTCGCCTGCTGGGGCGACCACTTTGATGTGAGCCGCGCCCTCGAGGAAAGCGGCTACTGTGCATCGAAGCGGGACCAGCTCGAACGGCACGACCTCTCCTGCTACGCGATTTCGAGTCACTTGGTCGGCCAGGCTGTCTGCGACCGGATCGATGAGCGACACAAGGCAATTCTCCCGCCGCACGTCTGGGGCGACGGCGACCCAGACGGTGTCAACTCTCGCGCCATCGAAGAAATGAAGAACACGGCCAGGGCCGCCCAGAAGCTCGGCGTGTCGGTCGTCAATGGCTTCACCGGCTCGTCGATCTGGCCCTACCTCTATTCGTTTCCGCCGGTTTCTGAATCGATGATTGAGGCGGGCTTCGCCGAGTTTGCCGAACGATGGCACCCGATCCTCGACGTGTTCGCCGAGTGTGGTGTGCGGTTCGCCCTCGAGGTGCATCCGACCGAGATCGCGTTCGACATCTTTACGGCAGAGCGGGCGCTGCGGGCCCTCGGCCGTCGCGAGGAGTTCGGCTTCAACTTTGATCCGAGCCACCTCCACTGGCAGGGTGTGAACTCCGTCGAGTTCATTCGCACGTTCTCGGATCGTATCTATCACGTCCACATCAAGGACGCGATTGTGACGCTCAATGGACGCACAGGCATCCTCGGAAGCCACCTGAACTTTGGTGATCCTCGGCGGGGCTGGGATTTCCGGTCGCCGGGCCGCGGCGGTGTGGATTTTGAAGAAATCATTCGGGCGCTCAACCAGGCTGGGTATGAGGGCCCGCTCTCCGTGGAGTGGGAAGACTGCGGCATGGATCGTGAGCACGGCGCGGCGGAGGCGGCGCGGTTCGTCAAGAACCTCGACTTCGCGCCGAGCAACGTCCAGTTCGACGCAGCCTTTGCCGAAGCGTGAGCGTTGTTGCAGTGACAACCGAGCTCATCCGTCGGCTGGTCCTGCTCGCCGCTGTCGCGGTGGCCTTCCATGACATCGCCGTAGCGGCCCAGCGGGGCGAACCTTCCAAGTCGCTTGCCAAGCTCGATGAGGAATACGCAGCGGCGGAGAAGGATCTCCTCCGCCGCTGCGGCATCGACGGCCATGAAGACTTGGCCACGATCATCGCTGCCCAGAAACTGCCGCCGGCCGAAGGCCGTCAGTTTGCGTTTACGATTCCTTCGACGATCGAGACGCCTGCATGCGTCGTTACCGAAATCGAGCAGGGAATCTGGAACGACTTTCTGGCAGCAAGGCGGGCGCGAGCGGCTGGAACCTATGAGCATGTCTTGCATGCCGCGCGGGCCCATGCCCGTCAACCCACGCGAGTCGAGTTGGCGAAGCCCGACTACGATCCTCCCCTCATGGCCCAGGCGTCATGCGAAGCGATCCGGCTGCTCTACCTCACGCTGCGGGACGATCCGCTCCACGAGCGGGCACGGACAGCCGCGGGATGGCTCCGCCGCGGCGACCGCTGGGAGTGGCCCGAAGCGGCCAAGCGACTCGATCGTGGCGAGGAATTCGACCCAGAGTTTGGCTGGATGACCAAGATCAAGCTCTCGCGGTATCGCGATGGCGAGCGGTATCTCCGTGGCCGTTGGCTGAAGGCGGCCGATGACGATGCAAAACTCCGCGAGGTCAAGCACGGACGTCAATTCGACGCCGATCACTGGGAGATCGTCTCGACCGCCCCACCAAAGGTCACGGGCGAACTCGCGAGCAGCCTCGAGGTGGCGCGGCTCGTGTGGCGGCAGGTGTTTGGAGCGTTCACGGCCGAGCCGGCCGACCTCGAGAAGCAACTCGGTGGCCGCGGCCGCGTCACACCGCAGACAACCCATTCGGCCATCCTCTGCGGCAGCCGCCGACAATACGTTGCCGAGCTGCATCAACTCGAGCCTCGGATCGCTATTGCTGACGGCCTCTACTGGCAGCCCACCGCCACGGTCTGGTTCTTCGCCGATCCCGCGGTCCCTCCCGCCGCAACGGTCCGCCACGAGGGTTTTCATCAGCTCTTCGCCGAATCGCGCCCCGACTTTTTAAAGCTCAAAGCCGACCCAGGAGGTCGCTCGGGATTCTGGGCCGTTGAAGCAGCAGCCCTCTACGCCGAGTCGATCGTCGAGACGCCCTTTGGCTGGTCCGTCGGTGGCCGCGACGCCGGCCGCTCCCCTGCGGCGCGAAACCTCTTGGCGAACAACACCTTCTATCTCCCCCTCGCCGACCTCACCACGTTGAGTCGCGACGATTTCCAGAGCTCTGACCGTCTCGCCGATCTCTACGACCAATGCGGTGGCCTCGCCGACTTCTTCATGAATGCCCACGATGGCCGTTACCGCGAAGCCTTCGTGAAATACCTCACCCGCGTCTATTCCGGCACCGCCGCCCCCGACACCCTCCCCCGCCTCTGCCGCCGCTCGCACGCGGAGCTCGACGCTGAGTACAGGGCATACATCCAGGTTCTCCCTCCCGTAGCCCCCTGAGAAAAACGGCACTGGTTCGCCAGCGGTGGCATGCTCGGCGGACGCCGTCCTGGCGGCCGACAAAGTGCGACCCGCGTTCACCCAGTTGCGGAGCAACTGGACTACGGGGAAATCGGCCGCTTGCGAATACGTCTTCCGCTCGGGGCTGCCCGTGTCATGGAGCCGGCGTAGGAAACCAGCGCAGCCTGGAGGGCGAAGCGCAGTTTCCTCCGAGTGAGCGAAGGCCATGGAAGCGAGGCCGCGTGCGGCCGAGCGATGGCCGTAGCGAACGTCCGGCGACAGGACACGGGCAGCCCCGAGCCTGCCAACCGTAGGGCGTTCGCGAAACCGCGTTCCGCGCGGCAATACACGACGCCAATTGAGGCACGCCACGCCCGTCTACTAGACTCTCCCCGGTTCAACACGTTCAGCAGAAGGAGTACGCATGCCAGCCACCGCCACCGATATCGACCGCCTCGCGATCGACACGATCCGCACCCTCGCGATGGATGCCGTCGAGGCTGCCAAGAGCGGTCATCCCGGTACCCCGATGGCACTCGCCCCGGTGGCCTACACCGTCTGGAAGGATTTTCTGCGGTACGACCCGATCGATCCCGCATGGCCCAATCGTGATCGCTTCGTCCTTTCGTGCGGCCATGCCTCGATGCTTATCTACTCGCTGCTCCACCTTGCCGGCGTCCGCAACGGGCGTCCCGGTGAGGCGGGCCACGATGACCTCGCCATCTCACTCGACAGCATCAAGCGGTTCCGTCAACTCGACAGCGTCTGCGCGGGTCATCCTGAGCACCACCTCGTGGCGGCCATCGAAACCACAACCGGCCCGCTTGGCCAGGGCTGCGGCAACTCGGTCGGCATGGCAATGGCGTCGAAGTGGCTGGCGGCTCGCTACAACCGGCCAGGTCATGTCCTCTTCGACTACGACACCTACGTGTTGTGTAGCGACGGCGACCTGATGGAGGGTGTGTCGGCCGAAGCGGCATCGCTGGCAGGCCATCTCGGGCTCGACAACCTCTGTTGGATCTACGACGATAACTGCATCACGATCGAGGGCGAAACCGAACTTGCCTTCAGCGAAGATGTTGGCAAGCGATTCGAGGGACTCGGCTGGCACGTTGAGCGCGTGGATGATGCCAATGACGTGGAAGCACTCAAGCGATCTCTTGAGGCCTTCAAGGCAGAGAAGCAACGGCCCACGCTCGTGATCGTCAAGAGCGTGATCGGCTACGGCGCGCCCACCAAAGCCGGCTCGCACTCCTCTCATGGCTCGCCCTTGGGTGCCGACGAGATCAAGGGAGCGAAGGAGGCGTATGGCTGGCCAACCGACGCGAGCTTTCTTGTGCCAACGGAAGTACCGGCGAGGTTCGCGGCAACACTCGGGGATCGCGGGGGGAAGGTCCGGCGGGCCTGGGAAGATTTGCTCGAAAGCTATCGCAAGACCGATGCTGCTTCCGCGACGGAGCTTGGCGATTTCCTCGGCGGAAAGCTACCGACGGCATTGGACACTGCGATCCCCGTATTCCCCACGGATGCCAAAGGGCTCGCCAGCCGTGTCTCGTCGGGAAAGGTGATCGAGGCAATCAGCAAGGTCGTGCCATGGTTCTTAGGTGGCTCGGCCGATCTCGCCCCATCGACCATGACGCTCGTGAAGGATGCCGGCAGCTTTGGCCGGCATGACTACGCCGCCCGCAACATGCACTTCGGCATCCGCGAGCATGCCATGGCGGCAGCCTGTAACGGTATGGCACTCTCGGGCCTGCGACCGTACTGCGCGACTTTCTTCGTATTCTTTGATTACCTGAAGCCGTCGCTGCGACTCTCAGCCCTGGGTGAGATTGGCGTCATCTACGTGCTCACGCACGACTCGATCGGCCTCGGGGAAGACGGCCCAACGCATCAGCCGATCGAGCAGCTTGCCAGTGCCCGAGCTGTGCCCGGCCTCTCTGTGTTCCGCCCCGGTGACGCAAACGAGGTGGCAGAGACGTATCGCATCATCATGCACCGGCCCGATCGACCGGCCGTGATCGTGCTCTCGCGGCAGAACCTGCCAACGCTCGATCGCACGAGCCTCGGCGCCGCCTGTGGCGTGGCCCGCGGAGGTTACGTGCTCAAGGAAGCTGAGGGCGGAAAGCCCGACTGCATCCTCATCGGGACGGGCAGCGAACTTGCGCTCTGCCTCGACGCCGCCGCCATCCTTGCTGCCGACGGTGTCAAGGCACGTGTCGTCAGCCTGCCCTCGTGGGATCTCTTCGCCGAGCAGGATGAGGCCTACCGAGAGAGCGTCCTTCCTCGATCAGTCACCGCCCGCGTGGCGTGCGAGGCAGCCTGTGGTTTTGGCTGGGAGAAGTGGCTCGGCGACCGCGGCAGCTTCGTCGGCATGAATTCGTTTGGCGCCTCGGCACCTGCCGGAAAGCTCTACGAGCATTTCGGGATCACGGCCGCCACCATCGCCGCCGCTGCCAGAAAGTCCATGGGAAAGACCTGAAGCTCTGCGCATTGCAGCATTCGCAAGGGGTTGCCCGTACCATGGAGCCGGCGTAGGAAACAAGCGAAGCCTGGAGGGCGAAGCGACGTTTGCTCCGAGTGAGCGAAGGGCACGATGCCCGTAGCGAACATCCGGCGACATGGCACGGGCAACCCCGAGCCACTCACGGCTGGTGGTGCGAGCTTCCGATGACGGCGTCATCGGGATCGACCCCGGCGGCCACCACGCCGGCATGATTCCGGTAGAGGTGGTCGTTGCCTTGGTGAAGAAAGTCCATGTGCCGCCGCTCGAAGTGGCCGTCCTCAAAGAGGATGTAGTGGAAACCATCGGGATGGTTGTCGCTCTTTTCACAACATGAAGCCGGAGCGTCGGCGAGCATCGGGTGTTTTGCACGACGAAGGTCGCGATTGGGCTGGAGGCGGCCTTCGGGGCAGCGGTGGCCAAGGGTGTAGCCGAAGTCGCCCCCCATGGCGCGGACGAGCTCGTCAAACCGCGGCGTGCCAACAGCCGCTTCGAGCTCCTCGCGGGTCGGAACGCGGAATGCCCCCGTGCGGGTAAGTCTTGAATCGGGCACGACGAGCGCCCCGTCGTCGGCAAGGAGCCGGTGCTCGGAGACAAGTGTAGGGGCATAGAGGCCAGCGCGAGAAAGCGGGCCACCGTCTGGGGGTGTCGGGAGGAGGCGATGGCTTTCGCCATACCCATGGAGCGCCGTGGCAACCCGCTGGAGGTTTCGCTCAACGCGACGGGCCCGCGAATCGGTGATTGCGTCATACACGAGAGGAAGCACGAGGATACAGGCAGCCAGAGCCGACGCTGCGAGAAGCATCTGGTCAAGCCACGGCCTGCCCCTGGCGACCGCGGCATCCCGCGCGGGCATCATTGCCTTTCGGATCGAAATCGGCTTCGAAGATGCGTTTGTCTTCACGAACGCGAGCGTTCGCATTGCCAAACCGACCGGCACAGGCAGGGGAGCACGATCATGGTTCAAGGGGGCCAATGCCCGCCTCAATAAGTCGAGATCGTGACCGAGGCTCTGACCTTCTTGTGAATCAGTAAGGGCAGACTCGACATCCCGCATTTCACGCTCGTCGAGAGCGTTACAGAGATACCCTACGAGTTGATCTTTCATGGCAACGGCTCACACTTCCGAATGGTAAAAAGGTCATGAGTCATGGCTCGCTCCTCCTCGGTCAATCCGCCTCGGTAACCGGCGGCCTGGTTCGTTGCCACGACTCGTTGAGCTTGAGAATTGCCGAATGCAGCCGGCTCTTGACGGTGCCGACAGGGATCCCGAGCACGTCGGCCGCCTCGCGATACTTCATCCCCTGGTGGTACACAAGGACGAGCGCGGCCCTCAGAGACTCGGGCAACTCGTCGACCGCTGAGCGGACCCATTCGCGGGACTCCTCGTCCTGAAGCTGCTCGTCGGCGGTGCGACCACTGCCAGCCAGAAGCTGGACGAGCGTCCCGACGTCGTCGTCCCCTGAGGTGGGATTGTCGAGACTGACCATACGGTGCCGCTTGTTCCGGCGCTGGGCATCGATGGCCTGGTTGGTGGCGATGGTGTAGAGCCACGGACGAAACCGCCTTCCTTCCTCGAACTGCTCGCACTTGAGGTGCACCTGGAGGAAGGTTGCTTGGAATACGTCTTCTGCCATCTCGGCACTCCCGAGATACCGCCGAAGGTAGTTGAACAACTCAACTTCGTAGCGGCCGACGAGCGTCTCGAAGGCCGTTGGATCGCCAGACACGCGAAAGCGGTGGAGGAGGTCCTCATCGGACACTCCACCTCCGAAACCACCCCCTTCAGAAGGGGTTTCGTAAGGGCCGCTGGTGCGTGAATCGTGCAAATCCATTGTTGTTTACGCGGCTGGCGGCCGGATGGTTCGCCGTAGGACAGCGTTGCCCCGCGGTCATGAGCGGGCCCGAGTATACAGCCGATTTCGAGCATGACGGCGATCGGCATTCTCCGCTGGAGTTTGACTTTTCCAGCCCTTCCGCCGACATTCCGGCAACGTCTCATGACTGAAACACATCGCTACCGCTGGGCTACGCCGGGCGACATCAACGCCTTCTTCGGGTTGTCACTCGACAATCTGACCGGTCTCGTGCTCACCGTCTCACTCCTGGCGACAGTGTTCGGATACCCCGCCGAGTTTGCGCTCGGCCATCTCGTTCCGGGCACCGCTGTCGGGGTCGTGATCGGCGACATGCTCTTCACGTGGATGGCCTTTCGGTTGGCGCGCCGCACCGGCCGAACTGATGTCACGGCCATGCCGCTGGGACTCGATACACCGAGCACGTTCGGGATGGTGTTCTTTGTACTCGGGCCGGCGTTCAAGGCCGCCGTCGATGGCGGACTTGACGAGGAAGCCGCCGCCCGACATGCCTGGTACATCGGCATGTGTTCAATCGTGGCCAGTGGGTTCTTCAAGTTGGCATGTGCCCCCCTGGCGGGCCACATTCGACGCATCGTGCCACGGGCGGCTCTTCTCGGCAGTCTTGCGGCGATCGCGCTGGCGATCATCATGTTCATGCCCATGCTCGATATCCTCAAGTCGCCTCTGGTAGGGCTCGTGTCGCTTGGCATCATCCTGGCGACACTCACGGCCCGTATCCCGTTTCCGCTCCGGATTCCGGGGGCGCTTGCCGCGCTGGTCATCGGTTGGGCGATTCACGCCATGGGGGGCTGGGCGGGGTTCATTCCTCATGGAGAAGCCCACGCGACGATCGACGCCTCGAAAGCGCTCTGGCCAACCGAATGGCTCCATGCCCTCCGGTTTGAATGGCTCGCCGCCTGGTCGGATACGGTGCACTATCTTCCCATCGTGATCCCCTTCGCCCTCGGCACGGTGATCGGTGGCATCGACTGCACCGAAAGCGCAGCGGCAGCGGGGGACGAATACAACACCGGCAGGATTATCACGGTCGAGGCCATCGCGACGATCATTGCGGGCGCCTGCGGCGGCGTGATTCAGACGACGCCCTACATCGGACACCCGGCCTACAAGGCGATGGGTGGTCGGGCCGCGTACACGCTGGCCACCGCCGCCTTCATTGGCCTCGCCGGGCTAACAGGCACGTTTGCATGGCTCTATCAGGTGATCCCTGGCCCAGCGATCTTCCCCATCCTCGTCTTTATCGGCCTCGAAATCACGGCCCAGAGCTTTCATGCGACGCCTCCACGGCACTACCCCGCGGTGGCGTGTGCGTGCATACCCGCGATGTTCGCCCTGGCAAGAATCCTGACCGACAGGCTCCTCGCAGCGGGCGCACAGCCCCAAGGGGTGCTCGTGTCCGACCTGTTCTCGATACGATTGCTCGCCGCTGGATTCATCGTCACGAGCCTGGTCTGGGCTGGGCTCGTGACGGCGCTCATCGACCGGCACCTGCGAGCCGCGGCAACATGGTGCGTGATAGCGGTTGGTCTCACCCTTTGCGGAGTCATCCACTCCCCCTTTCCCGACGGTCGGCTCTTTTTCCCTTGGTCGATTGCCGAGTTGCCACCGGAGGCGGCCGGCCGTGGGCCACTCGAAATGGCTGCGGCCTATGCCGTGCTCGCAATCCTCTTCGCAGCGTGGGGAGCCTGGCAGTCGAACCAGCCCCAAGCCCAAGCCCCAGCCTCACTCGAGCCCGTAGGCACCGGCCACCGGGATGCCAAGACCACGGAACTGGGTGCGTGACAGGAACCGCGGTTCGAGATTGAACGTCACGCCGACGTTGTTGCGGCTGTAGTCGATGTTGAAGCCGAACGTCATCAAGAACGACTCGCCGATCCGCACCAACTGAAAGTTTTGTCCGATGTTTCGGCCAGTGAGATCGATCGCCGAGCCGAAAGAGCTCGCCCACTTGGGGCTCATCCGGTAGGTGTACGAGCCGGTCAAAACGGATGCATCGATCGGGCCACCGAACTGGTTGAAGCCGATGAAGAAACTGCCGCGCGGTGTGCGGTTGAGGAGCGCACCCACCGTATAGAGCTGCTGCCCCTGGGCGAAGAAGTCGATATCGGCCGTCGAGACAATCGCCGTCCGATCCCCCACGTGCCAGCGGAAGTCGTACTGCCACAGCCCCATCAACTGGCCGAAGTTCTGGTCGGTCACCGGGAAGAACTCGCCATCGATGTCGAGCGTGATCCAGTCGATGATCCGCCGGTTGCCGACCGGTCCACGCTTCGTTTGCCATCGCTGGTGGGCGCCGACGCGGACGGCGGTGAGGTCGTTGGCGATCTCGGTCGGACCAGTCACCCAGCTACCCATGCCGCGGCGGACCGCATAGCTACGCGGGTCGTATTTGAAGTCGGGTCCAAACACGAGCGCACCCGGCAGGTTCCCCGGAGCAACGCCGTATTCCCAGAAGGGAATATTCCGGCGGTACTGGTTGATCGCGTCGTCATCGATCTGATCGTAGAGGGGGAACTGATCGATGCTCTGGGTCGCATTGGCATACGAGAACTCGGCCTCGAAGACCACCTTGTGAGCCAAGCCGTTGAGATTCCAGAACCGGCTTTCGACCGCGTTGTCGGCAGTCCACATGGGCAGACTGGAGCGAATGCCAACCTGGCCGTAGGCGCGGCTGATCGGCTGCTGAGCGAGGTCCTCGCCCCAGTGAGCAAGCTCGCCGAGTGCGTAGGGAACGAGCTTCACCGCGCCGGCCTGGAACGGAAGGTCGAGCTCCTGGCGAGTCGCGAAGCGTTCACCGATGACGTTCGACTCATAGGGCAGCAGTGTCCAGACATCGAGTCCCTGACCTGCGATCGGCGGCTGTGGCAGCGCCTGCCGAGCGTAGGCAGCGCTCGAATGCGCGTACCAGCTCACCGAATCACGGAGGAGCGGCTGCCCGAACACGTAGTGATCGAGCCGCGGCCACCATTCGGTCTGCGTGAAAAATGGATCAACACGAACACTCGTGAGCAGACGCAACTCTCGATTCTCGACCGGCCGCCGGAGATCGAGCCAAGTCCGTTGTTCGTAGCCCTCTTCCCACTCTGCCTCGTAGTACTCTTCGAGGAAATTCATGTCGCTGATCCAGCCAGCCGTGCCACGAAGCTGCCAGCCACCGAAGAAGCTGTCGGTTGTTCCGCCGAGGTTTTGGCGATGCCGCCAGAATGAGCGGCCGCGGAACGTACGGTCGGGGAACCCTGGGTAGATAAAGTCTCGGCGGAAGAGGCCGAGGTTGTCACGGCCCACGTCACCGATGAACCAGGCATCGAGGTCACCGCTGGCCGGGGTCTGGAGTCCGAGGAATCCGGGGCGGTTGTAGAGCAGCGACGTTCCGCCACCGAACCCACGCAGACTCAGATAGTCGGCGTCGAAGTTCCAGTCCACGCCATCCGGTGGACGCTGCCATCCGAGCACCTGGAAGGCGTCCCAGCCGGTGAGCACCTGCGTGCCGAAGATCTGGTCGTTCTTGAGCGAGAAGGCATTGATGTAGAAGGTCGGCTTCTTGGCATTCGTCCCGAAGTAGGGCCACCAGAGCACGGGCACCTGCCAAAGCATCAACGTATTGCCGCGGCTGGTGACGTACTGCTGGTGCTCAACGGCTGGCTCCCCGGTTCCCGGATCGACGAAGGGACGACCGAAGGGATCGGCCAGCGGAACCTGCTCGTCCGTGAAGACGATCTCGCGGGAGCGAAGCTCCCATGTCGGAATGCCCAGACGGCTCGAGGTCAGGCCGCTCCGCTGGGCCTCGAACCGGCTCCGATCGACCTGCCGCAGCACGTCGGCCCGCACCCGGACAGCACCAGCGTAGTTCTCGACCGGTGTGAGCACCGTGGCGCCAGTGATGACGCCAGCCGAACGCGGCACGTCGTAGAACATGTTGGCCGCTTCGACCACTCGCTGGCCCTGGCGGAAGATGACGTTGCCCTCCATGTAGAGTTCGAGCGGCACGTCAGGGGCTTGAGCACCCCCATCGAGATCGGGCTGGGCCGAGCCTGTGGTCCAGATGACGAGACGATCGGTCGAGATGTCGAGCGGCCCGGCCGGATCGACTCCATCCACCACAAGATTCACGCCCGAAGTGATGACAGCGATCCACTCTGTGCCTGATGGGCTTGGGTACCACTTCACATTGAGCGGCACACTCGACCGTGGAAAGGCTCGCAGCCGTCGGCCCGCCGGTGCCGCTGCTACCTGAGGCGCGAGAGGTGCCCCGAACTCGCTGAACTGTGTCTGTTGGATCGGCGGGTCATCATCGTCGTCAAGGCCCACCGCCGGAGCCGCCTCATAGAGCGGCGGTGGCCCTGCAGAGGGGACGACACTCGCAAACTCGAGCGCAGGATCACGGACGTACCAGAACCGACCCGCCCATCGTGGTCCGCGCACACTCGATGCGGCTTTTTCATCTCCAGCGTGCGATGTCACCCGCACATCCCCGGCCATGCGGACAAGCATGGTCCGCGGCCGTGGCTCGGTCGCCGACTCATTGTCACGCGTCTGCTCGATCCAGATCACGGCTTCGTGCGCCTTCGCCCGCGTGGCTCCCTGGTCAATCGTCGCGCCACCGGTAAGGTGCCAGACTTCGTAGTCACCCTCGGTCCACCGCGACGCCTGCGTCGCGATGATCCTCACCCGCTCTGACGGATCGACGGCTGGCACTTCAATCCGTCCCGCCTCGGCAATCGCCGCCGCCAGACCGCGTGCTGGCAGATCGGCAAGCCCGCCGACAGGCGAACCGAGCGGAGGCGGTCCTTTTTGCGGAGGAGATCCGTCAGCCATGACGCGTCCGCAGACCGCGCTCGCTATGGCGAGAACAATCACAACACACCATCGTCGCAGCGGCGAGCTGCAGGATGCATGTCGGGGCACAGTGGATGGGAGAGAGTGTGGGCGCACGCTGGGCGTCGCAGCTCGCGGAACCTGCGGGACCAATAGAACGGGCCGGAAATCCGCTGGACCATAGGAAGTCCCGCGAAACGCGGTCAAGGCATCGCGGCGCGAGCTTTGCGATAAACTGCACGGCTCGCGGCCCGTAGACCTACCAGCCCGCCTCCATCCCACCCGTTCAGCGAGTCGCCGCCTTGCCCGAGGCTTGCCAGTCACCGCCCCTTGCCCCGGCCACCACCGCCGACCGGATCGCGGCCTGGCTCGTCCGCTACCGCCTGCCACTGGCCCTCCTGGGCCTCGTGCTCGTCGTCATCTCCGTGGAGCGGGCCCGGCACCTCGAGTTCTCCCGCTCAATCGAGGCCATGTTCGATCGATCCGATCCAGCGCTCGAGCCATATGCCCGAATGAACCGCACATTCGACGGGAGCGAGGTGGTCCTGGCTGCCTATGAAGACACCGAACTTTTCACGCCTCAAGGAATGGCACGGCTCAGCGACCTGACCTCGCGGCTTCGGGCCCTGCCCGGCATCGCCGCCGCGACCAGCCTCGCCACGACCCCTCTCGGAAGCCGGATCATCGCCATCGACACGAATCCCACAGCCCGGAGGATCGTCAGCCTCATGGAAGGCTACGTGGTTGGGGCAGACCACCGCACCACCGCCGTCGCCTGCACACTCGAGCCCCTCGCACCGACACTGATCACTGCCCGTGAGAAGGCCGTCTCTCGGGCCGGCACGATCGACGACATGCGGTCGATCATGAGGGAGTTTCCGCTCGGCACCGTGGCAGGTGAACCGGCCATGCTCCGTGATGGCTTCGCCATGCTCGAATGGGACGGCACCGTCCTCGCCTGGGCGAGCGTGGCCCTCACGGGAAGCTCGCTCCTCTTCTTCTTCCGCAGTATCCGGTGGGTGATCGTGCCGATGGGCGTGGTGCTCACGGCTCTGTGGACCACTCGCGGCGTGCTCTCCGTCGCTGGCCTGAAGCTCACGATGGTCTCAACGATGCTCTCGGCGATGATCACCGTGGTTTCGATCGCCACGGTGACCCATGTGATCGTGGCCTACCGCCTCCAGCGAGACGCCGGCCGCGAACCAGCCGAGGCCCTTCGCCGTGCCCTGGCCATTCTCATGTGGCCGATCTGCGGCGCCATCGCCACCGATGTCGTGGGCTTTGGATCACTCGTCGCCAGCCGGGTGGGCCCGGTCCATGATTTTGGCGTCATGACCGCGATCGGGGCGGGCATGGTACTCGTGGCCGTGGCACTCGTGCTTCCGTGGCTCGCGCTCGCAGGTCGCTTCGATGCCGATCCACGCCGCCCCTGGGGGGAGACAACGCTCGAACTTGGCCTCGAGCGGCTTGTCGTGGGGCTTGTGCGGCATCCGCGGCCGATCCTCGCGGGAGTCGTTGTCACCGTCGCACTGGCGATGGCAGGCCTGACCAGACTGGAAGTCGAGACCGACTTCACCCGGAATTTTCGCCCCGACAGTCCCACCGTCGTGGCCTATGAGATGGTCGAATCGCGGCTCGGGGGCGCAGGAGTTTGGGATGTGCTCGTCCCTGTGAAGGGGACTGCAGACGCAAAAACACTTGGGCGATTGGCGGCGTTCGAGGATCGGCTGCGGGGAATCGCAAGCAGCGACGGTACGGCGGCGCTCACGAAGGTGATGAGCGTTGCAGACGCAGTCGACGCGGTCTCACCATTGTCGCTCGCGCGCCTGGAAACCTCGATTTTCGGCAACTGGGCCGTCGGGCAGGCCATCAAGGTCATGCGACAGCGGGAGCCCGGGTTGGCAGGAGCTCTTATCGGCCAGGATCCCGTGGATGGCAGTCACTGGCTGCGAGTGATGCTCCGAGCCCATGAACGGCAACCCGCCGCGGCCAAGCGAGCACTCATCGCGGCCGTGCGGGAGATTGCGGCCGAGGAGTTTCCGGAGACCGAGGGTAGCGGCGGCGCGGAGGTAACAGGGTTCTTCGTGCTGCTGGCCACGCTCGTCGAACGACTTTTGGCCGACCAATGGCTCACCTTTGCGATCGCGGCGATGGGAATCTTCGTGCTCCTCTCGATCGCGTTTCGGAGCGTCCTTTTGGGGGCTATCGCCCTCGTGCCCAATGGACTGCCGATCTTCGTGGTACTCGGTCTACTCGGCTGGGGTGGCGTGCGGATCAACATGGGAACGGCCATGATCGCGGCGGTATCACTCGGCCTATCGGTCGATAGTTCCATCCACTACATCGCCGCCTTCCGCCGTCAACTTCTTCAGAGTCACGAGAAACTCTTGCAGGGTGCTCGGGTCGCTCCCGCTCTTCACGCAGCCCACCGAACAGCCGGCCGGGCGATGATCTTTTCAACCATCGCGCTGGCGGTCGGGTTTCTGGCCCTCACCACGAGCGGCTTCATGCCGACCGTGGCCTTCGGTTGGCTCTCGTGCTTGACGCTCGTGGGCGGCCTCGTTGGCAACCTCATCGTGCTGCCTGTCCTCCTCACACTCCTCTGGCCGTGGCTCGCCGCAGGGTGTTCACCGTCCACCGGTCGGGTACAACACTGACTGTCCGTGAGAAAAGCCATCCCTGCCCTTTTCTCACGTGGCCGACCATGGAAAAGCCGAGGTTTTCCACGGTCGGCAACCGCCGCTTCCTGCAGCGTCAGACTTTCTGGATTCAGTTTGGTATTGAGGATTTGAATCATGACTCGTGAGTTCCTGCCCGCGGGCACCGCCGGAAGCATCGAGGCCACTTCCGCCGCGTCCCCCACGGCTATCGACGCCCAGTCGATCGTCCTCTTCCTCACCGAGGGAGGCGCTGGAAGCGGATCTGCAGCAGCGATCGACTCGGCCACAGGTGGCTGCCTCGGCCGGCTCTCGGCTGAGGGAGAGATCACGGGCCGCCGCTACGAGTGCGTCCCACTCTTGGCTCCATCGGGTCTGCAAGCGGATCAGGTACTCATCGTCGGCCTCGGCCGCCGGGAGGAAATCGACACCGGCGTGATCTACCGGGCCGCCGCCACGGCCGCCCGTCACCTCGCCGGCCGACCACGAAGCCGCGTGGCGTTCCTCGCCGAAAGCTCCTGGACCACACCGTGGATCGAACAAGCCGTTGCGGGCGCAGCCGTCGGAATGGTGGGTCAGGACCTGTACCGTGCCGAACCCAAGCGGACGCGGTTCGGCACCACGCTCTGGGTCGGCGCCGATGCCGAGGCCGTGGCACGTGGGGCAATCATCGCGGAGGGAGTGAACCTCGCCCGGCGGCTCGTGAACGCCTCTCCCGATCACATGTATCCGGAATCGTTCGCAGAGGAAGCGGCGGCCGTCGCGGGACGTACCGGCCTTGAGATTGAAATCTGGGACGAGGACCACCTCCGCCGCGAACGGTGCGAGGCGATCCTTGCGGTGGCCCGAGGCAGTGTCCGCGCACCGCGGCTCGTGCTCCTGAGGTATCGCGGCCGGCCTCGCACCAGCGGCGACCATCCTGACCTGGCCCTCGTCGGCAAGGGTGTGACCTTCGACTCCGGTGGCCTGTCACTCAAGCCGTCCGAATCGATGATGGGCATGAAGATGGACATGGCCGGCGCCGCAACCGTGCTCGGTGCGATCGCGACGATCGCATCACTGAAGCTGCCTGTCGATGTCGTCGCTGCAGTGGGCCTCGCGGAAAACATGACCGGCCCCGCAGCCTACAAACTCGGCGATGTCATCACGGCCCGCAGTGGTACCACGATCGAGATCCACAACACCGACGCAGAGGGACGAGTTGTTCTGGCTGATGTCCTCGACGTTGTCAGGGGCCTCGTTCCGAAGCGGATGATCGATCTGGCGACGCTTACCGGCGCCTGCGTCGTCGCGCTTGGCAACGATATTGCGGGTCTGTTCACGAACGACCAAGCGTGCTGTGACGCGATGACCGCTGCTTCCCGCTCCATGGGCGAGGGAGTCTGGCAACTCCCCATGGATGCCGACTTCGGTGAACAGATAAAAAGCGAAGTGGCCGACATCAAGAATGTGGGCGACGGCCGATGGGGCGGCGCCATCACAGCCGCCAAGTTTCTCGAGCGGTTCGTGGGGGATATCCCCTGGACCCACATCGACATCGCGGGCCCGGCCTTCGCGGAGAAGCCCCGTCCATGGACCGACGGTGGCGGCACCGGAGCGATGGTGAGGTCGCTTGTCGAGCTCGCCCGCACGACAGTGTGAGTCGTCGTGTCATTGCCGGGACTTGTGAAGGAAACCACATTGGTTCGCCGGCGGTGACATGCTCGTCACCTTCGGATTTTGCGAGTTTGCTCTCGTGGATGATGGTACGCCGCTTGGCCGCGCAAAAGTCCTCGGTTCCTGCGCGTGCCCCCGACCGGCTCCCCAGCATCTGGAGTGTCTCTGTGAAATCAGAGGAGATGGTGATCGCGCATGAGCACGGAGGTGCGACCTCCGAGCGGAGGCTCGGAAGGGCCGCCAGGGCCATGGATGGCCCGCCGGCCCTAAAGAAGCCCTTCGAGCTCGTTGACGAGATTTCCGAAGTGGGTGAGGGCTGTGGCGACGGGCTCGGGGCTTTCGAGGTCGACGCCGGCGTCACGCAGAAGGTCGAGGGGCCACTTCGAGCAGCCCCCCTTCAGGAAGCCGAAGTAGGCCGAGAGGGCGCCCGGCGACTTCTCGGCTACCCGCTTGGCCAACGTGATCGCCGCAGAGAGGCCCGTGGCGTATTTGTAGACGTAGAACGCCGAGTAGAAGTGGGGGATTCGGAGGCACTCGAGCTCCAGTTCGCGGTCCACGACGAAGTCGGCTCCGAAGTAGGCGTCAAGCAGTTCGCGGTAGATGAACCGGGTCTTCTCCAGCGTGAGCGGCTCTCCCTTTTCGGCACACGCGTGGCTCCGCCGCTCAAACTCGGCGAACATCGTCTGCCGCACGATCGTGGCCCGGATCGAATCAATCTCACGGGTGATGATCGCGGCCCGTTCCTGTTTTGTTTCGGCCCGGTCAAGGAGGAGCCGCGTGAGGAGCTGCTCGTTGAACGTGCTCGCCACCTCGGCCACGAAGATCGTGTATCCGGAGTATTGGAATGGCTGGGCCTCAGCGGAGTAGCGGGTGTGCATCGAGTGACCAGCCTCGTGGGCCAGCGTGAAGACATGCTCGATTACATCCTCCTGGAAGTTCATGAGAATATACGGGTCGGAGTCGTAGGTGCCGGAACTGAAGGCGCCTGACCGTTTGCCTGCGTTGGGGTAGCGGTCACACCAGCGCCCGCGGAGCCCTCGCTCCATGCGAGTGCAGTACTCGCTCCCGAGTGGCTCGAGCGCCGTAACGATCACGTCCACCGCCTCTTCCCATGTGTGCCGTCGTTCGAGCTCAGGCACGAGCGGCACATAGCAATCGTAGTGGTGGATCTCGGAGAGCCCAAGCACCCGCTGCCGAAGCTTGTAATAGCGGTGCACGGCCGGTAGGTGGGCTCGCACGGCGGCGATCAACTGGTCGTAGACCGCGATCGGCACGTTGTCCTGGAAGAGGGCGGCCTCGACGGCGCTCGGGTAGCCACGCACCCTCGCCCCGTAGATATCCCGCTCGACGGAGCCCGAGAGCGCCGCCGCGAGCGTGTTCGCATGCGCCTCGTACTGGGCATAGAACTGATGAAAGACCGTTTTCCGAACCTCTGGCACCGTGTCGTGCTGGAGGTTCGTGAACGTGGCATTGGAGAGCTCGATCTGCTCCCCCTTGCCTGTCGTCACGAACCCGAACTTCATATCGGCGTCGGTAAGCTGCCGGAACACCTGGCCTGCCGTCCCGGCGAAGGTTCCCTGCATCGCAAGGAGCTTTTCCTCGGGCTTCGAGAGGACGTGTGGCCGCGTCCGCACGAGCCGTTCGAGCATGAGGCGGTACTGGGCAAGGACGGGCAGTTCGAGCCAGGCAGTAAGTCGCTCGGGGTCGATGGCCATGATCTCCGGCCGGATGAAGCTCGCGGCCTCACCGGCCCGCGTGCCCACATGCTGGAAACGGCCGACCATCCGTTGGGCATCTGCCGCCGCCGTATCCTCACTGGCCCGCAGGTGAGCGTACGTGCCGAGCCGATCCCCCTCGCGGTCAAAGGCCAGATCATGAGCTAGGCATTCAGCGAGCCGCTCTGGTGAACTTCCAAGCGTGCCGGCATACGGTGCGAACTGCGGTATCCGCTCCTCCCAGGCCAGGAGCGCCTCATCCCACTCCTGATCAGAGCGAAACAAGCTCTCCAGGTCCCAGGTATCCCCAGCCCTCACGTCTTTTCGAGCTGGCAACGTCTTCACAGTCGCTTCGGTCATTTCACGAATCCTCGGTCACCTTCTCGCTGACACTCACAGCCGCCAGCATGCTGTTCCCCAGGCGAGGCCGCCACCGAAGCCACAGATCACGACCGTGCTTCCAGGACCGACTCGACCGGCCCGCCAGGCCTCGTCGAGGGCCAGGGGAATTGATCCGCTCGAGGTGTTGCCGTAGCGGTCGAGGTTCATGAAGACCTTCTCGGCCGGCAGATTGAGGGCCATGCGGATGCCGTCGATGATCCTGGCGTTGGCCTGATGGAGCACAAACAGGTCGATATGTTCAAGCGGAATGCCTGCTCGGGAGACCGTGGCCGGGATGTTCTCCTCGGCCAGACGAATCGCCCACTTGAAGACCGCGCGGCCGTCCATCTGCATGAACTGCTCGCGGCGTTCGAGACCTTCGACCGACGCCGGCTTCCGCGAGCCGCTCATCGGACAGGCGAGCAGTCCTGCCCCACGGCCGTCCGACCCGAGCGAGAACGCCAGCAGCCCCTGCTCGCGGCCATCGGGAGGCGGCTGGGTTGCCTCGAGGACGACCGCGCCAGCACCGTCGCCGAAAAGAGGCCAGGTCTTGAGATCCTCGGGATCAACGACGCGGGAGTTCGTGTCGGCGCCAATGACGAGCGGGAGGCGGCTGTTACCCGCAGTCACGAACTGGGCCGCGGTCACCAGCGCGTAGGCGAAACCGGCACAGGCGGCGGTCACGTCCATCGCCGGGGCATCGAGTCCGAGCGTTTCTTGGACGATGCACGCGGCCGACGGAATGCACATGTCCGGCGTAAAGGTGCCCAGGACGAGAAAATCGATGTCAGCGGCATTCACACCGGCTCTCGCGATCGCCGCCTGGCCTGCACGGGTCGCGAGGTCACTCGTCGCCATCTCGGGTGGGGCGTGCCGCCGCTCGTGGATACCCGAGCGGGCGGCTATCCAATCCGGATCGCAACCAAGGCGGGCCAGATCGGCGTTGGTGACCACCTCGTCGGGCACGGCGCTCCCGATACCGGCCAACCGAAAACCCACGGCGCGGCCGAACCGGGACGGCCGCGGCGAGGTAAGGATGTCGGACATGCGGGCTGCGACTCGTTCCTACTCGAGGTTCAATTCGTCGAGCGGCGAAACAGGTTCCTCTTCGGCACCCTTGGCCTGGATCACGTCGGCTTCACCGAGACGTATCTTCGCATACTCCGACTCGGAAACGACGTAGTACCAGTCGGCAAACCGGGCATTGAGCTCCCGTACTCGCTTCTGAGCCGCCTTCACCTTGTCGTCGTACGCTTCCTGAGCCAAGCGGTTGTCCCGCTCGACGCGCCGCCGCTCCTCAATGGCCGCCTGCGCCTTGGCCTCCGCCTCCTCAGCCTTCGCCAGGGCATCAGCCGCCTCCGGCTCGCCTTCGGACTTCGCTTCGTCCCCTTCGGCGTCCTTGGCAGGCTCTGCCTGATCTGAGTCAGCCTTGTCCGTCTCGGCCTCGTCGGTCTTTTCCTCGACACGCGGCGCACCCGCATCGTCGGGAAGCTCCGGAAGCGGCTGAAGTTCCGGCTTCTCGAGGAGGCTCTTGTTGACCCTCGCCGAGACGAAGAGATAGCGGCCTTCCTTGTCTGCCGCGGGCTGCTCCCCGTCATCGGCAGCAGTAGCCGAAGCCTCGATGCTCGTTGGATTGCCGAAACGGAGGAGGTACTCAACCCCGTCCTTCATCCCCACGACCGTTTCGCCACTCGACGAGAGGATCTCACCGGTCTGAAAAGGAAAGAATCCTCGCTGGGCAAGCGAGAGAACCGCCTCGCGATCACCAGTGAATTTTTCTTCGGCCTTGAGCTCCGCGCTCAGCCCTGCAGGCTTGCGAGCCACGTCCACGATCTTGAGGTCGCCAAGGGAATTCCGAAGGGTATTGAGCTTTGTCGCGGCGAGCTGCTCTTCGTCCGAAAGCTTTCGCTCGACAGGCTTGTCGTCCTTGCCATACTCCACGAGCTTCACGAGCGACCATGCTGCATCTTTGTCGTCGTACGACAGGTCGATTTTGGCGACGCGAGCCTGCGACACACTCAGGCCGGCAGCGGGATCGACATCGAAAGAGGCCGTCGAGTCGATGATCGACAATTGGCGGACGTCCCACGGCGAGAGTTGGAGGAGATCCTTTTCAATCCAATCGTCAAACTTCGTTGTGAACTTGGTTGTGTCGAGCTCGACACGGTACACCGGATCCTGTCCGGCCCGGCGCACGAACCGGAGGGTTCTGCCTCCCCCCCCCGCTCCGGCCGGCCGCTTGTCTTCCTTGCCGACCACGAGCCGAGCGAGCCGGTTGCCCGATGCATCTCGGATCTCGATGAGCTGACCGACGCCCGTCTCGCCCACCTTCACCTTCTCGGCATCGGGTTCGATCACCCCGTAAGTTTCATGATCGCTGGGCGAGGTGCTGACGAGGTCGAGAATCGGCCTGTCAATCAACTCAGTCGCAGCGGCGGCAAGCTGGTCGCGGGCGTCGGCGGGATAGTTGTCGTGCGAAGGCAGCACCCACACACCACCGCTCTTGACCACCTTGAAGGTTCGCAGTGAAGCCGTGTCTTCGTCGAACGACGTGATCGCCAGGCTGGCCGCCTTCGCGGCATCGGACATGTCTGGGAACAGCACTTTGGTGGCAGACGCATCGCCACCGGCCTCTCGGTAGCGGAGCGAGGGACGGAACTGGAGCCATGCTCCGACGACCAACAGCGCGACCCCGGCGACGACGAAGAGTGCCGTTCGCTTTGCCGGCGTGTCGATGCCGACCTTCGGGACGCCTGACGCATCATGTCCATTCATTCCGCCACTCCCCTTCACCTGAGCCTTGTCGTTGCCACGCCTTCACGTTCCTGGGCGCGACGTCTGAAAAACACAAAGAACGCCACGACCAGTGGCGGGATCGGCGGCAGGAGCACCGCCAGCCACTTCTGCCAGTCCTGTTCCCGTCGGATCTCCGCCTCGAGGTTCCGCTCGACTTTGGAGACCTCCGCATCCCGCTTCCGCTTGAGCTGCTCGATTTTGGTATCAAGCTTCCGTTGGGCGATCCGTTGGCTGCTCGACAACTCCTGAATAGCCTGCATGAGCGCCCGTGGGTCGGCATTCCCCTGACTTTCGAGTTCTTGAATCCGCGTCTCGAACGCGCCAACTTCCTTCTGCATTGCGTCGTTCGCTTCCTGCTCCGCCTTGTCGAACTCGGCGACAAACACGGAACGCTGCTTGTCGGCGAGCTCCCGCGAGCTGGCCACGGCGTCTTCGATCCGCTCGAGCGTGCGGTGCTTCGGCTTCCGTTTGCGGATCTCGATGAACCGGTCATCTCCCGAGAGCGTGTCGAGGAGATTGAGCGCGAACTCCACATTGTCGAAGTCGAGTCCGAAGACCTCGTCGGGTCGATTCCGCAACCCGAAGATCCGCCCTTCGAGGAGATCGATGTCGGCCACGACCACCGCCCGCACGGGTGGCTTCGCCGGAGCATCGCCCTCCTTCGCAGCCTTCGCCCCCTCGACGAGGACAGCGAGTACGAGCGATCCGTCCGAACGCTTGCGGTAGATCGGCATCTGTCGAACCGCACCCTGGCTCAGAAGCCGCTCGACCTCCTCGAATTCGATCGTGCTGGTTCGATCCGCTGCGGTGCGAACGAGGGGCTTCCATGTCACGTCCGTTCCATCGATCTTGTCGAGGGCACCAGGGAACGGAAACAACACCTCACGGAGCCCCGACGTGGCCGCGATCGTCTGGTCAAACCCGGCCTTGGCATCGGGAAGATTGGCGTCAATGAAAACAAACTCGGCCGGGAGGTCGAGTTTGAGGTGCGGGTTGTAGTCCTGCGACACAATGACCGGGCTGCTCCCCATACGCCCCATCACCGGGCGGCCACCGCGAACCAGCAGCTTCGTGCCGAGTGCCTCCCACAAGAGTTCGAGATCCCCCTTCGGCTGGCTTTGCGGACCAAACATCGCCATCGGTCCCGACGGGCCCTGGCGGGGCTGCGACGTGCCGGGCACCCCTTGCATCAGCACAGGGAGCGGATCCTCGAAGATCAAAGTCGGCTGACCATCCTTGACTGCCGCGACAAAGTGCATCATCTGCTCAGGCCCCAGTGACGAAGGCTGCACGGCCATGAGCACGTCATACCGCTCGACGATCGGTGCCGAAGCGTCCACCTGGATGACGTCGTACTGCTTTTCGAGTTCATCAACGATGGGCTGCCGCGGCCGTCGCTGACCGCTCATCATGTCGAATCCACCGAAGAGATCGGCGTCTGTGGTGACGAGACCGAGCCTTTTTCGCTTCTGCTCGGCGACCGTGCAGATCGAGCGGATGAGCTCATACTCCACGGGTGTCCCCGTGTCGAAGAACGGCACCACGACCTTCTCGAGACCACTCGTCACGGCGCATCCGAGCACGATCTCTTCCTCGCGGTAGGCACCCCGCACCCTCGCAGGGACCATGACCGGCTCGATTCCGAACTGCTGCGAAGCGACAGCGGCCTCTTCTGTTTTGGGCTCGGTGGGAATCACCTCAACCTGCACCCTTCCTCCACCGAGCCGTTCCATCTGACGAAGCGTGTTAAGGAGATTGAGACGGGTCTGAGCGTAGTCCTCCGGGACGGTCGGGCTCACGTAGGCTTTGATGTCGATCGAACGGCCTGCTTCGAGCGTTCGCAGGAGTTTTCGAGTGTCAGGGGCAAGGGTCGAAATCTGCTCTTCCGACAGATCGCCCCGCAGATCGACAGCACGGGCCACGAGCGCCAGTCCGAGAGCACCAGCCACGAGCCCGAAGGTCCTCGCCATGTAGTGCAGCCCCATCTCCGCGCCATCCTTCCGTCCTGTCCAGTGCCGCCGGCCGATGAGCACCATTGCCACGTACAAGCAGACGGTCACAACGCCCAGGAAATAGACGATCGACGAGAGACTCACGACGCCGCGGCCGAAATCGCCAAAGTTTTCTGCGAGGCTCCAGGACTTCGCCCAGCCGGCTGGCTTTGGGCCCATCACGAGGCTTGCTCGGTCCGCCAGGGCGAGCGGGGCGTTGAAGAGCACGCCGAGGACAAAGCCCACGGTGAGGTTGCTTGTCAGAAAGCTCGCCACCATGCCGACCGCCAGCATGGCCAGGCCCGTGAACCAGTAGCCGAGATAGTTGGCGAGAAACAGCCCGGCGTCGGGGGTTCCCCACAAGAGCAGAATAATGAGATTACAGACGCACGAGAACATCAGCGATGCGGTGAAGATGCCGACCGTGGCCAGGTATTTGCCGACCACGACTTCAAGGTCACTGGCGGGAATGGTGAGGAGGAGCTCATCCGTTCCCTGCCGCCGCTCCTCCGCCCAGACACTCATCGTGATCGCCGGCACAAACACCAGCAGGATCGCGGGGAGGTACCGGTTGAGCTGGTCGAGGTTCGCCAGGTTGGCGTTGAAGAACTCCGGGGGCCAGAACGCCGCCAGCGACCCGAGCAGTACGAACACACAGATGAAAACGTAGCCGGTCGGGTTCGAGAAATAGGCGACGAAGTTCCGCTTGAAGACGGCGTCGAGGACATACCATTTCATCGGGATCGATCCTGTTTGGCTAAGGAAGGCTGGTCGAAGAGACGGAGGCCATCGCGTCCCCGGGTGAAGGAGCCGCGGCCATCATGCCGACCGTGTGAGCTCGTGGAAACGTTCGTCGAGGCCGCGGCCGTCTTGGCGGAGCACTGCCGGAGTGCCGTCGAACCGAATGCGTCCCTCGGAAATGAGGATCACTCGGTCGGCGAGGGCTTCGACCTCTTGGAGAATGTGGGTCGAGAGGAGGATCGTCTTCTGCTGCCCGAGGCGGCGGATCGTCTCACGCATCTCGCGAATCTGATTGGGATCGAGGCCGCTCGTTGGCTCGTCCATGATCAAGACATCGGGCTCGTGGAGGAGCACCTGCGCCATGCCGACACGCTGACGATACCCCTTGGAGAGCTTGCCGATCGCCTTGCCGATCACACTCCCGAGCTCGCACTGCTTCACAACGGCCTCGATTCGTTCTCGCTTCCGGCTCCCCGATATTCCGCGAGCGTCTGCAAAGAACTCCAGGAGGCTCCGAGGTGTCATGTCGGGATAGAGCGGGCCATTCTCAGGGAGATACCCGAGTCGTTCGGCGCCGGCGAGCCGGTCGCTCGACATGTCATGACCGGCGATGAGCGCCCGGCCAGATGACGGCGCGAGGTAGCCCGTCAGGATCTTCATCGTGGTGCTCTTTCCGGCACCGTTCGGCCCGAGGAAGGCGACGATCTCGCCCCGTGGGATTCGGAACGAGACATCCTTGATGGCGATGAAGTCGCCGTAGTATTTGCAGAGGCCGTCGGCTTCGATCATGGAATCGGAGGAGCCATCGCCGGAAACGGTCATGGAGTCTCGCGTGGATGCCGGGGACTGTCGGGGAAAGACTCGCTATTGTTCACCGATCTCGCCAGGGCGGCAATCCCTGATCACGAGTCCGAGGAGAAAGCCTCTCGCGGCAGGAATTTTCGACGAGGCTGGCAGCGCGTCTAGCGTACCAAAGGCTCGACGTGAGGGCTGGCGTTGCCCCGCCGCCAGACGACGTGGGAAAGCCACGCCTCGGATGTTGCCGGGCGATCGGAGCGGAAATGGACACCTCGGGTCTCGTCTCGCACGAGGGCCGACGCGATCATCAGCCAGGCGACCTGGAGCATGTTTTGGAGCTGCCAGCCCTGCGGCTCTGAGAACTGCCGAGGCAGCACGTAGCGACACCATCCCTCGACCGCATCGAGCGCCTCCTGAAGCGAGGCGGCTGTCCGCTCCACGCCCACCTGCCGCCACATCACGGCCTGGAGCGAGTTGCGGATGTCGGCCAAGTCGAGCGGCTCGCCACCGTTCTCTTCCATTCTTGGATTAGCGATCGGCGGCACGCAGAACTCGTCGTCACCGGGCCAGCCTTCCTCGAATATCTCTTCGGTGGCCAGTCGGCCCGCCCGAGCGCCGTACACGAGCCCTTCGAGCAGACTGTTACTCGCCAGGCGGTTCGCTCCGTGGAGACCACTCGACGTCACTTCACCTGCTGCCAGAAGGCCGGGCATACCAGTACGTCCATCGGCATCGACTGCGACACCTCCCACCATGTAGTGCGCTCCAGGCCGCACCGGGATCCTGTCGCGGGCCAGGTCGAGGCCAAACTTTCGACAGATCTCTGCCATACCCGGGAACATCCGAAGGACCGTCGCGCGATCGAGGTGGGAGAGGTCGAGATAGACATTGGCATGGTGCGTGCGATGCATCACCTCGGTGATGGCCCGCGACACGACATCGCGTGGCGCGAGCTCGGTCCGCTCGTCGAACTCCGGCATGAACCGTCGGCCCTCGCGATCGACGAGCCAGGCACCTGCTCCACGCACCGCCTCGGTGATCAAGCTTCGGGCACCGCCTGCAATGTAGAGAACCGTCGGATGAAACTGCATGAACTCCATGTCGCGGAGCGTCGCGCCGGCCCGCCACGCGATCGCCATCCCGTCACCGCTGGCGCCAGGCGGGTTGGTCGATTCGCGGTAGAGCTGCCCCGC
>JBGTKO010000412.1:0-17148 GCA_041744595.1 Pirellulales bacterium
ACGGAATCACAGTCGATCCGAAGGAACTGGATCACCAGGCCGAACGACTGAACAAGCGGATCGAGGACCTTCGTCTTCGCATCAGTGATGCCGCGCCGCATCCATTCAACCCCGACTCACCCAAGCAGCTCGGCGCAGCGCTCTTCAACGCTCCCGATGCCGCCGACCCAGGACTGGGCATCAAGCCCCTCAAACGAACGAAAACCGGCTATTCCACGGATATCGAGGTACTGGAAAAGCTCGCGTCCGATCCGGCAGTTACCAGTCTCGTGCCTGCGCTCATCGTGGAGTATCGCCAGCTCACGAAGCTCGTTTCGACCTATCTCACAGCGCTCAAGCAGGCCATTCACCCTCGTACCCGCCGCGTTCATGCATCGTTTCACCAGACGGTCGCAGCAACCGGGCGGCTCTCCTCATCCGACCCGAACTTGCAGAACATTCCCATCCGTACCGATGTCGGACGCGACATCCGCAAAGCCTTTGTCGCTCCCGAAGGACGCGTATTGATCGGCGCCGACTATTCTCAGATCGAGCTGCGGTTGCTAGCGCACCTATCGCGTGACCCTGCTCTCACCGAAGCTTTTCGCCGCGACGAGGACATCCACGCCGCCGTCGCCGCTCAGATTCATAACGTCTCGCTCGATCAAGTCACGCGTGAGCAGCGCAACGGCGCCAAGATGGTCAACTTCGGCATCGTTTACGGCATCACCCCCTACGGCCTTGCGCGACGCCTGAACATCGACAACACTGCCGCGACACAGATCATCGATGAGTACAAGCGACGTTTCGCCGGAATCTCCACGTTCCTGGAAGAGTGCATCGCGCAGGCCCGACGATACGGCTACGTTGAAACGATCCTGAAGCGCAGACGTCCGATCCCGGGAGTCGAGTCACGAAATGGCTCCGAGCGTGCACTGGCCGAGCGCACTGCGATTAATTCCGTGGTTCAGGGTTCTGCCGCCGACCTCATCAAGCTGGCAATGGTCGATTTGCACACCCAACTCTCAGATCATGCCGCGCACCGTCGTCCGGGCGGCGCTGCGCCGCGATTCGCCGGTGTACAGATGCTCCTGCAAATCCATGATGAACTTGTCTTCGAGGCCCCCCAGGACCTCGCCGAACCAGTGCGAGCGCTGATCATCGAACGGATGGAGCAGGCGATGACCCTCTCCGTCCCTTTGAAGGTGGATGCCTCGGTGAGCCGCAACTGGTTTGAGGGGAAATGACTCGGGGCCTGCCCGGTTTGAACCAAGGCCAATCTGGCATCCGGTGGGCAGGGGCCACGGTAGGCCCGGGCTGCTTGACTCCCCGCCTCTCTCGGCTACATTACTCGACTCGGACCGGCAAACCCCGGCTCCGAGCGTGCGGCAGTGGCGGCGAATTTTCGCAAGCCTTTGCCGGCGAACAACTTGGGGCGGTAGCTCAATTGGTTAGAGTACCGGACTGTCGATCCGGTGGTTGCGGGTTCGAGTCCCGTCCGCCTCGCTTGCATAAGCCTCGGTGAACCCGAGGCTTATTGCTTTTTGGGAGTCGTCCCGACACCCTATCAGACGCCGGTTTTGGCGTACATGCGTCCAACATGCGTCCTTGCGGCGAGTCGTCTGCGTCTCCGCTCTGACCCATCGCCTCCATAGCGTTGCGCGCCCGCTCGGCGTCCTCGGTCTGGGCCGCAAGGTAGTACTCCTGCGTGGTCGTGACTTTGGCGTGCCCCATGTATTCCTTGAGCACGTGCATCGGGATCACCCGTGCCATGCGCGTGCCGTAGGTACGGCGGAGGTCATGGAGGGTGCCGCGTTGCCACGGGAACTTCGCCAACTCGACACCCGCTTCGCGGGCGAGAAACTCCCGGGCCTGACGCTGGATGAGGTCGAAGTTCCGCGAGAGGTTGTTGGCGAGTTCGTAGTTGGGGCCGAGCCTGCCCTTGTCGTCGATCTCTGTGGCGACGACGAAGAGCCGGTCCAGGTCGATAAATACGTACGGCGATTCATCGCAGTGGGTCTGGTACTCGGCAAGCAGGGAAAGAACCCAGTCGGGAAGGGGAACCGCCCGCTCCTCGTGTGACTTGGCGTGCCACGCGAGGACGGGGTACTCGTTGCCCGCGTGCTCGAAAACGCTGGCCCGCTTGGCGGTGATCTTGGCGATCTTGAGCTCGAAGTCGATGTCCCGCCACTGAAGGTTCAGGAGCTCGCTCTTCCTGAACCCGGTGGTCTCGGCCATTGCGATGAACGCTTTCCACCATGCATTCTTCACCACGCTCCGCATCGCCCTGGTCTCGTCTGCGCTGAACACTCGCTTGGTGCGTGAGGGTGTCTTGGGCATCCGCACCCCCGCGAACGGGTTCTCGTGCAAGAGCCCTTCCTTGAGTGCCCGGTTGAAGATGGCTTTGAGCGTCCGAAGCGTCTTGGCGAGGGTGGTCTCTGAGAGCTTCGCTTCATCGAGCACATACTTCTTCAGACGTGCGACGTGCGCAGGGCCGATGACGCTGATGCGGGTCCGTTCGCCCCACGCCTTCCTTGCATGAGCGGCGGCGTGCTTCATGCTCTCGATGGTGTTGAGCGTGACAGTGCCGCGGACGGTTTCAGCGTCGTGCTCGAAGAGTTCGGCGAGCGTCATGGCTCGCGGCCGGTTCCGCTTCATGCGGCCGGAACCGATGGCGATCTCCTTCTCGCGGCGCTTCGTCTCGGCTTCGGCCTTTGTCATCTCGCCGACCTTGCCGATCGACTCGGAGTACCGCTTGCCGTCAGTGCCGCGCCAGCGGAGCGTCCAGTAGACGGTTTTCACGCCGCTCGGATACCGCACGATTCGCTTGTGGAGTTCGATCTTCGTGTCCATCTGGTTTCTCCAGGCTAATCATCCAGCGACGGCCGCGCCCGCCGGCCCCCGTAGCGCTCGGTTTGCTCGTGCATGAAGCGGTCGAGCTCGGCTCGTGTGAAACGGTTGAATCTCCCCACCCGGCACGGCCTCACGCGGCCGGTTGTGACGAGATACTCAAGTGACTTGAGAGCGTCCCCGATGTCGCGCCCATCCTCGGTCAGGCGCAGATAGGCCGCGGCCTCGGTCGCGGTCATCAGCGCTGGAGCGACGCGCGGCGGTTCGGTCGGGAGCCACTCCGTGCCGTGCAGCAGAGCGGCGTCGTGAACTTGAGCCGAGTTGGGTTTGTGAGTCTCTCGCATCACCGCGCTCCTCCTACGCTTCGCCGCATGTCGGGCAAATCCTTGCCGAGCACTGCGGGCACACTTCGCACGCCGGGATTGGCACGCCGCACCTTGGGCAGAAGAGAAGCCCTTGCCCCGGATAGTCACGAGTAATCAGATCGTCGGAAGGGTTCGAGTCTTGGCGACCGTCGCCCGCAATCGCTCTTGCTCGGTTGTCCGTGTCCTGATCTCGCATCGCGTTCGTCTCCGTGCGGCGCACTCACGCCCGAACGGCGTCCTGCATCCGTTCCCATTCCTGTCGCGCCGGCGCTCCGGCTGCGAGCCACTCTTCAACGGTCCAGCGGTCCCACCGCACCGCCCGACCGAACCGGATCGGCGCAGGCAGCTTCTCAGCCGCGTGGAGCCGCCACACCGTGGCTCTGCTCACGCCGAGAAACTGTGCGAGTTGGATCACGGTCAGCGTGCCGGCCTGGACTGTTTGTGTCGGCGACTGCTGGTGTAGGGGCATGGTGAACGTCCTCATCTGCGGGATGTCGTACTACTGTACGCTGTCGTGCGAACGAGCGGTCCAAAAAAATCACTTCACGAGCTTGAAGACATGCCGGGGGAGCAAAAGCGGCGCATCGTCGAACAACCGGAGGTCGCCGAGTCGGTGCAAGGCGCCGAATCGGCTCACGCCAAATGTCTCGCAGATGCCGGGGAGGAAAGTCGTGCGCCAAAGAGACTCTGAGGCTTCTGAACTTCCCGTCAGTTCCGGGATGGTCGCGGCTGCGTCGAGTTTGTGCCTGTTGCAAAGGTCGAACAGCGCGATCACGATGAACTTCGCTGGCATAAGGAGGGCGCCGGCGAAGCGGTTGGCCTGCTGCTCAATCGGCGAGGATTCGAGAAACTCGATCGTCGCGGGAGCATGCGTGGTCTTGTTCATCTCGGCCTCGTCAGCATGAAGCAGCACGTGTCCGAGTTCATGGGCGATCGTCCAGCGCAACCGAGGCTCGTCATCGACGAGCGATTCATCGACTCGGATCAGTCGGCGGCTCGGCTCTGCCCGCCCGAGCACAAGACTTCCGTCCATCGAAGCAATCTTCTCGAACCCGAAGTCCATGTGGAGCGCACTCTCGATCCATGCTTCCACCGGGACCGGCAGCGGGATCTCCGCTAGGCCGAGCGCGACGCGGCAGGCTTCCAAGCACTCGGAAGCGGCCCGCTCGGCTCGCTTGGCCTCCGGCCTGGTCTCAATGAATGGCATAGGAAGTGGATCGATCACTTGGGCTTCCCCTTCCTACGGGAAGCCATCTGCCGGGCTTGCTCGATGAGCGCATCCCACTGCTCGGCTGTGAGGTTCTCCGCCGCGCGCATGAAGACAGGCGCCTTTGCCGCCGTCGTTGGCGTCTTGCTCGCGACACGCGCCACGTCGGCCTCGGGTCTCAACCACCCGGAGCGAAGCGTGGCCGCGTCCATCTGGTACTTGGTGGCGATTCGCGTGAGCAACTCTTCCGAAGGCGTGCGCCGGCCCTTTTCGATGTCGGTCAGGTGCGCCGGCGCGATCCCGAGGAGGGCTGCCATCTCGCGGAGTCCACGCCCGAGCACCTCGACGCGCTGGCGTCGGATGGTGTCTCCGATGGGCTCCGGGCTGGTCCGCGATCCGACCACAGGGGGACTCCATTCGAGTGTTCGCTGTCAGTATAACGGCGGTTCCCGGAGCGTCAAGCGGCATCTACCCGGCTCATGGGCGAATTTTTTTCTGAGCGTCTCAGGAAGTCTCACGCATAAAGGATCACAAGGGCCGAAGTCGGCCCGAGTCGTCAGTGACGCAAACGCTTCGCTGGCGTCATCGAGACGAGCCGTGTCGCTCGGTAAAGCCGCCTCACCAGCGGTCTAAGTGGATGGCCTCACCCGCCATCGAGACACGGACTCGTAGAGCCGGATGCATCGAGAGGTGCTTGTCCGGTTCGACGGAGGCTCGTCGGAGTAAAGCCCTGCTTCATGGAGAGACGTTCTCTCCACAGGGATCAATCCCGGCGTTCTATCCGATGGCGTGCCCCGCGAGACGGGGCGACGAGGACAGACCTGAGAGCATCGGCGAAGCCGGTGCTCCTCGGGCCGTGGTGATTCAAACGGGTGAGAATCCCGCCGAGGGGGATCGGGCCACACCCCGTCAAGGGGCGGCTCGGTGAACCTCGGCCGGCGTGGGGAGTTCCGCCGCTGGAGACAGCGCGGACCGGGCCTCGACAGGCTCGGCGATCGGGTCAACGACCGCCCGAAAGGGCGGGACAAACCCCGACGACGAAAAGCTCAACCATGAAAGGGGCGAAAGCCCTTGCCGGTAAGTCTGATCGGAGACGATGCCGAACCGGGAAAGACAGTCGGTCGGTGGGTAAGCGGGAGCTTCTGGTTTCTGCCCGCTGAAAGCGTGGTCTGCGCTCGATGCAGCCGCGACGACTGCGTGCGCTCGGAAGAGCGTGCGTACGGCCAACAGTCCCGAGGGGTAACACCCTCTACCAGCGTGAACGATCAGACAGAGAACACCACTAACTCGGGAAGGTCTTGAGCAGCCGGGATGGTGCCCGGTGCCTGGATGTCAACCAGGCGCTTCAAACGCTCAAGATCGGGAGTGTGCCGCAAGTAGGAGCCGGCGGGAGCCGGGCAGAATCGCTGCAAGGCAGTGGCGAAGCTGTTGGCGTGCTACGGGTGGTGCCGGGCACAAAGACCACGACGAAAGCGGCGACGAGTGCATACTCGTCTCGATGACGTGACGGCTCCATTCGAGCCGTCGTTCGGGAGATCCGTGATTGCGGTCACACGAGAGCCGTCCTGGCGGACGGACCTCCTGTGGCAGCGAGTTGGCGATGGACACTACCCGTGCGTCTTGGACTCACGAGGTGCCCATCGAAAGGTTGTGGACCGCTACCGCTAGGAATTGGGCGTGGGCAACTGTGGAAACCAGTTGCCCCGCCCGCGGTAGTGCGGGCCAGAAAGGAGGTGATGCTAAAGGATGCCCGCGTCGATCGGCGTGCATCGGACCGATGCGCCCTTGTGACGCTGAAAGGTTCTTGGAGTATGGCCTTGGCGGTTGTGCCACAAACAACCGCCCACTTTATGCCAGCATAGATGAAGCACTTCTCCTGGTGGACAAGAACAGAGTACGTGTACCGATGCGAAGCAACATCCCTGGAGGGATTCATCCAGCAGATCGCCGTGGCCTACATCACCCACGGGTACTACTTCTATGTCAGCGGTTTCGTGCCGGATGGAAAAGAGCCGACGGCGGTCGATGCCAAGCTCATCGAACGGTATGGCATCGGAATCTCAAAGTGGGCGAGAGCCCGCCGAAAAGAGCAGGGGATCGCGAGCCTCCAGTACATCCGACTCGACCGACGGTTCGTGATCCTGGCGACCCACGGGCGCCACCCCTTCTTTGAGCATGAGGCGAACACAATCCGCGACTTCAGGCGCACGCCTCTGAAGGTCGGCGGATACTCTGTGAGTTGTCGGGGAGGGCACGCCCATGTCCGCATCGACCTTCCCGACTACCGCCGTCTCAAGGCGCACCTTGTTGAGCTTGCCCGGCATCGCTCGGTCGAGCGGTTGGAGGGAGAGTTTGCACGCATTCCGTTCGAGCCGTACGCGCCGGTCCGGCGGCAAGTCTTCAACATACTGCGGACGGTGAATCGCGTCAGAAAGCGAGCGGGATTCGAGCGGCTTACATTCGAGCGAGCGGTTCGGATGAGGAGGCGAGTGGTGCGAGTGTTTGACGAAGTATCCACCCTACAGGAGATGCCGTGAGCGGTGGGGGCTGTGCGACAGGCCGAAGTCAGCTTGTAGTGTCTTCACGAATCTCGGCATAGACCTGCCGGAGCAAGTGCTCTCCGACGAGCTTCTGGAACTCGGCGTCATTCATGTACCGTGCGAAGAGCTCCTCGTTCTGCTCCATGCGGTCGATGAACAGACCTTCAAGGGCCTTGTTGAACACGAAGCGGAAGTTCTCGATCGTGTTCGCGTTCGCTGCCTGTCGAAGCGTCTCGTCGGCGACGGCCTCTTCGCGGATTTGGCTGAAGAAAAGCTCATCGGCTGTCTTGAAGTCGGTCCCCATCTTCTCGTTGATGATGTCGATCAACTGCGAGAGCTCGACTTCCTTCTCTTCGCTCTTGCCGGTCCCGACTGCGGTCGGACCCGACACTTCGCCGCTCTCACCCGGCGCGAGCGTGATCGTGCCCTCGCTGATCTTCTGGAGCCGGTAGAACTTCAGCGTCACCTCGTCCTCGAAGTCGTACTGAGGCCCGCCCTGGCGGCGCGGGAGCTTCGAGAGAAGGAAGCGGCTGTATGTGTAGAGCTTTTCCAGGTCTGAATCCTGGAACGGGATGATCTGAGAGAGGAAGGCGTAGAGGTTGCGGAACGCTCCGAGCAATCCGCGAAACTCCTCCTGCTCCTCCTCGTCAAGCGCCGCGAAGCGCTGCACGGCCGGATCGATCGCCGCGTTGATGAGAGCGTGGTCCGTCGGTGTCTGCGTCGCCTTGCTCTTGAAGAACACCTTGCAGAACGCCTCCACGTCCTGGGCGTGGTAGACGTGCTGGGCCTCCATCTTGGTCTGAAGCTCGTAGAGCTGACGCGGATCTGCGTGCTCGCCGATGGCGGTCTGCTCGTAGTACGGCTTGAAGGCTTCGAGGATGTCCTCCTCCTTGTTCACGAAGTCTAGGACGAACGTGTCCTCCTTGCCGGCGCATATGCGGTTGAGACGCGAGAGCGTCTGCACGGCCTGCACGCCATCGAGTCGCTTATCGACGTACATGGTGTGCAAGAGCGGCTGGTCGAAGCCGGTCTGGTACTTCTCGGCGACGATGAGGACGTGGTACTCGGGGCTTCCGAACTTTTCGGGAAGCTCCTTCTCGCGGAGCGGCTTTCCATCGGGCTGCCGGTTCATGTCCGGCTCGGTGTAGCTCACGCCCGGCACGTCGGGATCATCGACAGTGCCCGAGAACGCGACAAGCGTCCTGATGTCGTCGTAACCCTTCTCCGTGATGTACCGATCGAACTCCTGCTTGTAGCGAACGGCGTGGAGCCTTGAGCCTGTGACGACCATCGCCTTCGCTCGCCCGCCGATCTTGTGGCGTGTGAACGTGCGGAAGTGCTCGATCATCACCTCGGTCTTCTGCGCGATGTTGTGGGGATGCAGACTCATGAACCGGGCAAGCGCCTTGGCCGCCTTGCTCTTGACGACCTGCGGATCGTCCTCCGTCGTTTTCACGAGCCGGTAGTAGGTCTTGTAGGTGGTGTAGTTCTTCAGCACGTCGAGGATGAAGCCCTCCTCGATCGCCTGCCTCATGCTGTACAAATGGAACGGCTCAGGCTTGCCGCCCGGTCCCGGCCGCCCGAAGACTTCGAGTGTCTTGTACTTGGGCGTCGCGGTGAAGGCGAAAAAGCTGATGTTTGGCTGGCGGCCCCGCTTGACCATCGTCTTGAGGATTTCTTCCTCGTAGTCGGGCAGGCCCTGAGCCTCCGCCTCCTCCTTGGCCTTCTTCTTGATGATGTCAGCCGCGAGCACACCTTTGAGCTCGGTGACTGCCTCACCCGACTGAGAACTGTGGGCCTCGTCCACGATCACGGCGTAGCGGCGTTCGGGGAGCTCTCCCACTTTGTCGGCAACGAAGGGGAACTTCTGGAGCGTTGTGATGATGATCGGCGTCGCGTTCTTCAGCGCGTCGGCGAGCTGCGTCGAGTCCTCGTCGATCTTCTGCACCACGCCCTGCTTGTGATCGAACTGGTAGATGGTGTCCTGAAGCTGGCGGTCCAGGACGCGGCGGTCGGTGATCACCACCACGGAATCGAACACCTTCTGATCTTTGGCGTTGTGGAGGCTGGCGAGCCGGTGGGCAAGCCATGCGATGGAGTTGCTCTTCCCACTGCCCGCCGAATGCTGGATCAGGTAGTTGCTGCCGGCTCCGACGCGGCGAGCGTGGGCTTCGAGCTTCCGCACGGCGAGCAATTGGTGATAGCGCGGGAAGATCATCGTCTCCTTGACGATCTTCTTGCCGCCGATGATCCGTTCTTCGACTTGGAGGTGAACGAAGCGGGCGATGATGTCGAGCCACGAGTCACGCTGCCAGACTTCTTCCCACAGGTATGCGGTCTTGTATCCGCCGGGGTTCAGCGCGTTCCCCGCGCCGGTGCCGTCGCCACGGTTGAACGGGAGGAAGACGGTCTTGGTCCCCGAGAGCCGCGTCGTCATGTACGCGAGGTCGGGGTCTACGGCGAAGTGGACGAGCGTCCGCTTCTTGAAGTCGAAGACGGTTTCACGCGGATCGCGGTCGTTCTTGTACTGGTGCTTGGCGTGCTCGACGGTCTGCCCCGTCATGGGGTTCTTCAGCTCGATCGTCGCCACGGGGATGCCGTTGAGCCCGATCACCATGTCGATCGAGTTCTCGTGCTTGGTGCTGTATTTCAGTTGCCGCGTGAGCGTCAGCCGGTTCGCCTGGTAGAGCTTCAGCGTGTCGGGGTTCATCCCGTGGGCTGGCGCGAAGTACGCGGCCCGCACGAGCTTCCCGAAGCACTTGAAACCATGCCGCAGCACCCCGAGCACGGTGCTGGCGCCATCCAACGCCTTCACCAGGTCGTCCAGGAGTATGCTCTCGGTGCCGTCGCCGTGGAGCTTCTCCAAGGCGTTCCAGGTCTCGGGCTGCGTCTCCTTCACAAAGGCGATGAACACGGCCGGATCGATCGCCCGTTCGCGGTCGAAGGCCGCAGGGTCCGTCTTGACGTACCCGCCGCTCGTGAGGAGCGTATTCTCGATGGCTGCCTCGAAGGCGCGTTCCCGATGATCGACGGTCATGCGATCGCTCCCTTCCGCACATCGATCTTGCCGGTAACGGCGGCGGTGATGAGTGATTGCCGATACTCCTCCAGCCGCGCGATGGCCTCCTTGACAGACACGAACATCGCATCAATGGCCGCAGTCGACCGATCAATGAATGCGATTAGTTCTTGCTGCTCCTCCGCGGACGGCAAGGGAAGATGCATCGAGCCGATTTGTCGGAAATTCAAGCCCTCACGGGAGGTGCCATTCTCTTGCGAGTCGATCCAGTCTTTCACTACCTTTGAGCACAAGAAAGCATGCAAATAGCTGGGGAGGATCCGATGGGTACGAATTATGCACACGTGCTGGTTCACGTTTGCTGGTGGCATGTTGCTGGGCACGATTGATACTCTGCCAATCGAGGCGCCGGTGATGTTGAACAGCACGTCTCCGGGGAAAACACGAGTTCCGGCCATCTCCGCATCCGTCTCATCGTCAATGAAAACAACGTCTTCCAGCCGAAGCCCATCGTCATAGATGTTCTGGCTGCGCAAGAGCATCACACCATCAGAGACATACACCTCCGCGCCGCCCTTCGGGGTCTTTCCACTGCCAATCTTGCTGACAAGGTACTTAAGGGGCTTCACCTCCCAATGACTCGGCACGTCGCCCAGCCAGTCAATGCCTGAGGGCTTCATGGAGGCGTCGGGGTTGAGGCCTTTGGTGACGGCCTTGGTGATGAGGGCCGTCCGCTGCTCGGCCAGGAGGTCGATGAGCCGTCGCTTCGCCGCTACAAGCTCGTCGATCCGCTTCGTGCGGTCGTCGAGCCAATCCGCGATGCGCATCTGTTCTTCGAGTGGCGGCACTGGAAACAGTGCGCTGCAAACCGCGTCCTGCGAGAGGCCGAATCGGGTAATGCCGTTGGCACGCTTGCGAAACTGGTCTCGCACGCCGCACGAAGCGAATGCTCGCATGATGTAGCCGCCCCACGAGATTCCGGGCAGTGGTCGAACCTGGGCAAGGTGGTACCCACAAAGCACGCCGGGGAGAGATTCTCCGACAACGGCGGGCACACAGATATCGTTGGGGTCTTCGGAGTCCTTGGTCGCCAGCACGTCGCCCGGCTGCACCTGAAACTTAGCGATCTCTCGCGGGTCCGCCGTGGCCTCCATGAATTCGATCTCGGAGGTAATGCGATCGTTGTAGTACACGTCAACGTAGTTGCACAGCCTCACGGCGACTTCGCCTTCTTCCGACTTCTTGTCCACGTTGCTGAACTGCACCTGGGCGATGTACTTCAGCTTCTCCATCGTCCAGTGCCGTGGGATGAGCGGCAGCCATTCGAGCCCGGTCTCGCTGTAGTCCGGGTACTGACCGGGGCGATGTCCCTCAGTGCCGACTCGCGGCTTTGCGACGGCCGTGCTCATCGCGTCACCTCTGCCAGCATCCGCATGATGTCCTTCTCCAGGCCCAATACGTCGGCCTCGATCGTCGCCAGTTCACGGGGCGGTTGATAGACGTAGAAATGCCGGGTGAGCGGAAGTTCGTAGCCAACTCTCCCGACCTTCCCGTCCTTCTCATCCGTCACGCTCTCGTTGATCCATGCATCGGGAACGTGCGGCCGCACTTCGCGGTCGAAGTAAGCGTGGATGTCTTCTTTGAGAGGGACGCTCTCGTAGTCGCGAAGGTCGGCGTCTGGCTCGGGGTTGCCTTCACGATCTCGGCAGATATCGGCCGTCTCATCACGCTCGGAGAGCGCGGACAGGATCGCCTTCCTGACGGGCGCGGATACCTTCACGTCGTCCGTTGCTGCGGCCAGGTCTTCCTCAAAGGCGTCTCGGTTCTTGTAGACCTTGCCTGCTTCGAGGGTCTTCAGCGCGTCGATAATCGCCTCTTGAAGCACCTTGCCCGCCGCGATCTCGGCCGCTGCTTGTTTACCCTTCTTCTTCGACGTGGCGAGCGACTGGAACGGCTTGACCTCGCGGAGCCGCTCGATGCGCTCGGGCGATGCCTGGAAGTTGAGGCGCAGCGGCTGCTCGATGGTGATCTTCCGGTAGCCGAAATCGGCCACGTCGAACACCTTGGACGTGGCTCCCTCGCCAAACGCGCCGTAGAGCCGCGTGATCTCGTCGATGTGCTCGGCGGCGATCTCGTTCCGCTTGTTGTTGAGGCTCTTGCGCATCTTGCGGTAGAGGTTCACCGCGTTGATGAGCTGCACCTTCCCGCGTCGCTCGGGGCGCTTGCGGTTGGTGAGAATCCAGAGGTAGGTGAAGATGCCCGTGTTGTAGAAAAGCTGGTCGGGGAGCGCGACGA
Source organism: Pirellulales bacterium (assembly GCA_041744595.1). Classification (GTDB taxonomy): domain Bacteria; phylum Planctomycetota; class Planctomycetia; order Pirellulales; family UBA1268; genus QWPN01. The sequence continues at coordinate 12,256 of JBGTKO010000412.1, forward strand.
TGGCCTCAAGCCAGTCGTTCTCCAGAATCCAACGGCGGATTTCGCTCTCGCCTGATCCGGCGTCGCCGGTGAAGAGAGGCGAGCCGTTGAAGATGATCCCGATGCGGGTGCCGCCCTCTTTGGCGGGCTTCATCTTGGAGAGCATGTGCTGAAGGAAGAGGAGCGAGCCGTCGTTGATGCGAGGAAGGCCCGCCCCGAAGCGGCCGTCCATGCCGCGGGTTTCATGCTCTTTCCGGATGGCGTCTGCGTCAGGCTTCCATTCGACGCCGAACGGCGGGTTCGCGAGCATGTAGTCGAAGCGCTCGTGCTGGAAGCCGTCCTTGCTGAAACTGCTCCCGAACACAATGTGCTCGATGTTCTGACCCTTGATGAGCATGTCTGAGCCGCACACGGCATAGGACTCGGGGTTGTGATCTTGGCCGAAGACCTCCAGACGAGCGTCGGGGTTGAGCTCGCGGAGGTATTCGTCGGCGACGGAGAGCATGCCGCCGGTGCCGCACGCCGGGTCCAAGAGCGTCTTGACGATGCCCTTCCTGGTGAGCACATCGCCGTCGGGCTCAAAGAGGAGGTTCACCATGAGGCGGATCACTTCGCGGGGCGTGAAGTGGTCGCCGGCCGTCTCGTTTGCGGCTTCGTTGAATCGCCGGATGAGTTCCTCGAAGATGTATCCCATCTCGATGTTGAGGACCCGATCCGGGTGGAGGTCGATCCCCGCAAAGCGGTCGATGACCATATAAAGCCGGTTCGCTTCGTCGAGCTTGGCGATCTCGGTCTCGAAGCCGAAGTAGTCGAGTATCGCCCTCGCCCGAGGTGAGAAGCTTTTGATGTAACGGGTCAGGTTCGCGGCGATCTTGTCCGGCTCACCCTTGAGCTTCTCAAAGTCGAGCCGGCTGGTGTTGTGGAAGGCTTGCCCCGCGGCTCGGTTGAGGATCGGCTCGATGTTGGCGACCTTCGACCCCTTCATCGTTGCGGCCTTGGCGAGCACCTTGTCCTTCGTCGGCGCCAGGACACAATCCAAGCGGCGGAGTACGGTGAGCGGAAGGATGACGCGACCATACTGCGCGGGCTTGTACGGGCCGCGGAGCAAGTCCGCGATGCTCCAAATGAACTGAACCTTGTCGGTGAAGTTGGTCACTGCTCACCTTTCAGTTGACCGACGAGCTCTTGCAGCGTCGCGATGTCACCCTCGATGATCTTGATGGCACAGGCAACGCAGTAGTGGTCGTGGGAGCGATCTACATAGACCTTGAGTCGTTGATCACCCTTCTGCAGGCGATGCTTTGCATTGGCTTGACAGTTGTGAGCCTTCAGCACGATGTCGATCTCGGATCGTTGCACGAGCGATTTTCTAGCCACCGAATACCTCCTTCTCGGCTTCGGCGACGATGGCGGCGAAACGGCCATCGATCGTTTCGAGCTCCTGCCGTGTGTACTCGTGCCTTTCCCCTGTGCCACGATTGACCGCTTGCGCGACACACTTGTCGATCGCGGATTTGACGATGACGAAGTTGGTCTTGTTGAGACGCTTCGTGTCTAGGTCCTTGCCCTGATGGTTCAAGTTTCTCTGGCCGAGAATGCGGCCGACCTCGGTCTTGATCCGCATATCGAGGGCCGCACGAGCGGCTTGGCGTTCGTTCGCCTTGGTCGTCGGAACCGGCTGGTGCTCCATCGCCCGACGCACGTCGTCGGGTGAATAGCCACGAGCGCGGAGTGTCTGGATGGCCTTCATCGCCTCGTCATCGTCCAAGAGCGGGATTTCCTCCAGAAGCACGCCGGTCTGTCCCCGCACCTCAACTGTGTTGGGCGCTCGGGGCGTGGGAGCCACAGCGATCTCGTTCCCGTCGCGAAAGTCCAAACCCTCCATCGGAAGAAGCTGGTCGAAGAACTGCTTGTCGGCCTCGCTGTACTCCTGAAAGTCCTCCCACCGGCTCGCGATGTTGGCCCCGGCGTGAAAGACAACCGTCCCCTGGTTCAGCGGATCGTTCGGGCTATTCTGCTTGATGACGCGCATGATGCGGCCGACAAACTGCACGAACGGTGAGAGGTTCGCAAAGATGCTGAACACCGCGGCGACAGAGAGGTACGGATGGTCGTAGCCTTCCCCGAGCTTGCGGACCTGGACGATCACGTCGAGTTCGTGGGCCTCCAGCTTCTCCATCACGCGGTCGTTGGCTGCGCTGTCTTCCTTGCTGTGGACATAATCGACGCGGCGGCCGCGGGCACGGTACGCCTCCACGACCTGGCGGCAGTGCTCGAAGTTGAGGGCTGACGCGATAATCTTGTGCCGCTGATCGCCCGTCTCGGTCCGAATTCGGTCGAGCTCTCGGATGGACGCATCGACGATCGTCGTGAGCGTCTCGTTCGAGGTCACGATGCTCCGGCGGAAGTCGGCTTCCTGCTCGCCGAGACGGCGCACCTCATCAAGGGAGACTTCGATCTCCTGGCCATTCTCACGACGAACGTACTTGAGCGTTCGGGGGTTGAGGACAAGAGCCTTGAGGCGTTTGACGTAGCCCTCTTGAATGGCGCGAAAGATGGGATAGGAATAGAGCACCTGGCCCGCCATGCGTTGGCCGTCGGCGCGGAGTGGCGTTGCGCTGAAGTTGATGATGCGTGCGGCGGGAAACTTGGTTTTCAGGCTCTCGTAGGTCTCCGCGACGCTGTGGTGCCCTTCGTCAAAGAGGATCAGGTCGAAGTAGTCGGCCGGAAGGTTCGCGAGCCAACGGTTCCCCTGACCCTGCAGCTGTTGGATGTTGGTGATGACGACGTGGGCTTCATCCAGATCGCCACGGTTCGTGGTAGTGCCCCGGATCTCAACCGGCTCCGGGTACGGCGATCCCTGAAGCACGCCGCACTTGATGTAGAACATGTCGAGCTTCGTGGGGTCGAAATCCTTGTAAAGTTGCTCCGCGATCTTCAACCCAGGGGCGACGACGAGCGTCCGTGTGGAGCGAAACGCAAAGGGTGCGAGCGTGATGCAGCCCGACTTGCCACATCCCACCGGTAGCACAATCCCTGCTTCCCGTTCGCCACCAGCGGCGCCGGCGAATGTCGCCAGCGCGGCATATGTCTCGCGCTGCGGCGTGCGGATGAGTGGATTCGCTGCGACACTGGGTTGACGTGTCTGAAATGGGTTCGTTGAAGTCATGCCTGTTTCGTCTCTTGAATCAGTGCCACTCAAATCGCAATCCTCTCCACGATGTTCCGCGTGACCGCGAGCTTTCGACGGTCATAGAGCTTGGTCGTCCTCGGGTCCGCGTGGCCGAGCAGGAACTGTACGTCAGCGAGCTCGACCCCCTGCTCCAGGAGGTTCGTCGCGGTGGATGCCCTCAAGCTATGGCACTTGAAGGCGTGTTCTGGCAAGTCTGCGGCGGCGAGCCGTCGCTTGAACATGCGGAGGATGTCGTTGGCCGTCATTCCGCGGCCGCTCGGAGTGCCCGTCCGACGAATCAGCGACAGGAATAGTGGGGCATCCGGGCTCAGCGGAGGCGCGGCAGCAAGGTACGCCTCAATCGCCACCTGAAGGTCGGTGCGGCAGGGGATGGACCGCTGCTTGCCGCCCTTCTCGTCGAGACGGAGGTAGTGCTGTCTGCCATCGGTGTAGAAATCGTGAAGCCGCAGCTTCGCGACAGCGCCTGCCCGAGCCGCTGTGTAGACCAGCGTCGCGATCACCGCACGATCGCGCAGACCGCCGAGGTCTGGCTTGCCGACCTTGGTCGTCGTGGCGATGGAGCGTAGGAGATCGCGTATCTGCTTGGGCTCCATCGCGGGCGTCTTGCCCTCCTGGACGCTGTGCTTCGGGCCGCGAACCGAGAGGGCCGGGTTGAGCGGCACCGCGTGCCGCTGCACGAGTTTATCGAAGAAGTGCCGGAGGGCGGCAAGGTGGAGCTTCCGGGTCGGCTTGCTGGCCGGCCGAAGTGTTGGCTGCTGGCCGGCCGGAGCCTTGGCCTCGGCGTGCAGATTGCGGACGTACTCGGCAACGATCGCGGGAGTGACTCGGTGAAGTGGCGTCCCGATCTGCTCGCACCACGCCAAGAATCGGTGGACCGCGTGTCGGTACGCGCGGGCGGTGTGCGAACTGTCCAGTCCTGCGAAAAACTCCTCGTACGCGTAACGAGCGTTGGGGCCTGACTCCAGGACGATGGCGGGCACGGCCGCATCACCTCGCGTCGCGAGGGTGTAGGTGTGGTATCGAGCGATCGTCCCCGTCATGTGCTTGGCTTCCCCTTCCTGGTCTCCGTAATGCATGATAACATCCTTTATCATGCATTAGCAAGCGGGGAAGGGGTCCGGACCCGGCGACTTGGTCAAGGAGTCACAGTGTTGGCCCGGACCGCCTCGAAGTGGCGGTCGTAGTCCTCGAAGCGGTGGCATGTGCTGAGCGAGTACCCCTTTGGGTCCATCACGAGAAACTGAACCTCGCCACCGACCCCGACTCTCTCCCTGAGCGGCCGGCCGTCATCGTGGGCCTTCTGTTGCTTCATCACCTCGACAAAGCCAGCGGGAAGTCCTCGCTCTTCGAGAGTCTTCATCGCCTGCTCCAGGTCGATGCCGTCCGGCGGCTTCACTCCCAAGCTGTAGATGAGCTCCTCTGACGCGAAGCCATTCGCGGAGCGGTACGCGAACCCGAGCATCCGCTCTTCTTCTGGCCAGTACCCGAAGTGGTAGATGGTGCTCGTGCGCTTTGCAGATACTCCGCACTCCTTCGCAAACTCAGGGAGTTTGGCGCTGGCGATATTGTCGAGCTCCGTGATGTTGTGAGCCACCACATTCTGCTGCAGGAAGGCGTTATACGGATCGTGATTGACCCCTGCGCGCAGATTTGGCGCACGGTCGGGTTGCGCGGGGTCTGTTGATCGTGGATCATGGGTGTCAGCATGGAGGCTGGCACAT
>JBGTKO010000413.1:0-23563 GCA_041744595.1 Pirellulales bacterium
CTCATCATGACCGACGACCAGGGCTACGGTGAGATTGCCGCACTCGGCAATCCAATCATCAAGACGCCTCACCTCGACGGGCTCCACGCCGAGAGCGTCCGGTTCACCGACTTCCACGTCGATCCCACCTGCTCGCCGACACGGGCGGCCGTCTTGACCGGCCGCTACTCGACCCGCACCGGTGTCTGGCACACGATCAACGGCCGCTCGATGATGCGAAGCGACGAAGTCACACTGCCCGAGGTGTTCAAGGCCAACGGCTACGACACCGCGTTTTTCGGTAAATGGCACCTCGGAGACAACGCCCCCTGCCGCCCGAGTGACCAGGGTTACGACCACGTCGTGTGGCACCACGGCGGCGCCCTCACCAACGCCCCCGATTACTGGGAAAACGACTACGACGACGACACGTTCAAGAAGAACGGCGAGTGGACGAAGTTCGACGGCTACTGCACCGATGTGTGGTTTGACGAAGCCATCCACTTTATCGAACAACCGCGAGACTGCCCCTTCTTCGTTTCCATCCATACCAACGCCCCGCACGATCCGTATATCGTGCCCGAGTCGTACTCGGCCCCCTATCGCGAGGCCGGCCTGTCTCCGACGCTTGCCATCTTCTACGGGATGATCGCCTGCATCGATGACAACATCGGCCGGCTGCGGGCTCGTCTCGAAGAGCTCGGCCTCGCCGAGAACACGCTGCTTGTGTTCATGACAGACAACGGCACCGCCGCCGGCTGGATCACCCTCAACACCGAGGAGACGTTTTTCAACGCCGGCATGCGGGGCTGGAAGTCGTCGGCCTACGACGGCGGTCACCGCGTGCCGCTCTTCTGGCATTGGCCGAATGGGGGCCTCACCGGTGGCCGCGACGTGCCAGACCTCACCGCCCACATCGATCTTCTCCCCACATTCGTCGATCTCCTCGGACTGAAAAAGCAAGCCGGGCCGCCGGTCGATGGCATCTCACTGGCACCGCTCCTGCGGGAAAGCGGCACCATTCCCTCTCGCACGCTTTTCGTTCACGTCCAACGCCAATACCTGCCGCCGAAGTGGGCAAACTCCGCCGTGATGACCTTTCGATGGCGACTGATTGATGGCAAGCAGCTCTACGACATCCAGGCTGACCCAGGGCAGCAGCACGACGTGGCCGGGCAACACCGAGACACCGTTGCCCTCCTTCGCACGGAGTATGAAAAATGGTGGCAGTCACTCGAACCCGACATGACCCAAACCACCCGCTACCACCTCGGCGGGGCCGAAAATCCGATGACGCTCTCCAGTCACGACTGGCTCATCGAACCGGGTGAACGAGACGCCGCGTGGCACCAGATTCATATTGCCCGCGGCGATATTGCAAACGGCCGGTGGGCCGTGGATGTTGCGCGGCCGGGCACTTATGAGATCACGCTCCATCGCTGGGCTCCGTATCTTGAGAAACCGATGGGCCGCGTCGAGGCACGTCTCCGGGTTGGCGATGTGGTGAAGGCCAAGCAGATCAAAGAAGAGGCCACTGGCGCGACGTTTCGCATCGATCTTCCCGCCGGCCCGACCATGCTCAAGACCTGGCTCAGGCAGCCCGGCCCCGAACGGCTCGAACACGGTGCCTACTATCTTCAGGTGCGGCATCTCGACGACGGCTCGCCCTCTCGATGAGGCAAAGCCTGACCGTTGACTCGGGGTAGCGGTCCATTCTGTGAAAACTCGCGGAGCCACATTCGCTTGCGGCAGGATCGCAGGCGGATCAATGCCGTGCTCTCGACAGACAGCCTGGAGTCCCGGCTCGAGGCAATTGAAATTCAAATTTCGATCGCGTCTACGCAATTGCCCCAACAGTCTCTACGCAACCCTTTGGCCTCGAGGCAGGCGGAAGATGTCGTCTCTGGAGCGCTTTTTTCCCGATCGACTCACTCGCAGCCCAAAGCTCGTAGGCATTCTGCCACCTGCTTGCTCTTGACCGGCTCGCAGCGACTTTCTACGGTTCCGACCCGAATGCAGGCCATGGCGGGCGTCATGCGTGGGTGGAGTCAGCCGCACGGCACGGCGAGCGAAGCACGATGGCATTCAGTTCAGTACTCTTCCTTTTCGGTTTCCTCCCACTGGTTCTGGGCTTCTATTACCTCGTCCCTGATCGCTTTCGCAACGCGGTCGCCCTGGTAGCAAGCCTGGCGTTTTACGCCTGGGGCGCGCCCTGGTTCGTCTTGGTCCTGATCCTGTCGAGCTGGCTTGACTACGTCCTCGCCGGCAGAATCCGGTCATCGGCTGATTCCACCGAAAGCAAGCGGCTCCTGGCGCTCGCGGTCGGGCTGAATCTGGCGATGCTCGTGTACTGCAAGTACATGAACTTCTTTGTCGAGCAAGCGAACACGATTGCAGCAGCGGTGGGTCTCGAACCATTCGGCTGGACGTCGATCGTCCTGCCGATCGGGATCTCGTTCTTCACGTTCCAGAAGATCAGTTATCTGGTCGATGTCTACCGAAGGCAGTCGCAGCCCGCCGCCTCATTTGGGGCGTATCTCCTGTATGTGGTCCTGTTTCCGCAACTGATCGCAGGGCCGATCGTTCGCTACCATGACGTGGCTTCACAGATCCGGAAGCGAAGCTACTCCGACGAGCAGTTTCTCATCGGCACATGGCGATTCACGATCGGACTCGCGAAAAAAGTTCTCATTGCCGACACGTTGGCCGTCGTCGCTGATGCCGCCTTTGGCCCGACGGCGGAAACGGCCGTCGATCCGATGCAGTTGTCGTGTGCCGTCGCGTGGCTTGCCGCGGTCAGTTATGCCATGCAACTGTATTTCGACTTCTCGGGATACAGCGACATGGCCATCGGACTGGGGAAGATGCTCGGGTTCGACTTCCTCGAAAACTTCAACCAGCCGTACATCTCGAAGTCAGTCACGGAGTTTTGGAGACGGTGGCACATATCGCTCTCCAACTGGATGCGTGAGTATCTGTACGTGCCGCTCGGAGGGAATCGCGTGCCTCGTTGGAGGCTCTATGCAAACCTTTGGATCGTGTTTCTGTTGTCCGGCTTTTGGCATGGAGCATCGTGGAACTTTCTGATCTGGGGCGCCATCCACGGCGGCATTCTCACGGCTGAGCGGCTGACGGCGACATCCAGGCTCCCGTCCTGGCCGACGGCGTTGGCGATCCTGCGGACGTTCTGTCTCGTGCTGGTGGCCTGGGTTTTTTTCCGAGCCTGGGATCTGACACAGGCAGTGCAATTTCTGGGCGTGATGGCCTGCGGATCGGCAGCGGCCTCCGTGACGGTCGATGAACTCATGACGCCGCACATCGCATTCGTGCTGGTGGTTGCGGTCGTTCTGAGTTTCAGCCCACTGTTCAGCCGCAGCTACTACTACCTTGACAACTGGGCAATCGGTCCGAAATCCAGAGCCGCAGGACTTCGATTGGCGGTGCGGTACGCCTTTAGCTTGGCACTCTTGATTGTCTCGGCCACGGCCCTCATGTCATCCCGGTTCCACCCGTTCATCTACTTTCGGTTCTGACGGTCAAGGTCCCATGAACGCAGGTCCCATGAACGCAATGCTCCCGACGTCTGTCCGCGGCACCCTCGCCCGCTGGAATGCCCGCCGGCTGTTGTCGATGGGCTTCGTCCTCGTTTTGGCCCTGCCGATCATCCAGGCCGCCGTGCCTCTCGTTCGCGAACGACCACTGACCGGAGCCGAAAAAAGGCTGCCCCGGATCAGGCTGTCAGTCATGTCCTGGTGTGACGGAACCTTCGCCCATGCCGTCGATGCATGGATCAATACGAAGATCGGATTCCGTCCCAGCCTGGTTCGTTTGTCAAACCAGGTTCAAGTCACGTTTGGGAACGACTCGTCGATGTATGGCCGTGAGCGCATTCGAGTTTGCAAGGACGGCTGGCTCTTCGCGAATGGTTACATCAACAGTTATGCGGCTCCGTCGCAGACGCTGGCCGACGCCCACGTCGCCGAGTTCGTGGCGGTTCTCGAGGACCTCCAGGAACGTCTTTGCGGCCAGGGCAAGGCGATGGTGTTTGTCATCAGCCCCAGCAAGGCCGAAACGTATCCCGAGTTCCTCCCGGACCGGATCGTCGAACAGCGAAAACGATACAGTGGCATGTCAGACCTCGAACGCCTTCGGAAGCACCTGCGTGAGAGTGAGGTCGTGTGCTTCGACGGTCCGGCATACTTCCGGGCCCGTCGTGCCGCTGATCCGGATGCCCAACTCTATGCAAAGACCGGGATTCATTGGACATACCACGCCGCGTTTGAGGTATGGCGGGAGATTCTCCAGCTCATCAATCGAGAATACGGCACCGCGTGGCCCATCCCCGAACAAATTGCTGTTGAGTACGATGCCCCGCGAGGAACCGACGATGACATCGCCAGATTGTTGAATCTGTTCTATCTGCCTGGCAAGCCGAATAGGATTCCTTACCCGGTCGTCGATACGCATGCCCTGCCGATGGAATCCCGGCCACGCGTTCTGTTCGCAGGCACGAGCTTCTCGCGAACGCTCGTTGACTCGATGTGCCTGTGTGAAAGTGGGCAATCCTGCGAATATCTCTTCTACACGTCGCGGCAGTTCTCCCTTCCGACGATCGAGAAGCCGGTATCTGCAGGAATGCGAGTCCAGATGAAAGAATTGCGACTGGATGGATTCTCCTCCGTGGACTGGGAGGCAACGCTCTTAGACAAGCAAATCGTGATTCTCGAAATGCTCGAGATCAACGTTCACCAATTCCTGTACGGTTTCCACCATGCGGCCCTTGCGGCGATCCAGCGCCGCCCGGTCGTTGAGCGGCTCGCGGCTCGCCCGGAAGAATAGTCCAGCCCTCGTCGCTTCAACGCGATACCGCGTCCCTGCGGGGGTGTGGTGGGATGAGCCTCTCAGGCAGCGTGGTCCGGGCGGTGCCGTCGAGCGTGGTGCTCGCGCTACCGACACGCCTGCCGATCAAACGCCAGCGAGACATGGCGGCCTGCACCTCCCCGACAATGGCCCGCGCGGTGGCAAACGCGAGCCCGAAGCGGCCGGCATGCGCGACGGCCTCCTCGACTTCTGTATCCACCTCGAAGACCAACGGCGAATCCTCGCTCACGGGTGTTTGCCGCCCATGGGCCCGGTCGATCATCGGCGTGGGATTGATGTCGGAGGCAGGCGACAGTGCCCACGCGCCGGGCGATCACCTGAGGAAGCCGTGGTTTCGCATGTGGTCGTCCACTTTGCCGACGAGGATCGAATACACGAGCCGTCGCCAGAGCTCCGCCAGGTCCGCGGTCATTGGCATAGTGCGTGCCCACATCGAGCGTCTCGCCGGTCCACTCGATGCAGACATCAAAGCGGTCAGTATTCATACGCCTTGATCCCGCGACGGACGACGGCGGCGAATCCGTCGGGGAAGCGCGGCTGTGTCGAGCTCGAGGCCGGCACCGAGCGTTCAAATCCCTCCCACTCCGTTCGTTTTTATATTGATCTTTCGCTCACCGGGCTCGACCGTCGGCCGGGTCATATCTGATGCTTTGTCATCGCCATCAATGATGCGAAGATGCCTGCATGAGGACGACGCTTTCTATTAATGACGACGTGCTCGACGAGGCCAGGTCACTTGCAGCGCGCACGAAAAGGCCGTTTCGGGCAGTCGTCAACGAAGCGCTTTGACAAGGGCTTCGAGTTCTCGACGCGCCGCCGCAGCTTCGAGCGCATCGGACAGAAGGAACACCGATGGGCCTTCGTGCGGGAATGCAGATCGACAACATTCAAGAGGTCTTGTCGCTTCTCCACGGATGCCGACTCCGCCCGATTCACCGCGGTCGACTGGCTGAACCCGCTTGCATGAGCGATCCCACGGCTGAACGCCGCGGGGTTGTATGACTTGAGACCAGAACCGGCCCGCGAGCGGTTACGCCCTACTGATGCAGGATCGTCAATGACATTCCCGGGCAGGTCACCTTGAAGCTATCCGCGGGCTCACGGTCGCCGACGTGAGCCAGGGCCGGCTGGGGATCGCGGGCGTCTCGGCCAGCGTAGCAGAGATGTGACCAGCGGATCGCCTTGGAGCCGGTGAAGTTCAGCCGAACCGGCAGGGAGATATCCCCCTTGTTCAAGAGGAAAATCGAGAGCCTTCCGCTTGCTGGATCACGGCTGGCAAAGACGCGGACCTGTCCATGCACCCGCTGGACATCCAGGAGCTCGCGATAGAAATAGCGGTTGAAGATCCTGACGACTTCTCCGGTCGGCTTGCGTGCGTTGTTGTCCATCCGAAGCAGCACGCCCTGGTCTTTGCCCTCGATGTCGGCCTCGGCCGGGCCATCCCATGGGCTGTGGGTGCCCCAGAAAAAGCTATAGCTCACATCAGACGCCTGGGTTTGATGCATCAGCACCTCGAGCCACCACAGTGATTTCCAGAGGTTGTTGTCTTGGCCCGCGGTTTTTGGCGATCCGGTGATGCCCGTTTCGGTCACTAAGAGTTCGATTTTGTCGCGGCCGCTCGCCCGGAGGGCTCGCTCCGCGGTGGCAATCATTTTGTATCCCTCCGTGCTGGCAGTGTTCTGCCATGCCTTGAGAGGGTTTTCCTGCCAGGCTTTGTCTGCGTTGTCGCTTCTGTAGAAAAACATGTACTGATGCACGCAGAGAAAATCGACCAGTCCAGGGTCGAGTGACAGGGCATGGTCGTAGTAGCCGCGGTTGCCGAGGATGCCTGGGCCGGTGCGGATCGTCGGGTCGATCGCTTTCATCGCCTTGACCATCTCTGTGTAGAGCTCGAAGTACGCTTCACGGGTTCGATGACGTTGGCTGGGCTTGTGGTCTACCTCGTTGCCGATCGACCAGTAGGCCACCGGGTAGTCCTTCTTTTTCGCGTAGCGGACCCACTCTGCGGCGCTTTGGATCAACCGCTCACGGCTCATCGTGTCATCGGTATACATCGACATGGTGTTCACGACGACGACCGGCTTCGCTTTGAGCTTTTTGCACAGGGCGATGTATTCATCGAAGTCCATCGCGGTTGTGAGCGTGCCGTCTGGCTCGACCGCCCACGACCATGACCTCATCGACCAGGGCATGCCCACCATGCGATGATTCAGCCCGCGGGTTTCCAGGTCTTCGTAGGGACCATCGTGCCAGAGGTAATAGTCCCCAAGATGGCCGTACGGAAACCGCAGCGCACCCACGCCCATGTCACCGAGCGCATCGGCCATGGAAACTGGGCGATCATGATGCCGATCGCTGTCGGTAAGCCAGCAGAGGTTGGCCGAGGCAAACCCGCGAGGGTTGACCTTGCAGACCTTCCCGGCGTCGATGGCAACGGTCACTTGTTCGGCCGCAGAGGCCGACTGCACCATGAACAGGCTCACGACCGCGATCGCAGAACAAACAAAACGATGGGCGGGATGCATGGCGTTCAGATTCCTGGTGGGAGACGGACTGGTGGGCAGGGGGGCAGGTGGTAGGAGGTCAGATGGTCATGGGAGTCGTGGCGTCACGGCAGGCTCGCAGGCTCACCGTCGTTGCGGCAGGCGAGGCGTTCATGGAGCAGGCCGTCGATTTCATATCCGATCGAGGTGACCGAGCCGTCACACATGGCCATGATAAATCCACTGTCGTGAGGGCCGCCAAAGGCATTTGAACTGCCGAAGCCTCGCCGATCCCGCATCGGTGGCGTGTCGATCCTGCCCCAGCGTGCCGTGTCCTGGTCGTAGCCGATGTACATGTTTTGGGCATCGCCGCCCCCGTGCCAATTTTCGTAAGCCGTCGGGTTCAGGTATTTCTCACCGAGCAGGTAGGTGTTGGAGAGGCCATCCCGCACCATCGCCAGGGGAAACCTGCTTCGGTGGGAGATGATTCCCGTTTCACCGACGAGGCTCGGGAAGGGATAGGTCGCTGCGACGTCGATCGTCTGTGGCCCTGAGAGATCGCCGATGTAGTTCGAGCCCCCGTTCATCACATAGCAACTCCGGGCCACCATCCTGACCGCCTCGAACTCGACCCGCTCGCCACCGATGCCCGGATTGAGTGGGCGGTTGATGACCCCCGTGGCATCAGGGCGATGACGGTAGAGTTTTGGGGCCCGACGACTTGGGCAGTTGGCAATTGGAAGGGGCGTGGTCGAAAGCGTTTCGGCGGCAAGCCGTTTTTCTTGTGGTGTGCCCCTGCTGCCGAGGTTCGCCAGCGGCGTCTGCTCAAGCTGCGGGAGGATATGGTAAAGCCATCCCCCTGGCTGCGAGGGACCGAAGCCATGATCGGGATCACCGACCCACATGTGCCCCCAGCCCCCTGATGGAAAGGCACGGTGGTTGGATTCGTAGCTGGACACCCCCAGGGCGATGATGGCGATTACCACCAAAAGCTCGACAAGGGTGAACCCTCGACGAGCGACGGCAGGATCGCGGCAGGCGGCGAGCAACGCGAATCGCGAGAAGCCCGCCAGCCGCCACAGCAAGCATGGTGACACCTGGCTCAGGAACCTGGATAACGGTGATTTCGCCGAGAAAGACGCCTTTGGCGCCGGCATTCTCAGAGCCAGTGCTGTACACGACCAACCGATCAATGATGGAGCTGCCGAGGCTGACGCTGAGTGATGCACTCTGAAGAGGGTTATTGGGGCCCTGTAAATTGCCTACCAGCCCCGGGTCGGTGATTGTGACATCGAGGGTGTCATCGAAAAAGGTAAAGGCCATCTCACGGACGCCCCTCGGGTCGTTGCTATTAATCCAGTCGTTCAAGAACTGAAAGGCCGATGAGCCGGTATCCGAGTTGCTACCCGTGAGCGTAAGCCCACCCCCTTCATCCCAATTGAGCGTTGCGACTGACGTTACCCCGGTTAGAAACTCGTACCGCAGACCCTTGTTAGCACCGGTTCGACGGGTGGCCGTCGGGAACGACCAGGTCACCGCGTCTGTCGAGAAATCCACGGCTGAATCGAGGGTGAGCGTTGCAAACGAGATGACGCCAGCGTTGCCGCCGTTGGTGTCATCCAAAACGACGGCGGTAGACCCAACGGGGCCAGGGGCTGCACCATTCACTTGGGTTGCATACGTCGCCCCGCGGGTCGTGTTGAGCGTCCATGTGCCGCCGGTCGTTACGCCAGTGAGGTCGGCTGCGTCCACGGTGACTGCGCCAAGCGAGGCGAAGTTGGTCGTCAAGAGTGGCGTCGCGTGGGCGGAGGTCCACGCAAGCGACACGCTGCTGAAGACACCGAGGATGAACAACTGCCTCGTCACTGGCTTTCTCCTGCGCTCGAGCCCACGAACAGGCGAACGGTTCTCCTGACCAAACCTTGAGGATTCTTTCATGGCAGCCGCTCCAGAGAAATGAGCCGTGGTGCCAAGTTGTTTACTCAGCGTGCCAAATCTGCAAAATTTTGATCCACGAGGCCCCGCGATGGGTACCGCGGCACGAAAACATCGATGCGACAGAACGCTGACGGATCGGCGGCCAAGGGTCTCCTTGGCACGAGACCCTTGGCCGGATGGGCTTTGGTGGTTGCGGAGGGGGCATGGGCGGTTCTATTATTCTGAAAACTGAGGGAAAATTCATGATTCGCCGACGTTTCAACAATGCCGCTTGCCTGTGCTTGCTGGCCGGCTCGCTCGTGGCAGGCAACACGGCGGCCGTCGCACAGACCTACTCGGGGGGCTCCTTGGTCAGTGGAAATTGGTCCACAGCCGGGAACTGGGTGCTTGGCCAGCCGCCATCCAGCGGCATCAATACGCAAATCCACTTTTCAACCAATTCGTCCGGGCATACCCCCAATCAAAATATCGCAAACCCATTTGTCCTCAACAGGCTCACGTTCGGCGTCAATTTCCCTTCCGGCAGCGTTGACGGCTCTCGGTTGCAGTTCCAGGAAAGTGGTGCCAACGTCTTGCCCCGGATCCAAACCGATTCCGCAGCGGCGGTTAACACGATTCAGAACGACGTGACTCTGGCAAGCGCCACCACAGTTGCCGTGGCCGGCACGCTGACGATGTCGGGGGTGATCAATGGCAACGGCACGATCACCAAGACTGGTGAGGGTGCGTTGCGACTGAGCAATTCCAATGTTCTCTTCACTGGAGGTACGCAGATCGAACAGGGAACGGTTCTGCTTCTCAACTCCAATGCCCTTCAAAACAGCACGGTCGATGTCGGGGTTCATAATGGCCTCGGTTTCGTGTCGCTCTCGAGCGCCACGATCGGCGGCCTCGCCGGCACGGGAAACATTTTTTTGGGCTCCATGAATGTGACCGTTGGCGGCAACAACCAGTCCACCGGCTATTCGGGGATCCTCTCCGGTGCCGGTAGCATTACCAAGACAGGCTCGGGCGCCTGGACGCTTTCCGGCGATCACACCCTCGGCACGCTGAGCGTCACGGGCGGCTCGATTGTGCTGGGAACCTCGAACACGCTGGCCAATACAGCCGTGTCAGTCACAGGCAGCGACCGCCTGAATTTTGGTGCCCTGGGGAGTGCCACACTCGGCAGCCTGGCCGGTTCTGGCAATGTCAATTTCGGAACCACTGGCCTCACGGTTGGCGGCAACGGCGGATCGACGACCTATTCGGGTCAGTTGACCTCCTCGACTGCCCGCTTCAACAAGACGGGGGGAGGCGAAATGCGGCTGACGGGGACCGGCAGCGTCATCAACGGATTGGATGTGAATGGCGGCCAGCTCGTGCTCGACGGCGGCTCGATGTCACTGACTTCACAGCTCGATGTGAATGTCGCGGATCTGCGAATCGAGAACGGCGGCCACTTGCAGCTTGCCGGCTTTGGAATCGACGACGTTGACCACAGTGGCGGGGCGACGATGACGATCACCGGTGCCGGATCACAGGTGACCGGCAGCAGTTACTTTGTCGTCGGCATTACCGGCGGAACTGCGGTGGTCGAAGACGGGGGGCATTTGGGAACCAATTCCCTGGCCGTCGGGGTTATCGGCCAAGGGGATCTGACCGTACGCACAGGGGGCACGCTCACCGCCACGGGCCCCACCGGTGTTGGCACCCAGACCAACGGCAACGGCCTGCTTACCATCAGTGGCCAGGGAACGACCGCGACACTCGGTCAGTTCGGTGTGGGAGGAATCAGTGGAAGCGAGCGCGGCGGCACCGGAACGGTGGTGATTGCCGATGCCGCTACAGTCACGGCCCAAGCCGTCACGCTCTGGACTGCCCCCAGCACGATCACTGTCGATCGGGCGACCCTGTCGGTCCGCGACCTGCGGAACTTTGACGGCGTCCAGTCCACAATCGCCATCTCCGACCCGCAGGCGGGTGTCAGTGCGCTGTCGATCGGTGGCAACAGTGGTGGCGGAACGACCTATTCCGGCCTCATTGTCGATCATGTCAATGGAGCGGGGAGTGTGACCAAGACCGGGAGCAATACCGTCACCCTCTCCGGCGCCAACACGTATTCAGGAGGAACCACAGTCGCGGCGGGGAGGCTTGTCATCACGGGCGATCAGAACCTCGGAGCCAGCGGTTCGGCACTGCGGCTGTCGGGCGGTACGCTCGAGGTAACTGCGTCGATGTCGACCGCACGGCCGGTGGTCATCAGCAGCGGTGGAACGATCGATTCGTCGCAGACCCTGACCTTCACGAGCGGCATCTCGGGCTCTGGGACCATGGTCAAGGCGGGATCGGGCCGGATGATCATGGAGGGCAACAACGCCGCCTTCACCGGCACCTTCCGCATCGACGACGGCATCCTCGAAGCGAGTCACTTGTTCAGCCTCTACTCCGGCATCGACATCCATCTCAACGGCCAGGCGACGATGCTCCAGGTGAGTAACGCCTCGGGCATCGGCAGCCTATCGGGTTCAGGTACCGCCGTTTTCAACTCGACCGTGGAGGTCGGTGGAAGTGGCTTCGGCGGCACGTTCAGTGGCTCGATCACCGGGAGTGGCGGGCTCGTCAAGCAGGGGGGCGAGACCTGGACGTTGTCAGGCAGCGGGCTCTATGGCGGGGCGACCACGATTGCAGCCGGAACGCTCAACCTCCAAGGGGGAGTGATCGCCGCGAGCTCATCCACGCTCCTCCAGTCGGGGGCTCACCTGACCGGGTTTGGGCAGGTGAACGGTCCCTTTACCGGCCAAGCTGCTTCGACGGTGAGTGCCCAGGGCCTGTTGGTGCTGGGGTCGCCGGGGAGCACGAGCGGCTTTTCGCATGCTGGTCAGCTCGATGTCGGAGTCGCGTCGGTCATCCTCCAGGACGCGAATGCCGCTGAGTTGACCGGCACCACTCAGCTTGCCGGCGGATCACTCTTCGCCGCCAACGGCATCGCTCTCGGAGGTTCCGCGACGATCACTGGCACCGGAACGGTCCTCGCCCCGATTTCCGGGAGCGAAAATGCAACCATCACCGCCACGGGTCTCTTGAGCCTCGGGCAGGCGACCCGAACGGACGGCTTTGCCTTTGATGGCACCTTGAACGTCGGCAGCCACCGGGTGATTCTCCAGGATGCCGATCTGGCGGAGCTCGGGATTCTCACCAGTTTGGCGGGAGGCGGAACCCTCAATGCCGTGGCCGGGGCGAGCCTGGCGGCTGGCCGCGTGCTCGGTGCCACAGGGAGCGCACGCATCGATGGGCAGTTTGTCAATAACGGAACGGTCAATGGTCCGACCGGCACCGGCCAATACCTGACCTTTGACGACGATGTGTCTGGGGCGGGCAACTACACCGGCAACATCGAGTTTCGCCAAGGCTTCTCTCCGGGTAATAGCCCGGGGCTGGTGACCATCGATGGCGACGTGCTCTTCACCACCACGACCACACTCGATCTCGAACTGGCCGGCGTGGTACGGGGAAGTGAGTACGATGCGGTTGATATCGACGGCCATCTCTTCGCGGGGGGCACGGTGCGGTTCTCCCTCCTGGATGGTTTCATGCCGACCGTGGGAGACGAGTTCGTCGTCCTCACCTTTTCGACGGTGTCGGGCGACTTTCAGGAGTACGAAGGGCTGGACCTCGGCGATGATCTGTGGCTCCAGCCATCGTGGACGGGTAGCGGCCTGAGCATGACGGTCGTCGCTGTTCCCGAGCCGTCGGTGGCTTGGTTTCTGGCACCCTTGGTCGTCGGTCTTGCGATCAGAAGCCGATTAACAATCCGACCTCGGTTGCGGAAGTGCCGTTGACCGTCCTATCCTGCAATGGTCGGCAGGGCCCAGCCTGATCACCGATCGATAGGAACGCCGGATGCCGCCCGCTCGCCCGGTCCAAGGCCGCCGTCAGATCGCCATCGCGATCGAGCTTTCCTTTCTGCTTCCCTGGCACTACGGCTGCCTCAAGGGAATCCGCCTCTATGGCCAGCAGCATGGCTGGGCATGCGTGCTCGATCCGTTCCTCGTCGGGATGGGAACGAGGCGCTCGGTATCCGACTACGACGGCGTTGTCGGCCGCATCAATGCGCGGATGGCAGACGTGGCCCACGAACACGGCTTGCCGGTGGTCAACCACCATCTCAATTCCAATGCCCGTGATGTTCCAAGCATCTGCCCAGACTGGTACACGGGAACGCGGCTCGCCGGCGAGCATCTGATGGCATGCGGCTACCGTCGCTTTGGCTACGTCGGCTTCCAAGGCGGCCTGGAAAGCCCGGACCATCGTGGGTTTGCCGATGCTGTCACGTCACGCGGCTTCCCTCCGCCAGAGGTCTGTGCGATCCCAGCCGGCTACGAAAAAGGGCCGGCAGAGATGACGGCGATGCGGGAGATCGTGGGAGCCTGGCTCGCGGCATGCACGCCCCCGATCGGGCTTGTGACGTACGACTCGGTGGTCGCACGGTATGTCGTGCAGACCTGCCTGGAACTAGGGCTGCGTATCCCCCACGATGTCGCAGTCGTTGCAAACGGTGGCGAATGGGTAGCGGTGTCGGGCGCGACACCGACGATTTCTTCGATCGAACACGACTACCAAGATGTGGGATACAAGGCCGCCGCCATGCTCGACAGGCTGATGGCTGGCGAATCGGTCGAGCCGATCCGCCAACTCCTCCCTCCCCGGCGGCTCATCGTGCGGGACTCATCCGATATCTTCCTCTCATCGGATCCATTGGTCTCCGAGGCCATGCGTTTCATTGCCAACCACGCCAGGCAAACGCTCCACATCGACGAGATTGCCGCGGCCCTCAAAACGTCCAAACGGACGCTGCAACGCCGGTTCGATCAGACGCTCGGTCGATCCCTCACCGACGAGATCAACCGCCTGCGGACCGAGCAGATTCAACGGGTGCTCATCGACTCTGATCTCTCGATCGCGAAGATCGCAGCCACCTACGGCTTCGGCAGCGCCAGCCAGTTCACCCAGTTTTTCAAGCGCCAGACCGGAATCTCACCCACCGAATACCGACAGCAGTGGCAGGACGGCAAGAGCAGTTCGGATGCGAGCTGAGCATGAAGACCCCGTCAGTTGCTGCTATTCTCACGAAGTGATCGGTCCGCAGGAGTGTCTACATGCAACGCCAGCAATTTTTGGCCGGAAGTCAGCGTCGAGGTGTGGGTGGTTTTGCGGTGATTGGCTGGACGGTGTTCGGCCTAATGGCGATGGCCCTCTCCGTCGTTCCAGCCGCCGCCAGGGAAACGAAACCGGCGAGGCGACCTGCGGGCCGCCCCTCGCACCCGGCCTTCGAGCAGGTTAGCGATGTTCCTGGCTTGCCACGCGTCCTGATCATTGGTGACTCCATTTCGATGGGCTACACGCTGCCGCTGCGGGCGGCACTCGAAGGAAAAGCCAACCTTCATCGCCCGGCGACAAACTGCGGCCCGTCAAGCCGGGGAGTCGAACAACTCGAGAGCTGGCTCGAGACCGGTGGATCGGACCGGTGGGACGTGATCCAGTTCAACTTCGGACTGCATGACATTCGTCACTTCTCGGATCCGGGCAACACGAAGCCTGTCGGAGCGACCGAAGGACATCGCCAGGTGCTCGAAGAGGCATATGACAAGAACCTGCGGGTGATTGTGGACCGGCTGAAGCAGACCGGCGCGAAGCTGATCTGGCGAAACACCACGCCGGTGCCGGAAGGGGCCAATGGCCGTGTTCCCGGTGATGAAGTGCGTTACAACGAGATTGCAAAGCAGATCATGGAGGAGAACGAGATCGAGATCGACGATATGCACGCATTTTGCGTCCCGCTTCTGAATGAGATTCAGCAGACGAAAGACGTGCATTTCAAGGACGCCGGCTCCAAGGTGCTCGCGGAGGAGGCATCGAAGAAGATCCTCGCGGCCCTCCCTGCGCCGTAACACGGGCACATGGGTGGCGAAAGCCCACAGGTCAGTCAGCCCTCGCCCGGCACGCGAAGCAGGGGTTTGGACGGTCTGCGCCGCGTGGAGACCGTCACTCGCTGCGGACGAGGGCGGGCCACCAGCTACAGAGATACCAGGCGCGGGGCGTGGCCAGCTCGGCAAAGGCTTCGAGCGAGAGGCTCGCGCCCGTGGACTGCCCACCGAGAACTTCGTCGAGAAGGGCCTTGGGCTTGGTGTATTTCACGACCCGGGCGTTGTCCTTGGTGAGCCCCGCAAGCTCGACGGCGCGATCAACCGCGTCCTCGAGGAAGCCGATCCTGTCTACGAGGCCGGCATCTCGGGCCTGCTCGGCGGTAAAGATTTGACCGGTGGCCACCTTGTCGACGGCCTCGTCATCGAGCTTTGGCCGGCCTGCCTTCACGATCGACTTGAATCGCACGAACATGCCATCGACCAGCGACTGGAGAATGATTCGCTCTTTCTCCGCAACTTCAGGCGTGCGGTCCTTCGTGGGGCTGAGCATTTGCTTGAGCGGACCACTCGCGATCGAATCGTCGCGGATCGCGATCTTTCCGAGCGCCTCCGACACATCAAAATGCGGAATGATCACGCCGATCGAACCGGTGAGCGTCGCGGGCTCGGCATAGATGACGTCCTCGCGGCCACCGTTGGCCATCGCGACATAGTACCCGCCACTGGCCGCCAGGCCTCCCATGCTCACGACGATGGGAATCTTGCGGTCGGCGAGGAGCCGCGTGAGCCGGTTGTGAATTTCGTCACTACCGCTGACGGTGCCGCCGGGCGAGTCGATCCGAAGCACGATCGCTTTCACGGTCAGATCATCGGCAACGAAGTCGAGCTGGGCACGGGCAAATCCGTCGCCCCCCATGATCGCCCCGGCGACGGTCACGATCGCCACCTTGTCGCTCGCCGATTTGGAAAGCGAATGCCATTTCTCAACGACGCGGGTGTCTCGCTGGAAATACTGCGAGTAGGCCGCGGCACTCCCCAGGGCCGACATCAAAGAAATGCCCGCGATGATCCAGGCGGCCCGCGTGCTCCAGCGACTCCATCCCCCGGGCTGTTCGAGAATCACCCGCGTGGGTTGCTGCTGGTCGTTGGACATCGCGCACATTCTCCTGAAATCATGGAAGCCACGACCATTGCCTGGCTGCTTGAACCGCATTGTACGCGGCGGGCGAGATGGCGTGCGGTTGCCCGCTTGGCTGCCCGGCCGCTACCCTTTGGGGCTCGCGGCAAACGCGTTGCCGCTGAATCGCGAGGAGTGATTGCACGTGTTCGTATGCGTCAGCACGGAATGCCTACCAGCCATGCCGCTGAAAGCCGCCATGGAGCGGCTGGCGGAGCTCGAATTCACGGCCGTTGAACTGGACGTCCATGAACATGGGGGGCACTTGCGGCCCGCCGAGGTTGCGGCTGACCCCGATGCGGCAATCGCCGCATGCAGCGACCTCCAGCGGCTCCGTCCGGTGGCCGTCTCCTACTCGGCCCCCGACAACCCGCAGTTCTTCGACCACTTCGATGCCTGCTGCCGGCTGGCCAAGTCGCTCGGCGTCGTAACCATGGTGGTCGAGGCATCGGAGCCAGGCACGCCGTTCAATGTCGAAATCGAGCGGCTTCAGAAGCTCGTGGCGATCGCGGCTCGGCTCGGCTCGGTCGTGGCGGTCCGCACCATGGCTGACCGCATGACAAAAGATGCCGAGACGACGGCGTCACTCTGCCGCAACGTTTCCGGGCTGGGAGTGGCGCTCGATCCGAGTCACTTCGTTTTCGGCGCCAAGAAGCCCGGGTCTTGGGAGCGCATCCTCGAGTACGTCACCCACACGCACCTGCGGGACACGAAGCCCGACACTTTTCAGGTGCGGATCGGCCAGGGCAATGTCGAATACGGCAAGCTCGTCGGTCAGCTCGAGCGTGTGGGTTACAAGCGGGCTCTCTGTGCCCACATGCCACCGCTCGAAGGTGTCGATCAGGTCGCCGAGCTCCGCAAGATGCGGCTGCTGCTCGAGAGCCTTTTGTAGCGGCGGACATGCCATCCATGGCCATGTCCGCCTTGCCGGCCCTCCGGCCGGGAGCCGCACATCCCGGCGGCCTTATTCGTACGTCTACCGTGGTCGTTCGCCGCAGGTGACGGATATCAGAGGCGGTCAGCGAAGACTCGTGCTCGAAGATTCGGCGCGGACCGCCATCTCCGCGTAGCTCCGTGACTTTTCTTCGTCGCCCTGCTCGGCGTACATCGTCGAGAGGTTGCCGTAGGCTACGGACAACGCTCGCTCCTCGAGTTGTCCCCCATCGACCGCCTTCACCATGAGATCGACGCCCCGGCGGCCAAGCTCGAGGGCATCGTCGCGACGATCGACCTGCCAGTACGAGATCGCCATGCTCACGTATGACTCACCCAGGCGGCCGAGCTCGCCTTCCGATTCGAAGCGATCGTTCTTGGTCCAGAGTGGAATCGTGCGGTCGAACCACGTCACGGCCGTGGCGTGGTCGCCCCGCTGAAGGCTGTGCAGGATGCCGATCCGGAAGAGGAGATCACCCACCTGCTTGCGTTCCTTGCTCGTCAGCTCTCGCTGTTCGGCACCCCGCTCGAGGAAGGCAGCAGTGAGCGTCGCATTGTCGAGCATATCGGTGGCATCGCCGCGGATTTGGGCGGCCGTGAGGGCGTCGGCAAGTCCCTGTCCAACCTGCCAATCGATCTGCCGACGCCGCCAGGGATCGGCGACCGTTTCACCCATGGCATCGCGGAGCTCAAGGAGTCGCTTGACCCATGGCAAGGGCTCGATCGACTCGGTCGATCCAGCCGCCACGGCCAACGCTCCACGGCAGAGCTGGAGCTCGAGCGCCCGCCTCTCGGCCTCGCCACCGGTGAATTCCTTGATGACAGCCTCGGATCGGACGATCCACTTCGGAATGACACGGCTCTTTTGCTGCCAGGTGCCCTCGGCAATCGCGAGGGCCGTACCGAGGTGGGCGTCGAGCAGCAGCTCACGCACCGCGGTCTGGACCTGCGGCGACTTCTTCGCCAGCAGCGGCGCCGCCAGTCGGATCACCTCGGTGAAGTAGTCAACAGCGGCGCGGTGGTCTGGCGAGGGGCCTGCAAGAGCCGCCCGTCCAAGCAGGCGCTGGCACCTGGCCGCCACGAGAGGTGACGCATCAGACGACTTCGCGATCCGCGCGATCACGTCGCGGGCATCATTCGGCCGGTGGAGGGCGAGCAAGACGCGGGCAAGCTCGAGCTGAGCCCAGCCTGCATCAGGGGCGAGCCGGCTGGCTGACTCGGCAAGAACGAGCGCCCGCTTCCACTGCCCCTGGTCACAGGTGATCCCGAGAAGGAGCTGATGGCCGCGGAGGTGCTGTGGATCGAGCTGGATCGCGTACTCGAGGTCGGCCGCCGCGTAGGCAGAGCACGACTCGATCTCTCCCTCGGCGCGAAGCACGAAGGCGTCGGCATCGAGAGGCTCGATGAGGATGGCGTTGGCCTGAGTCGTGCCCGGTTCGAGGCTGAGGATCACGCCACGCTCCGGGAACACCTCACCGATCGCCTTCCCTTCGTCGTCCTTGATGGCGACTGTTCGCAAGTCACTGATCTCGAGTTGCTTCGTGAGATCGACAAGCGGCATCGGGGCTGCCAGCTTGATGCCGATCGCCGCGACCTTGCCTCCCTCGAAGCTCACCTCGACTCGATCGAATGGTTCCATTCGCCAGACGCCGGTATCGGGATCGCCGTCCTCGCTTGGCTCACCTTTGCCCCAGGCGGCCTCGAGCTCGGCGCGGCCTGTGCGGCCGGGGTGGGCACCACGGAAACTGGCTGGGTCGATTGCCAGGGCGGGCATTTCGTCGGGCTTGGCCGCGATAGGAGCGGTCACGCTCGCCGGCTGATCCTGGGCTGGCGTGGCCTGCTGTGGTGCCTGATCGGGGACAGTCGCAGGCGGCGCTGTAGCGAACCGGTCGGAGATCCAGCGGCGCACACTGTTCGATGGAGCAGCCGGCTGAGGTGTTGTCCTGGGCTGGCTCCCAGTCTTCGACTGAGCTGGTGTCGTCTGCTGACCGGCCGTTGGAACGATTGGCGCGGACGTCATGGGTGGGGATGGCGGCGTCGGGTTTCGCCATTCGGCGGCCCGGCGAGTAAGCGTGGAGTCATTGTCGGACCCCACTGCGGGCACGACCTCATTCTCGTCGTTCGCCGCAGGGGTTCCCCCGGACACGCGAATCACGGTTGAAGGCTGCTCATCCGATTCGTCGGTTGGTTGACCGATTGACTCGATCCAGTTGGGGAGCCGCAGCGGCGTCGCCGATTCACCTCCGGTGTCATCGCCGTTGACGGTCACCCACGAGGCGACCAATACGAGCGGAAGTGACAGAATCGATCGCAATGTCGAGGACCGAAGCGTGGCCACGAGGCGACTCCTTCAGCAGGCGGAATGTCATGTCATCCTGGGAAAAAGTCCAGGCAAGGGGAACGTAGGGATCTCCTTTCCCTGGGTCCAGACCAGACTGGAGGGTCGCTGGTGGCTGAGACAAGCCGTGGGAGACTGGGTAACATCGGGGTTTTACCACCTGGGTTCACCTCATGCCGGATGCTCCGTTCCACGTCGCCATCATCGGCGGTGGGTTGGCGGGGCTTGCCGCGGCCGAGGCAGTCGTGGCAGCGCGGCTGCGCAGTTGCCGTGTCACCATCATCGAGCCATCGGGGCGTTTCGGGGGCGTCATCGGCACAGTCCGCCGGGATGACGGATGGCTCGTGGAACGCTCCGCCGACTGTCTGCTCGCGGCTCGACCCGAGGGGATCGGGCTCGTCGAACGCCTCGGGCTCGCCACGGAGTTGGTCGGCGTCGATCCGCGGGTGCGTCGTGCCCTTGTCTGGCATCGCGGCAGAACCGTGCCAGTGCCGCACGGATTTCGGTTACTCGCCCCCGGACGGATTGGTGGAATCCTCGCGAGCCCGCTCCTTTCACCGCAGGGGAAGGCACGTATCCTTGCCGAACGGTTCGTGCCGAAGCGGCAAAGCAGCGAAGAAGAGTCGCTCGAGCAGTTCACGACCCGCCGCCTCGGCCGCGAGGCATTCGAGCGATTGGTGCAGCCGCTCGCAGCCGGCATTTGGACGGCGGACCCGGCCAAGCTCGGCATGGCGGCTGCATGCCCTGAATTTCTGGCGATGGAGCAGGAGCGTGGCAGTCTCTGGGCGGGTGAGCATGCGCGGATCGCGGCGGCTCCCGGAGCCACTGCCACGGGGGCTCGCTACGGCCAGTTCGTGACGTTTGCCAACGGCATGGAGACGTTGCCACGAGCGCTCGCGGACTCCCTGCGACACGCGGGTGTTGACATGATCGAAGGGCGAGCGGAGCGGGTCGCTCGCGAGGATTACCGATGGCGCGTCAGCGTGACAAAGAACGGTGAGGCCGGTTCAGCCCAGTCGCTTGTGGCGGATGCCGTGGTCATCACCACCCGCACCCCGGTGGCAGCGGTGCTCTTGGCCAGCGTCGATCAGGCAATGGCCGCTGACCTGAACGGTATTGAATATGCCGGGTCGGTGATCATCTCGCTGGGCTTTCGCCGCAAGCAGGTTTCTCATCCGCTCGATGCAGCGGGGCTCGTCGTGCCACGAAGCGCAGGACGGCGAGCGCTGGCGATCAGTTTCTCGAGCTCGAAGTTTTCGGGCAGAGCCCCGGCAGACTGTGTGCTGATGCGGATTTTTGTCGGTGGGGCACTCGACCCGGCTGCGATGGATCTCGACGACGAAGCGCTCGTGTCGCTTGCCCGCCAGGAGGCCGCGGCGCTCGTGGGGGCGACGGGCGAGCCGCTCCTCGTGCAACTGGACCGCTGGAACGGTGCCATGCCGCAATACCATGTCGGTCACGCCGACCGCGTGGAGCGGATCGAAGCAGTGGTCGCCCGTCATCCTGGGCTCGCACTGGCAGGTGCGGCCTACCGAGGCGTCGGCATCCCTCAGGTCATCGCATCGGGGCAAGCGGCGGCTGCGAAGGTGTTGGACACGAAGGGGTTGGAAACGCCTGGGTTCAGCGGCCAAAGCTCCGCTGCACCCAGATAGCAACACGGCACATATCGCCGAAGCACGGCACAAAGCCCGAGAGGGCCGAGCTTATTTTTTGCCCTTGGCGGCCTTCGCGTCGCCCTCAGCGGGGGCTTCCTTGACCTTCTTCTTTTTCATCGTGAGCTTCTGCACCCGCACCTTCGGAAGGCCGATCGGGCTACGGCCTTCCGGCCAACGCTCCTGTTCCTTGAGCTTGGTAATCCGTTCGGCCCGCGTGAGTACGCCTCGTACGCTCGAGGTTCCCTTGCGGACCCGGAGGCTCTTGTCCATCGTCATTGCAGTAACCCTTGTCCGAGGCTCGGTTTGTGTACGCCCCCGCGGCACACAGGCCCATGGGCGAATCACGCACGATACGCCGCCAGCCCGACGGCTTCAAGACCCGACCGCCAGGGCCGGGACTGGCGTCAAAGCTTGACCCCGTTGATCGACGACAAAAACTGCTCCATCGTGGCAGGTCGCAGGACGGGGTCGGCCGCCAGGCAGCCCATGATTGCCTCGCCGAGGTCGGTCGGAATCTCGGGCCAGTGCTGTTCGATTGGGGTCGGTGTCGAATCGTGGGCGAGCGCCGCGGTGCCGGTGGCGCCGCGTGGCCACGGCGCCGTCAGCGTGCAAGTCTCGTAGGCGGTGATGCCGAACGAAAAGATGTCGATGCGTTTGTCTGCCTGGCGGCGTCGCACGACCTCGGGTGCCATGTAGTTCGGCGTGCCGATCCGGTTGCCCGGCTGGAGGAAGGCCGGCCGGTCCGGCACCGTGAGCCCGAAGTCGAAGAGAACGAGCTTGCCATCGGGGCGAAGAATGTAGTTTCGTGGGCAGATGTCGCGATGGACAAAGCCAGCCAGATGGACTGACGCGATCCCGCGGGCAGCCTGGCGGACCAGATCGAGCCGCTGTGGCGGCGGCAGCGGCTGCGTGTTTCGGCCAGCCACGAGGTGGTGCAGGAGCGTGCCCTCGACAAACTCTTGCAGCACGAAGGGATCGCCGGTCGTCGCGGTGCCCGATTCGAGCGTGATGGCGATATTGGGGCCCTTGATCTGCATGCCGATCTCACCCTCGGTCGGCTTCTTGAGCTCCTTGTAGCGAGCTTCGATGGGCGCCGACTTCTCGCGGTCGATGATCTTGAGCCCCTTGATGACGCCGTCCTGCCGGTCACGGACCTTGTAGAACGACGACATCGTGCCCGAGTGGCTCTCGTGAAGCTTCTCGAACCGCTTCCAGAGATCGACCTTTGTCGATCCTCCAAACAACCCCGAGAGAATTCCTGCCAGGCCCATGGTCCCTCACTCCGGAAAATCCTCGACACTCGTGTCTCCATTCGCGTCTCTGGAAGCCGCGGCTCGTTTCCTCTGAAACTCGGCGACCATGACCTCTCGGGTGCCGCTTCCAACGACGCCCTTATACGACGTTTTGACACCGTCCACGAGCACGTGCAACTCGAATGGCGTTTCATCATACTCGTCGTGTTGCGCGAAGAGGCGGACGTACACCTGAAACTTTCCGACCGGCGCGACTTTCCTCGCCCAGTAGACGTTTTCGACAGGCTCATTGGATCGACGGCCCCCGGCGTTCATATCGACGTCAAGGTGGCCGCCACACTTTGAACGTGGATGGCCGAAAAAAATGCGTTCATTCGAGGGGGGAGCGACATGAAGATCGAGATCGTTGAAGTTGTTCCACGAGAGCGAAATCTGGATCGCGCCGCTGCGGGCACCGGCCTGGGAGAGCCGGCGGCCGATCTCACCACCAAAACCTCCGCCTCCGCCGGGGCCTCCACCGGCTCGTACCGTCCCCATGTCGATGAGCATGGCATTCGCGAGGGCCGGGTCGGAAAGCGGACCCATGAACGCGGCCATGTCAGAAGGCTCGAATGACCCAGTGGCATCGATGTCGGCCGGATCCACGGCGACGTCGGCGGGAATCTCAGGAAGTGGCTCGTCGATTTCTTCGAGTTTGTCCTGGGGCATTTCCACCACGATCATCTCGGGCTCTTCGAACTCGAGGTCGGGCTCGTCGAATGAGGAGACGATCTGGACGGCGGGATTCCTGACCTCCTCGGCGGATAGGATCAGGGCGAGAATCAGAAACACGACCGCGTGAACCGCCGTGCTGATCGCCATGCCCGAGAACTCATGCCAGTCTTCCGGCGAGTTGTCGGTGATGGCCACCGACTGCAGCGCTGGCATGTCCACTGACAACCCTTCGACCGGCATCGGCGGCGGGGGCAGCGGTGGCGGCGGTGCCGCGAACGCCTGGGGCGCCACAGGCGGCGATGGCGG
>JBGTKO010000414.1:0-10179 GCA_041744595.1 Pirellulales bacterium
TTTTCCGGCCCGCCAATCGCGTGCCGCCAGCGAGGCGGTGGCGCGGCGGCACGGCCTCGACCCTGCCCGCACGCTCTTTCTTCATCAGAGCCCCGAGGTCATCGACGCCGGTGTCTTCCACAACGATGTCATCGCCGTGGCCAACGAAAACGTTTTATTGGTTCACGAGCAGGCCTATGACAACGGCCCGGAAGCCATCACCGCGATTCGCGACTGCTACCGTGCCGCCTGCGGCGACGCCCCGGTCATCGTCGAGGTACCGGCCGCAGACGTGCCACTCGGTGTCGCCGTCGAGACGTATCTCTTCAATAGCCAGCTCGTCACGCTCCCAGAAGGCGGCATGGCCCTCATCTGCCCGATCGAATGCCGCGAGCACCCGGCCACGAGCCGATGGCTCGACCAACTACTCGAAGCCGACAACCCCGTCGCCAAAGTCTGTCCCGTCGCTGTCAGGCAGAGCATGAGCAATGGTGGCGGCCCTGCCTGCCTCCGCCTGCGGGTCGTCCTCGCAACGGCCTCACTTGCGGCCGTGCATCAGGGCGTCCTCATCACAAGAGCCCTGCTCGACGCGCTCGAGACCTGCGTCCATCGTCACTACCGCGACCGACTGTTCCTCGAGGACCTTGCCGATCCCTCGCTGCTCGCCGAGTCCCGCCAAGCCCTCGCCGAATTGCGGCGTATCCTCGGCCTTTCGCCGCACGAGTGCTGACGGAGCAGAGGCGACGAATTCGGCTTGTCAGCTCTTGATTCTCGTGCCAGAACCTTCTTCACCCATGCGCATCATCTCCCTTCTTCCGAGTGCCACCGAGATTGTCTGCGAGCTCGGTCTCGGCGACCAGCTCGTCGGCGTCACGCACGAGTGTGACTTCCCGACGTTCGTGCAGACGCTCCCGAGGGTGACGCGAACGCTGATTCCGCACGATGCTTCAAGTCGCGACATCGACGCGCTGGTCCGCGAGCGGCTCAAGACAGAGCGAGCACTCTATTCGCTCGACCTGCCGATTCTTGAAAAGCTCAAGCCTGACTTGATCGTCACCCAGGCACTCTGCGACGTCTGCGCCGTGGCCGAGTCGGAGGTGACCGCCGCGGCATGCAGCCTGCCGAACCAGCCGCGTGTGGTGAACCTCGAGCCGATGCGGCTGGCCGATGTCTTCGAGTGCCTCCATGCCGTCGCCGACGCGGCCGGTGTAACGAGTCGGGCCGAAGCAGCGGTCGCCCGACTTCGGACCCGCGTCAGCGCCGTCGAACGCCGCACGAGCAGCGTCACTGCCCGGCCGCGGGTCGTCTTCCTCGAATGGATCGATCCTCCCTTCTCCGCGGGGCACTGGACGCCCGAGCTTGTTCGCCTGGCCGGCGGGCTCGAAATCATCGGGAAGGAAGGCCAACCGTCTCGGACGATCGACTGGAACGAGGTCGTGGAGGCCGACCCGGAAGTGATGGTCGTTGCCTGCTGTGGATTCGATGCCGAGCGGGCCGAACAAGACATGCCGATCCTGGCGGCATTTCCCGGCTTCGACCAGTTGGCATGCGTCAGGGCGGGACGGGTGCATGTCTTGGACGGCAACGCCTATTTCAATCGTCCGGGGCCTCGACTCGTGGACAGCCTCGAGATTCTGGCGCACACACTCCATCCAGACGTTCACCCTCACCCCTCAGGCAGATGACATGACAAGCAGCACGCCACCCGTCGGCGGATGGATAAACAATCAAGAGCGGCGAATCGAGATGACATGCCGATGCCAGGATTGCGACGGCATCCCGAAAGTTGATACCGCGGGAGAAGTCTTCGCCGAGGGTGAAACCCAATGCCAGCGGATGCATAACGGGTTGAAAATCGTGGAGGGCTGCTACTACGGCGGCTGGGTGACCGAGATCATCCGGCGGCTCCGCGGGCACCACGAGCCGCAAGAAGAGAAAGTCTTTCACGAGCTACTCAGGCATGTCCCGCCTGGCTCGACGATGATTGAGCTCGGTGCCTTTTGGTCCTATTACTCGCTCTGGTTTCACTCGGCTGTGGAGCGGGCCCGCAATCTCATGGTCGAGCCCGACCCACACAATCTGGAGGCCGGCCGACGCAATTTTGCACTGAACGGTTTCGAGGGCGAGTTCGTGCAGTCGTCGCTGGGTCGGGAGCAACGTCCACCGATGCCCTTTCTCTGCGAGAGTGACCACGTCACCAGGCCCATCGCGATGGCGAGCGTGGATGGACTCCTTCGGGATCACGGGATCGAACGAATCGAGCTCTTGCTCTCGGACATCCAAGGCGCCGAAGTCGAAATGCTTCACGGGGCCGAGCGGAGTCTTTCAGAGGGTCGAATCCGCTTCGTCGTCATTTCGACGCACCACCACGACATCTCGGGCGACCCGCTGACGCATCAGAAGTGTCTCGCCTTCATTCGTGAGCACGGTGGCCACGTGCTGGCAGAGCACACGATCGCCGAGTCGTTCTCCGGTGACGGCCTGATCGTGGCGTCGTTTGCGGCAGAAGATCGCACACTGCCGACGATTCACTTGAGCCGAAACGAACCTTCGAGATCGCTCTTCCGTGAAACGGAATACGACCTGGCCGACGCATGGGATCGGCTGCGTGCCATCGAGGCCGAGTTATCCGGCTCACTGCTCATGCGAACAGCCCGCAAGCTCTCGCGGCTCCTGCGGAAGGCCTTCGGCTCGAGGAAACAAGAGTCGGTGTGAGCGCTGTACCCCCATCAATCCGTGAAGCGGCGATAGTCTTCAGCGGTCGCTCCTGCCAGGCAGGCATCGACGATCTTTCGTCCGAGCGGCGCGAGGTCGGCATGCCGAAACGTCTCAAGCTGCTGGTTAAAGAACTCCGTGAGCTGCTTCGCCCCGCTGGCGTAGGCCGCTTCGCCCACCTCGGGCTGGAGTGCCACATCGAAGAAGGCCGGCTCAATCGATTGCCCTTCGATCTGGAGCTGGCGACGGTGGTAGCCCAAGAGCGGGCAGCGAGCGGCCACGATCTCGTCATCGCGAAAGTGGGTTGCCCCGCGACGGGCCAGATACTCTCGAACAATCCACTGCGGTGCGAAACCCACCTGCCAGCATCCGACATGCTGGTTGGGAATCAAGACGAATAGGGTCGAGGCGGTTTCCATCACCTGGTCGAGCAGGATATTCGCCTGGTCCACCTGCCGGCCGGTGGCAAAGGGCCAGTAGCTTCCCACTCCCTCGCTCTGCATCCCACCTTGATCGACGATCGATGGGTTGCCATGCCCACGGGGCGCGACGAGCCGCCAAAGCCACGCGAGCGCCGGCGGCAGGACATGGAACAATCCGAGAATTCCGTAGGTCGGCTGTGCCGCCGTGCATGGAGGGCAGCGAACTCCGAAGCTGCGGACATGCACATCGACCGGCTCGTTGACAATGTTGGGAATCGACTCCCGTGGCACGACGACACGCGGGTTGGGACAGGGCTTTCCCGGAGCATCCTCGATTGGCTCCCAGATCAGGGCGGTCGCGCCGGGGTGGGCATCAATATTGAGGAACAACAATGGGCTGGAGGGGTGAATCGTGAGGCCCTCGAGATGCGGGTCGGTGCCGTAGCGGGTGATGTGATTGACCCGGATAAACCAGCTCTGCTCGGCATCGACGAGGGTGAGCTTGCGGCTGCCCCGAGGGAGGCCGGGGTCGTCGTGAATCAGCCCTGGGTGGCAGAGTGCCATGTCATCGGTGACCGGCTGGAGCTCGCACCCCCGTGGCAGCGTCAGGAGCCTTCTCTCGTGACTGACGGTGTTCGTGCCCAGAAGGATTCGGCCATCAGGCTCACGGTGCATCCGCTCGAGCATCTCGCTCTTGCCGCCCCCCGAAGCTCCCTCGTGCATGATCGTGGTCACGTTCTCGTAGGGTGTGACCACCCGTACGGTGCTGCAGTGGGCGGTCGTCCATGGGATCTCGTCCCGCTCGCCGATGGTGAGCAACATCCCGTACACGCCCTTCTTGGCGGAGGGACCGGGATAGAGGTTGTAGCTGAAGAGCTCATGGAGCTGGGCTTCCTCGAACCGTCGGTTATGGACCACGACCTGGCGGCCGTCGAAGTGCGTGTGGCGGAAGACAGGAGCGGTGTAGACGATCGCGGTGTGAAAGAAGTCGGAAGCCTGAGCCCGCACGTGCTCCAAGGGCACGATGCCCTGGAGCATCGCCAGGCCGAGGGCGAAGAAACCGGCATTGGCTGGGCAGATGGCCAGGGCCTTGATCGGCCGACCCGGCATACCCGTCTCGAAGAAGAAGGCCGCCAGCGGCTGGTCGGAGAGCCACGCGAGCGTCTCAGCCCGCACGCCGTCGAAGTCACGGCCGAAGCGTGACCTGAACGTCGGCTTGTCGGTGGCCTGCTCATCGGCGATCACCATGCAATCGGGATCACGCCGCCGCATCGCCGGGTCGGGATAGTTGGCAGCCACACCGTTGCGAACCCGGCAGACGCGGGCCTCCGGCACAAAGCCGCGGCCTGGAACGTCATAGCCGACAGTGAAAAAACCCTCCGAGTCCAGCTCGCTCGCGGGCACGGCCAGGGCCACGAGCTCCTCGATCGAGCCGACAAGCGTGAGCCGGCCGGCGTTCTCGGCGGCGGTGAGCACGCTCATGGCGGAGTTGGAAAGGGTGATGCCAGGGAGCTGGGCAAGCATGATGACCTCGCAAGTCAGTGACGTGTGTGTTTCCAAAACGATTGGTGCCGTCGGCAGGTGGCGGGAATCTCGAGCCAGAGTGCGTTGAGCGAAAGGTTCAGTTCGTAGAGGAAGAGCCCCAAGGCCGCGATGAGAGCAATCATCGAGGCGGTGAAGCAGATGGTGAGCGCGATGCCCATGGCCTGCGTTTCCCAGCGGCAGGCAGCGGCGGCAAACAGGCCCATGACCAACAGCACGGTGAAAAGCAGGCTCGTGACCGCCAGCGTGATGGCAGCCCGAAGTGCTCTGGCCCGTCGCGCGAGGATTTGGAGCTGGGCAGTGACCCGCTCGGCCCGGTCGCCCTGGTCTGCGGTGATACTCGTCATGAGCACCCGGGCACGGTCAATGACGCGGCCGAACCGATTCGTCATGCTCAAAAGGAGCAGACCGATTCCCGAAACGAGGATCGCCGGACCAATGGCCAACTGAAGGATGCGAACAAAATCCGAGACCAGCATGGCAGACCAAGTATTTCGCAACAAGAAAGCCGAAACGGTCCGCCTGAGCCGTTTGCGGGAGTGTAGCAGCCGACACGGCGCTGTCCACGAGGGCTCGAACGCAAGCCGTCCAAGCCCGGTTGCCGGCGAGCACCCCGCGAAGAACTGGGCTCAGTACGCTTCGCCGGTGACGTCGTTCTTGAGGACAGACACGCGGTGGACAACGGCCATGATGTCCTTTTCCGCGAGGTTGAGCTGCCGGAGCGTCTCGAGCATGTGCTGGCAAAACAAGTTGAAGTGGTGCGACGTGATGCCTCGGCCCGCATGCACGTGGCTGAGATTCATGCTGCTCGAAGCGGGAGGGCCGTCGAGTGCCGCGCCGAAAAACTCCTGCTGCATCCGCAACAGTTTGTCGATCGACGTCTTCTCAAAAAATGGCTTCAACTCGTGGTCGGAAAGCACGCGGGCGTAAAAGCCCTGAAGCATTGCCTGGAGCCCGGTTGCCCCGCCGATGCGTTCGTAAAGCGACGGCGATTCATTTTCCGAAGGCGGTTTCATGGCGGAGCTCCTCGGGTCAGAGGATAGCCCTAATAACGCTGCCTTCGCAAGCGGTGAGCGAGGGGCCACGCCTCGCGAGATCACCGGAGAGAACCATGCTGAGCAAGAAGACGTTTCGGGCGACCGCTCAAGCACTCGCCCGGTAAATCGACACATGCCCCTCACGGTCGCCGACGGTGAGCAGACCGCCGGCGATGGTCCACGCGGGGGCCTCGGCCTGAAGCATCCCAAAGCACGACGCCCGTGCCCGACGCCGTCGCGATCCGCTGGCCATCATGGCTCCATGCAACCCGGTCCACCCGCGCAGCGTCCGTAGGGATCGTCATGACGTCGCGGCCGTCAATCACGTCCCATATCCGGACCCTGCCGTCCTGTCCTCCGGTGGCGGCAAGCCTGCCCCCCAGTTGAACGGCAAACGCAAGGCCACCGAAGTCGTGCCCACCGATGCGCCGAGGCTCGCTGGACGGTCCATCGGCAAGCCACACGCTGCCAGCCGCCGTCATTGCCACGAGGCGGTTGCCCTGCACGAACTCAACGCCCACGATCGCTTCGTCGAGCCGGAACGCTCCGACTTTCTGAATGACCAGGTTCCCTCTGAGCCGCCGCTTCAGACCAGACCTGCGCGGAACCCTTCCGTGAGTGCCGCGCGGTCGAGGTCGCGGCCGATGAAGATCATCCGATTGGCTCGCGGATCAGCACACCGCCTGGCCTCACACGCGTCTCTTCATCCGAAAACACGAGCACCGCCCGCTCGGTCGCCGCAGCCAACTGCTCGAGAGGATCACTCGCGTCGCCCGTGAGCGGCAGGATTGCTAACGACATCGTCGGGTCGGGGCCGGGCTCGAGCTCGAGAAAGTGCCGGGCATCGACGAGCGTGACGATGCCGTCGATGCCTCAGCGGCTCCTGCAACTGGTCGTCTACGAAGAAGGTCTGAGCCACCGGCCCGGGATCGGCCAGTCCGGTCGTCTCGATCAAGATCGCGTCGAAACGGTCCCGCCGCTTCATGAGCGTGCCGAGAATGCGGATCAGGTCACCGCGAACGGTGCAGCAGATGCAGCCGTTGTTCATCTCGAAGATCTCTTCTTCGGCGCCGATGACGAGCTCGTGGTCAACGCCCACCTCACCAAACTCGATTTCGATCACGGCGATCCGCCGGCCATGCTGCTCGGTGAGGATGCGGTTCAAAAGCGTCGTCTTGCCCGCGCCGAGAAAGCCGGTGAGCACCGTGACGGGCACGCGGCCAGCGGCGATATTCGCCGGCTTCTCGGCAGGGACAGTCGGCGCGGCATCGATCGAGGTCATGACAAAGCTCCCATGTGGGGTGAGGACGGAGATGCAAGGGAATCAGGCGATTCGAAGTACCGTCGCTGGCAGCAGCCTGCCTCCGCGAATCGTCGGAAGCGATGCTGCTCGGGCACCGGCGGAAAGCCACGGTCAGTTCGGCCGCAGCAGCAGCCGACGCAGCAGGCCACCTGCGCCAGCGCCGTCCGCTTCGTGGCCGGCATGACCACATCCGTTGCATCGAGCGGCGTATCGCACATGGTGGGCAAGAAGGGGCGCGATCGGCATGGGATTGCTCCGCGATACTCGGAATTCTTCTGATGCGGCCGCCATGGGCCGGCGTCGATAGGACGGAAACGTATCGCACTGCAACTGAAGATGCAACTCATTTGCGTCTGTTGCCGTGAGCCTGTAGAGTGAACTTTCGGTGTTTTGGCTCACAGGCCGATTCTGAGGGAAGACCATGCAGCACCTCCAGCAACGAGCGGAAGTGAACCAGGCATTCTGGCGGATGACTGGTGCCCATGCAGACTGGCTTGTGCGACAGCCTGTCGTGGTGCTTGGGTTGGCGACGGCCGCTGCCCTTATGGTGTTCGTCCTGGCCACGCCGAAGGCACTGCCAATTCTTGGTGGCCTCGTGGCAACGCTTGCGATCGGCACGGCTGGCCCATGGCTCTCGCTTGCCGGACTTCGAGGCCGGCTCACCTTCCATGCGGAGCGATGCCGCGTCGGTGATCCAGTCGCATACGGAGTCACCGTGACACGGTTTGGCCGTCTGGTCGCACACCGACCTCGCGTGGCATGGCCTGCCGCGGCGGCCGGCACGTCCGAGGGAGCCGCGCTCATTCCTCGTTGTCGCGGCCGGTTTCCCACACACAATTCCATGCCGACGCTTGAAAGCGACTGGCCATTCGGAATCGTGACCGCTCGAAAGCCGCTTGACGTCCCCCGTTCACTCATCGTCAGACCGGTAACGACTGTCGTGCGATTTCCGGTCGCCCTCGTGGCGGCTCGTCGGCCTGGAAGGGACGCAAGCACTGGGCTTCCCGGCACGGCCGGGGACGTGCTTGGGCTTCGTGACTACCGCGCTGGCGACAGTATCCGATCTATTCACTGGGCCCAGACCGCCCGCCAGGGGGAAGTGGTTGTCTGCGAGAGGCCGGGGATCGCTGCCCCACGTGTCCGGATCACCCTCGAGGGAAGTGATCGCAATCACACCGTCCCTGAGCCACGCCTCGATGCGGCCGTGACCATCGCATCGAGCCTGGTTGAGTCATGGGCGTCCCGAGGCGTCGAAATCGAAGTCTGCTGGACTCCTGCCGATGCAACGGTCGCGTGCCTCTGCCCCAGCGACCGCCGAAAGCTCGATGAGGCGCTTGATGCACTTGCCTGCCTCGATGCCGTGGGTCCGGCCAAACTCGGCAGAATGAAGATGGTCGATCTCGAGGTTCTGATATTGGTCGGTGACGATACCGCGATGACTTCGCTGCGAGACCACGCGGCGGCATTGAATTCGCCGGAACGTCGCACAGCCGCAAACCGCCTGGTCGTCGCATTCGAACCACTGGCGACGGCCGAAGCCATTTGTGTTCCGCCGACACGCGGTGCCGCCGCCGCGCTCGACAATGCCCTTGCGGAGATCGGCCATGATCCCGATGCAACGCGAGTGTGATCCCGGCCGTCTTTCGGCCACCCTCCTCTGGCTGTTGGTTGCGACGGCCTTCTTCGTCGAACAGCTTGTCGATGTGCCTGCCGATGCGCCGGTGACATGGTCCCTTCTCGCCGCCACAGGGTGGATGGCCTGGGCCTTGCTCCTTCGCAACCTTGCAAGACAAGGAACGAATCTTCGCAACGCAACATTTCGTACTCCGGTCCTCACGGCTGTGGCCACGGCTGCGTTTTTTCCGCCCATCATGATTGCCGGCTGGTCGATGCTGTCATCATCTGCCGAAACGTTTCCCGGCGCGGTCAGCACGAGCCCGGAAGGATTTTTGCTTGTGATGTTTCGCGGCGTCGTGATCGCGCTCCTGGCGCTTGGCCGCTCTCCGAGCGACACATGCCTCACGGCTGCGGCCAGCCTGTTTCTGGTGGTCGCGTCGTTGATCGCCGTGGAACATCCCGCAGCGAGGGTGGGCATCGTGACGTATGCCCTTCTTGGGGGCGGGTGGCTGGTCGCCACGCGTGGCAGCCGTGAGCCTGTTGCGATCCTCGCGGCGGTCGGTATCGCGATCGTCGTGGCAGTTCTTGGCGACCCAACTTCCAAGACTGCTCGCACGATCGCCGGCTTCGTGCCCTTGTCTGGCGGCGATGGCTGGGCTTTCCCGTGGGCCAGAGGGGGCAGCGGCAATGGCGAAGATCTCATCGCCGCCCGCGAGAAGCCCACAGCAACCGGACCGGTCGACTCGAACATCTACGTCACGAGCCACAAGCCGTCGCTCTACGACCTCTGGACCGACATCTACGGGGAACCTGAGCAGCCAAAGAACGACAAACCGAAGCGGGCCTTCGGACTCGCCCCCGACGAGACGATCGCCGATGAGACGCATCTCCCCGAGAGTGTCCATGCGGGCCGCGAGTTCACGACTGCTCGCCGCGGCGGTTCACGCCGCCGACCTGAGGGGGACCTGGCCGCCCGTGGACTCCTCACCGTCACCGGTCCTGCGCCGGTCCACATCAGGCTCGAAGCCTTTGACGCATTCGATGGCATCGCATGGCGAACAACGGCTCCCGATGGACTCGGCACTTCCCGTGCGCCACAGTTTGAGCACGTCGGGAAGTCGTGGATGCGGTGGCCCGCGCCGCAAGAGCGTCATGTAGATGCCCACGA
The DNA here is from genome assembly GCA_041744595.1 of Pirellulales bacterium. Classification (GTDB taxonomy): domain Bacteria; phylum Planctomycetota; class Planctomycetia; order Pirellulales; family UBA1268; genus QWPN01. The sequence goes on from JBGTKO010000414.1 coordinate 9,784, forward strand.
GATCACCGTCGGCACACTCGCGACTCCGGTTCTCCCCCTGCCCTCGCATACCACTGGCCTGCGGATCGACCGCATCGACCGAGCCGACTTCTTCCGTGAGCCTTCGCCGGGAATCGTGTCACTCGAAACAGTCGACGTGCCAGCCGGAACTCGGATCGAGTCCGCGAGCCGAGCCGGTGGTATCGACGGGCAGGCAGACGCCAGGCACCCACGGGAAACTTCCCCTGCCAGGGGTGACGGTGGATCAGGCCCCCGCTGGGTCGCCGAGGTTATCGACGACTGGGAGTTGGATTCAGCCACACCGACTTGGGAGGCCGCCGCCAGAGTCGTGGCGGCGCTCGGAGAGCACTGCGCGCTCGACCGCACCGTCCAGTCGCCGGCTGGAGTTGCCGACAC
>JBGTKO010000415.1:0-12312 GCA_041744595.1 Pirellulales bacterium
GCTCGCGGCGATCGTGTCGATCAGCCCCGGTGGCAGTCTCGACTGGCGGCAGTGGGTCGCCGTCGTCGCAAGCGTCGTGGCGGCCGGAATGCTTCAGCGTGGCGGCGCGATCGGGTTCTCTGCGCTCGCGATCATTCTGGCCACCTGCCTCGGCTTCGCGTTCTCGGATCTCTTCATCATCGACCTGATCGATGCGCTCGAACGATCAACCGATGCGGAGGGCCATCCGATCTCCCGGCTCCACGCCGGAGCGCTCGCGATGGCGGTCACCTACGTTGGCTGCGGCGTGCTTGCGGCCGTCGCCCTCGTCGGATGGCCATCACTCCGCCCACGTGACCGCAGGGAACGCCTCGCTGCATGCCAGTACGCCGCCGCATGGCTCTCCGGTATGGTTGCCCTGTACGCCTGCTTTGGCCTCGTCGGCGTCGTGTTTGGCAACGTGCTTCAGGCAACGCGGGGCGTCATGGCGGTGGTGCTTGGCGCATGGCTGGCCCGTGCGGGCTGGCACGACCTCGAGGAGCGGGTCGACCGCGGCACACTCATCCGCCGTGTGATCGCTGCCGCACTCATGGTGGCTGCGATCGCGCTCTACGTCGTGGGCTAGTTTTCTGAGGGCTTCCCGCCCGGTAACACGGGATCGGGTAAACCGGCCTGCGCTTTCGGAATCCATGCGGCGAGGCGGTCGATCGCCGCTTGCAATTCGGGCCGGTCTTTGGCCTTTGCGACAAGATTGTCGTGTTCGTGGGGATCGACGACGCGGTCATAGAGCTCTTCGGAGCCATCGGCGTACCGTGTGTACCGGTAACGCTCGTCGCAGAGCGTGTGGTTGCCACTGTAGAGCGTCGTGAGGGCAGGGCGGTCTCTCGCTGCATCGGGTTCTTCGAGCCAGGGCAGCAGGCTGAGGCCTTCGAGCAGGTCGTCGCTCGGCACGGCCGACAGCTTCGTGGCAGCGAGGAGCGTGGGATAGACATCCAAGAGTTCAACGGGGCGGTTGCATCGGACCCCACGAGCCGCATCGGTGAGACGCTTCGGTGGAACCATGATGAGTGGCACATGGGTCGAACGCTCCCAGAGCGTCATCTTGGCGACATGCTGCTTCTCACCGAGGTGCCATCCGTGGTCTGAGAAGACGACGATCCAGGTGGAGTCCGCCATGTCGCTGCGATCGACCGCGTCGATGACTTCGCCGAGGCAATGATCCATCGCGGAGGTGCAGGCGAGGTAGGCCTGCGTGAGGCCTCGCATGCGGGCTTCTTCGGCCATGACCCAATCCGTCGTGGAGGTGAATGAGCTGCGGCCGGACATACGCCGCGAGATCGCGGGAACGTCGTCGAGATCATCCGCCGGGGCCGGCGCGAGGATGATTCGCTCGAGCGGTGGTGCGGCATCGAACCATCGCTTTGGCGCGAACAGCGGAACATGCGGTCGATAGAAACCGAGGGCGAGGAAGCGGGGGGCATCTCCCGCTGCGATCGGCTTGTCGATCTGCGCGATGGTCCATCGAGCGATCTGCCAATCGGTAAATCGTTCGAGTTCCGGCCACGCGCCGTAGTCCCAGATTGCGTTTGGTGTCGCCTCCGGTGGCACGTTCATTTTTCGTTTTGGATACGGGCCCTGCCCACTCGGCGGTGCGTGCTCGCCTCCAAGGCCTTTCGCGCCGCCGTGGAGGAGTTTGCCTGCCGCGAAGGTTTGGTAGCCCGCCTGCCGGAAGCGATCAGGGAGCCAGGGGGTATCGACGCCTGCCTTGAGACGCCCCTTCGCGTCAAATTCCGAACGGTTGCCGTACACGCCCGTTGTTGAGGGCCGTAGGCCGCTCATGAAACTGGTGCGGGAGGGATTGCAGATCGGCGCCTGGCAATGGGCGTCGGTAAAGAGCACGCCGCGGCTCGCGAGCCGATCGAGATTAGGCGTCGAAGCCTGCGGGTGGCCTCGGCCCGCTTTGGTGTCGTGAAGGCAGGAAACCCAGTCGTTCAGGTCGTCGATCGTGATAAGCAGAACATGGTCACCGGTTGGCGGCGACACAGGTTCCGCTCCACGGGTTTGCGTGTCATTGCCCGCATGCAACGGCCAGGCCACCATCACGATCGACACCAGCAGCGTGGCCCACAAGCGATTCATGATGCTTTCTCGCGGAAGAAGGACAGGAAAGTCAGTGGCACTTCCTCGTCAAAGGCCCTTGAAGGTGATGACCTGACCTGGCTTGCCGTCTTGAGTCGCGGTGCCGATCAGGGTGACATAGAGCGTGCCGTCGGGGGCGAAGGTGAGCGCCGTGGGCCGATCGAGTTTAGCGATGCGGGTCACCTGCACCGTGTCGCCGTCGATGTCGAGGCGATAGAGCCCGCCGGCCGACGCGTCCGACCAAGAAAAGTCGACCGCGTAGAGCCTGCCGGTGTTCGGGCTGTAGGCGATACCGCATGCGTCCTTGAGGCCGGCGGGAAGTTTCTTGACGAGCTCGCCGCTGGCCGGATCGTAGAAGGTGATTAGACTGTCGGCCTCGTCTGTCGACACCTCGCCGAGTTGGCTGACCACAAGCTGGCCGTCTCGCGTGGTGATGCCCGCTGGGGCGTCGATGCCGATGGCAACCTTCGTCGGGATAAAGGGCTCCAGCTTGAGGTTCGTGCCTTTCGCATACCTGACCCTGCTGATCCAGCCCTTGGTGTCGTCGCCGTTGCAGGTGACAAAGATGTCGTTGCCGACCACGGCAACGCCGTAGAAGTTGCCTTCGCCATTCACGGAAACGTCGGGATCGGGCGGGATCGGTCCGGCCGACGTGAGCATGTCGTCGGCATTTTTTAGTTTGTCGGCTGGCAGCGGGTCGGCACCGACATGATAAAATCGCACGAGTTCTTCACCGTCTGGGAGGCTGCCGTCGCCGACGACGAGCGTCGTGGCGTCGAGGAAGGCGAGGCCGAGCGGACCAAACTCGTATGCCGGCCCCTTGCCGTACACGTCGGTCGGGAAGCCGACGATCTCTTTGTGCAGGACCGCTTTTTCGCCGGGAACGATGCGGGCAACGCCGTCCTTCGAGGAAACGAAGACGTGACCGCTGCCGGGCTGGACGACGACGCCGCTCGGGTTGATGAGCCCCTCGACGACGAGTTCGGGTGCGACGAGTTCGTCCTTGATCGCGACACTGCCTTGGCTCCCGTGCTGGGCGCCGTCCGTGGCGGGCGCGGGGCTGTCAATGGATTTTCCGCATCCGGCCAGTAATAGGCATGAAAGTAGGAATCCGGCGGCCAGGCAGTGGCGTGAAGTGAAGACGCGTATCACAATGAATTTCTCGAGGTGCTAGGGCAGTTTCGGCGGCGTGATCTCGGGATAGTCGTCGCTGGTCAGCCCTTCCTTCAGGAACGTGACCAGGTCTTGCTTTTCCTGGTCGGTGAGGTTCAGGGGGAAAATCTCCTCGTCGAGCTGTTCGTTGGGCGTGCCCCCCCTGTTGTAGAACTCAACGACATCCTCGAGGGTCTCAATGCTGCCGTCGTGCATGTAGGGCGCGGAGCGGGCGATGTCGCGGAGCGAAGGGGTCTTGAACGCGCCGCGATTGCCGAGAAGCTTGTGTTCGGCTTGTCGGCCGATATCGGGTTCCTCGGCGTTGATGCTGACGCCGAGGTTGTGATAACCACCGTCGGTGAAAGACGGCCCGACATGGCAGGCGCTGCAATGCGCCTTGTTGAAAAACAGCTTCAAGCCACGCTGGGCCTGTTCAGACAGCGCGGACTGGTCACCCGCCTTGAAGCGATCGTATGGCGAGTTGCCCGCCACCAGCGTCCGCTCGAAGGCGGCGATCGCCTTGGCCACGTTGTGCGTCGTCACGTCAGTTTGGAAGACCTTTTGAAACTGCTTGCGGTATCCGGGAATGGCGTTAAGCGTTTCCTCGAGATCGGCGTGGCGGGACAGGCCCATTTCAGCCGGGTTGAAGAGCGGGCCCAGGGCCTGTTCTTCGAGACTGTAAGCACGGCCGTCCCAGAAGAGCTGATGCCAGTAGGCGCTATTGACGATCGTCGGCGAGTTGCGGCTTACCTTCTGCCCACCGATGCCGACGCTGGCGTCCAGCCCGTCGCTGTAGCCCTTGGACGGCATGTGGCACGACGCGCAGCTCACGGAGTTGTCTTTCGAGAGCCGAGGATCGAAGAAGAGTTGCTTGCCAAGGGCCACCTTCTCGGCGGTGAGCGGGTTGTCGCCCGGAACCGTGACCGGCGGCATACCGAGCGGCGTGTTGACGACGAAAGGTGCACCGTTGCCGTGGCCGGCCGTGGCGCTCCATATGAGAGAGAATGCGCCGCCGAGCACGCCGACGGCGACCAGCACCATGGCGACGGAGGAGGCCAGGCCGGGAGAGCGGCGAGCCCAACGCAGGGTGCGTTCGAGACGGCCTACGGGGCGAGCCTGGATCGAGTGGCCGTCGAGAAAGCGGCGGAGCTCGTCGGCTAATTCCGCGGCGCTCGAGTAGCGGCGCTCCGGCGGCTTCTCGAGGCACTTCAGACAGATCGTTTCCAGATCGCGCGGCACCTGGCGGCGAAGGCTCGACGGTGGACGAGGCTCCTCGGCGACGACCTTGCTGATGACGTCCCAGGCGGTGTTGGCGACGAACGGTGGCCTCCCGGTCAAGAGCTCGTAGAGCATGGCACCGAGGGCGTAGATGTCGGAAGGCGGACCAATCAGATGGGTCTGGCCAGAGGCCTGCTCGGGGGCCATGTAGCCCGGCGTGCCCATGATCATGCCGGTCTGAGTTTTGCCGATGTCCGAATCGACTCGCTTGGCCAGGCCGAAATCGGAGATCTTGGCCGTGCCGTCCTTGGTGAAGAGGATGTTGGCCGGCTTGAGGTCGCGATGGACGATGCCGTGCTCGTGGGCGGCGTGAATGCCGCGGGCCAGCGTCTCGATGAGTTTCGCCGCTTCGTGGAGCGGTTGCGGCTTGCCCTTGTATTTGTCGTCGAGACTGCCGCCTTCGAGAAATTCGAAGGCGGAGTACGGCTGCCCCTCGTGCTCGTTGACCTCAAAGATCTGTACAACGTTGGGGTGCTGCAACTGGGCGACGGCCCGTACTTCGATCTGGAAGCGATGGCGATACTCGGGGTCGGCCGCGGCGCCCCCCAGAATCATTTTGATGGCGACCGACCGCTCGAGCTTGAGGTGCTTGGCCTTGTAGACAACGCCCATACCACCCCGGCCAAGTTCCCTCTCGATGACGTATCCTTCAAGGTTCGGGAAGGAACTGGAGCCCCCGGTAGGTCCGGCCGGGGTCGAGTCGCCCGCGATCGTCTCGGCCGGCTCGTAGCCGGGGCCGGTGATATGCGGGCCGGTCTGCATGTCGTTGCCGGCCATTCGCACCGTCTCGGCGGGAGCACCGCAATTCGGGCACACTTCATCAGCGGTATCCGAACCCTGCCACTGATGCCCGCGCGAACATTCGTGGAGTAGCATCAACAAGTCTCGCCAAGAAACGCGTCACGTCCGTCCACGGTCGTGGGCAAAACCGCGTATTCAGATTCGGTACGCTAGCAGAATTGCACTGGATCGGCGAAGGATAGGATCATCAGCGGATGGGGACCTGTATGATGTCTACCTCAGACCGTCTCCACCAAAGAGGATTCCAACGATGAAGAGCACCCTGCCCATCCGCATGACACTCGTTGCCGCATTCCTCCTGGCCGCCGCGCCCGTACTCGCCTGCACCCGGGGCATGCACACCTTCGACGACGGCCGGGTGATCGTCGGCCGATCGATGGACTGGATGGAGGATCCGGGGTCGGAAATCTGGGTCTTCCCGAGGGGCATGAAGCGAGAGGGGAGTGCCGGACCGGCGAGCTTCACGTGGACGAGCCAGTACGGCTCGGTGGGCGTGAGCTTCTACGGCGTGGCGACGGTGTGTGGCATGAACGAGAAGGGACTCGTCACGAACACGCTCTACCTGGCCGAGAGCGACTATGGGAAAGGGGTGGCCGGCCGGCCGAGCTTGTCGATCGCCGGATGGGCCCAGTATGTGCTCGACTCGCACGCGACGGTCGCCGAGGTCGTGGCCGACATGAAGAAAGAGCCGTTCACGGTGGTGGCTCCGGTGCTCCCCAACGGCGAGCCAGGCGTGGGTCACCTTTCCATTTCCGACCCGTCGGGTGACTCGGCGATCTTCGAGTACGTCGGTGGCCGGCTCGTGATCCACCACGGCCCGCAGTACACCGTGATGACCAACTCACCTCCCTTCGACGAGCAACTCGCGCTTGACACGTATTGGAAGGAAATCGGCGGCGATGTGATGCTTCCGGGCACGATCCGCGCGAGCGACCGATTCGTGCGGGCGAGCTTTTACATCGACTCGATCCCGAGGCATCTCAAGGAAGGAAAGGCCATCGCTTCGGTCTTGAGCGTGATCCGCAATGCCTCGGCTCCGCTGGGGATCAAGACTCCAGGCAAGCCGAACGTTGCCAGCACGATCTGGCGGACGGTGTACGACCAGAAGGCTCTGGTCTTGTACTTCGACTCGGCGACGAGCCCGACGGTGTTTTGGGTGCCGCTCGAGAAGTTCGATTTCGCGGCGGGCACGCCGGTGAAGCGGCTGCCGCTCAAAGGAGGCGAGACCTACAGCGGCGATGCTTCCGGTGCGTTTCGCCCGGCCGAGGCCTTCCCGTTCCTCGAAGCGAAGCCGCGGTGAAGCGGCCGCTGCCCGAGAGAATGAAGCGAGGAACGTTTAGCTCGATAGAACGGGCGACGAGGATGACCGACGCTGGCGAAAAGCGTCGCCGACCGTGCTATCCGTCCACCATGCGATCGTTGTTCGTCCTGCTCACCGCGGTTCTCGGTGGTACTGGCGGCGTTGGCACCGTCGGCAAGGCGAGTGAGGCAGGGCCGGCGTTGCTCACGCGGTATTGCGGCGAGTGTCATGCCGATGGAGCAGATGAAGGGGGCGTGTCGCTTGACGCGCTCCTCACGGGTCAGACGCAGGACGGGGCTCTTCCCGACGACTCGAGGCGAATCCCGTGGGTCGCGGTCTGGAAAAATCTGCGGGCCGAGACGATGCCGCCTGCCGACGAGCCGCAGCCGTCGGCAGCCCAGCGGCAGGCGATGATCGACTTCGTGTCGTGTGACGTGCTCGGCGTCGATCCTGCACGGCCAGACCCGGGCCAAGTCGTGCTGCGGAGGCTCAATCGCGTGGAGTACGCGAACACGGTACGAGACCTCATCGGCATCAAAGAGAATCTCCGCGACGAACTGCCGAGCGACGACACGGGACACGGCTTCGACACAATCGGCGCGGTGCTCTCGGTCTCGCCCATGCTGCTCGAAAAATATCTCTCGCTCGCGACACGAATCGGGAATCGCGTTGCGACGGAATCAACTTCCACCACAACGGCCGACGAGAAACGTGAGTATCCGGCTCACCTCCGTCGGCTCTTTCCTTACGGACCACCCTCGGGCGACGAAGCGGAACAGCGAGAACATCTCCGCCGCACCGTTGAAAAACTGGCGACCCGTGGGTTTCGACGACCACCCGATGACGAGACCCTTGCGAGGCTCATGGCCGCTTCCGAGGCCGCTCGCCAAGGGGAGGGGGGCTCGTTCGAAAAGGGCATTGCGGCTGCGCTCTCCACCATCCTCGCCTCACCGCGGTTTCTCTTTCGAGTTGAAGGACAGCACACAGAAGCAGACATGGCATCCGGTTTTGCCGCGCCGATCGACGACTTTGCCCTTGCCACCCGTCTCTCATATTTCCTCTGGAGCACGATGCCCGACGACGAGCTCTTCAATCTCGCACAGAATGGCCAGCTCCGTGAGAAGCTGCCGGGGCAAGTCGAACGCATGCTCCGTGATTCGCGCAGCGATGCATTCGTGGACAACTTTGTCGGGCAGTGGCTTCGGACGCGGGACGTTGAAGGCATTCCGCTCGATGTGATCGCCGTGCTGAAGGCCAAACGGTGGAAAGACGGTGACCGCATCTTCAACGACCGCGTGCGGCGGGCGATGCGACAGGAGACGGAGCTTCTCTTTGCACACGTGCTCCGAGAAGGCCTGCCGGCCACCGAGCTCCTGACGGCCCGAAAAACATTCGTCAACGAACCGCTGGCCCAATTCTACGGCATCCCAGACATCACGGGCCCCAAAATGCGGCTTGTGGACGTCCCCGCGGATGTCCCTCGGGGAGGTCTCCTGACGCACGGCAGCTTTCTTGTCGTCACGAGCAATCCCTCGCGGACCTCGCCGGTGAAGCGAGGGCTTTTTATTCTCGACAATCTCCTCGGCACGCCAGCGCCACCGGCGCCAGCAAACGTTCCCGCGCTCGACAAGGCTGCGTCGTCACTCGCCAAGAATGCGACGATGCGCGAACTCATGGAGTTTCATCGCCGCGACGCCGTTTGTGCGTCCTGCCATGCCCGGATGGATCCACTCGGCCTCGCGCTCGAGCGATACAACCCGCTCGGGATGTGGCGGACGGACGAGACAGCCGCGACGATCGACACGTCGGGGAGGCTCGTGACCGGCGAAAGGTTTGCGGACGCCCGCGAGCTCTCGGACGTGATCGCCGGGCCGCGTCGGCGGGATTTCTATCGTTGCCTGGCTGAAAAGCTGCTGATCTACGCTTTGGGGCGAGGTCTGGAATACTTTGATGGCCCGGCCGTGAATAGAATCGTTGAAACCGTGGAACGCGACGATCGCCTCGCCACGTTTGTCGTGGCGGTAGTTGACAGCGTTCCGTTCCAGATGCGTCGCGTTTCGCCCGCCTTTCGGCCATCCGCTGACCAAACCACGTCACCCGTGGAGAGCCTTCCATGAGCCAAGCACATTCCGAGTGGCAGGGCGGTCACGTGACCCGAAGGGGCGTGCTGCGTGGTCTCGGAGCGAGCATCGCGCTGCCGCTCTTTGAGTCGTTTCGTCCGGCTGGCGAGGCCCTCGCAGCGTCCGCTACCACAGCCCCCCCGACCCGCATGGCATTCCTCTACATCCCCAACGGCGTGAACGTTGACCGCTGGCGGCCGAATGGGAATGACAAAGCGTATCAGTTTGGCCCCACGCTCGAGCCGATTGTCGCGTTCAAGGACGATGTGCAGGTGATCACGGGCCTCGCCCATCAGACCGGAACGGCCGGCCCTGATGGCGCGGGCGACCACGCGCGGGCGTCGGCCACATTTCTCACCGGCGCGCGGCCAAAGAAGACCGCGGGCGAAGACATTCGCGTCGGCATCTCCGTCGATCAACTCGCGGCGAGCCTCGTGGGGCAGCAGACGCGTTTCCCGTCGCTCGAACTTTCATGCGACGGTGCCCGCACGAGCGGCAATTGTGATTCAGGCTATTCGTGTGCGTATCAATACAATATCGCCTGGCGGACGGCGACCCACCCGGTTGCCCCCGAAACGAACCCACGGCTCGTCTTCGAGCGACTCTTTGGAGAGGGCAGCGGGGCCGAGCGAGCCGCAGGAATGGCCGCTCGTCGGGCCGCTCAAAAATCGATCCTGGATTTTGTGATAGCCGACGCCAGCGCGTTGCGTCGTGGGCTTGGCGTAACCGATGGCCGCAAACTCGATGAGTATCTCGCAGGGCTCCGCGCGATTGAACGGCAGGTGGCCCATTTCGACAGCCCGCCTCCGAAGGTACCTGATTTGGAGTTACCCGACCGTCCGCCGCGGGAATACGGCGCCCATATCAGGCTGCTCGCCGACATGATGGTGCTCGCGTTGCAGACCGACTCAACCCGAATTGCGACCTTCATGTTTGCCCACGACGGAAGCACCCGGAGTTTTCCTGAGCTCGGCGTGAGCGATGGCCACCACGAATTGTCGCACCACCGAAACAACCAGGAATCACTCGAGAAGATCGCCCGCATCGACCGCTTTCATGCGGAGCAGTTCGCGTACGTGCTCGGGCGGATGCGGGAAGTGGAGGAGACTGATGGCCGAAGCCTGCTCGACCACTCGATGGTGGTGTATGCGAGCGGCCTCTCGGACGGAAACCGACATCGACATGACGACCTTCCGGTGGTGCTGGCGGGCAGGGCAGGGGGCCGTCTTGCTGCCGGCCGCCATCTAAAACTTCCGAGCGAGCAGCCGATGACGAATCTCTATATGACGATGCTCGACCTCGTCGGCGCCAAGCAGAAGTCGTTCGGTGATTCAACCGGGCTGCTCGATGCCATCCTGGCGTAACCCTCTCTTTACTCGTACCATGTTTGGCTTCAGGAGGAATGCTTTTATGCTCACGATTTCCCGGCTCTGTCTCGTCATGATCGGCTTGGTGGCCGTCGTCAGTTCTGCGACTGCCGCTCCGAAGGGGCCGCCGGTTGCTCCGCCCGCGCCGCTCTCCGCACAGGGTGAAGCGGTCGAGAAGAAGTATGCGGCAGAGCTCGCTGCACTTCGCGCCGAGATTATCAAGGCCCTCCCAGCCGTGGCGGATGGAAAAAAGGCCGCGCTGAAGGCGGCTCGTGATGCGGCTGTCAAAGCAACAGCCGAGGCGAGTGCCGCCCAGCAGGCGCTCGGCAAGATTCACGGAGCCAAGGGCCTCATCGATCACGCCAAAGGCAAGTGGATCGGTGGCGCGGACAAGGGCATCGCCCAGGCCGAAGCGGCGCTGAAGAAGGCGACAACGGATGCCGAACGGGAAGCAGCAAAGGCGGAACTTGCCAAGTGGCAGGCAAACAAGGCCGACGGAATGAAGGCGTTGGAAGAGCGAACCAAGGCCTATGAAAAGGCCAAGGCCGACGAGCCTCGGTTGGTGAAAGCGAACCAGGCGGCTCAGGCGGCGCTCGCCAAGGCCCGCACTGACGAGATGACCGCCGCCAAGGCCATTCTGGCTGAGTTGGATCCATTTCTTTCAAGCGATGCGTTCGACGGAAAGCTTTCCAAGGCAGTCGTGTTAACGGCTGCAACACCCCGCGGTCTGGCAGAGTTTGCCGAGAAGGGCTCTCAGCAGACGGCGCTCGTCGAGAAGCTCCTGGGCAATGACCCGCTCATGAAGGAGATGCTTGTCGCTGGCGGCGCGGCCTACGGCAAGTACGGACGTGCCATGCAGATCTACTCGGCAGTCCAACAAGCCAGTTCGAAGGCGAGCGAGGGGCTCTTGCAGCGGTTGGCGCTCGCGGTTGCCCTGGAGCATGCCAACCCGGTGAGGCAGAGCAACGCGGCGTCGGTGACGAACGGCCCCCAGACCGTTGACCCGGTGAAGCGTTACCTCCATTACGAGAAGGCCTGGCTGAATGGCGAGCTGGATCCGGCCTTCAAGAACTTGTCGGTGTGGGAGCTCCGAATGGTCGTCGACAGCGACGCGCCGGACGAGATCCTGGCGTGGGGCCGTGAGATGCTCCGCACGTACCGGCCGGATCACATCTCGAATCCGAACTACGGCTGGCGGTATGTGTCGGCCGTGAAGACGGACGTGCGATACGGGTCCCAGGACGTGAGAAATGACGACCCGGCGCTCCACAGCTATCAAAACATTCCGAAGAACGGCGGCGTCTGCGGTCGGCGTGCATTCTTCGGCCGTTTCATCTTGAAGAGTTTCGGAATTCCGTCCTGGGGTGTCACCCAGCACAAGCATGCGGCGCTCAGCCATTGGACGCCGAAGGGCTGGGTCGTGAACCTCGGGGCGGGTTTTGGATCGAGTTGGTGGGACAAGGCCGAAGTTTCACGCAGCGGGTCGAGTTTCGTCCTCGAAACCCAGGCGCGGGAACACGCGAGCGACTACCTCAAAGTGCTCCGGGCGGCGTGGGTCAGCCGCATTCTCGGTGAGCCTGCCTACAACGAGCGGAAGAAGGTGGAGGGGGGATTCTGGAGCCGCATGGCACACTACCAAACGATGATCCTGGCGTCGCAGGCCGTCGAACTCGGTCCGCTCGGGCAGGAGCTTGCCGAGGCGAATGCGACCGAGGAGAAGGAGACGGTCGAGATTGAAGCAATCACGGCAGCCGACCAGGCTAGCGTCAATCGTGATGGCGCCATCATCGTTTCGGCAGTTGGCTATACGAAGCCTTCAGGCCGCGCCGCGGCGATGAAGAGTTCCGCCGGCGGCAAACAACTGCATGTCGGTGGAGGCTTCAAGGCCGAGTACGTGGTCGAGGTTCCAAAGGCGGGCAAGTACAAAGTCACAGCCCGGGTGGCGACACTTCAGGAAGGCCAGGTCTTCGAGGTGACAACCGGCAGTTCCGCAAAGCCAGTCGAAATCAAGGTGCCGTACACGATCGGACTCTGGAAGGACACTCCGCCTGTCGAAGTCACTCTCTCCCAGGGCAAGAACGTGATTCAGTTTGCCGTAAAGGACGGAAGCCGCGGCGTCACGATCAAGGATTTTGCCCTGACACCACAGTGACGCAGGCTTCTCGTGGCCCGGGGT
>JBGTKO010000416.1:0-11166 GCA_041744595.1 Pirellulales bacterium
ATCCGCTGCGATCGCGTGCTCGCTGCGACCGGTCGCCGGCCGGCGACCGACGACATCGGCCTCGAAACCGTGGGCATCGAGACCGATCGGAAGGGCGTCATCCCGGTCGATGAGCATTTTCGGACGTCGGCCGAGGGCGTGTGGGCCATCGGCGACTGCGTCCCGGGGCCCATGCTCGCCCACAAGGCCGAGGAAGACGGGGTCGCCTGTGTCGATGGCATGACAGGGGGCTGGGCCCACATCGATTATGACCTCGTACCAGCCGTCGTCTTCACGCATCCCGAGATTGCCGCTGTGGGCAAGACGGAGGAGCAACTCGTGACCGAAGGCACGACTTTCAAGAAGGGCGTCTTTCCGTTCCGGGCCAACGGCCGGGCCCGCACGCTCGGCGACACGACCGGCAAAGTAAAGGTGCTCGCGGACGCATCCACGGATCGTGTGCTCGGCATCCACATCATCGGCCCGGAGGCAGGCAACATTGTGTCGGAGGCCGCCGCTGCGATGAGCTTTGGTGCCACCGCCGAAGACATCGCCCGCGTCTGTCACGCCCACCCGACGCTTCCCGAGGCCCTCAAGGAAGCCGCCATGGCTGTGGCTGGGCAAGCGATCCACGCCTGAGCCGGCGTTCGTTCGCGTCAGTTGCTGGGCTTGTGTCTGCTGGGCGTTTTTGAGGTCAGGTCAACTGTGGCTCGGGGTCGCCCGTGCCACTTCGCCGGACGTTCGCTTCGGGCATCCATGCCCTCAGCTCACTCGGAGAAAACCTCGCTTCGCCCTCCAGGCTGCGCTCGGTTTTCTACGCCGGCTCCGTGGCACGGGCGACCCCGAGCGGATTCCGGCCCTTTGGCATGGCACTTCATCTGGAGCCCGATCACTCCGTGCCCGGGTGAATGCGGTATGCCCATGCGTGGGTCATCCTCTACAAATGCCGAAATTCTCGAGCTCTTTGTGAGGCGATCAAAACCGAAGTGCGAGACCGGCGTCGGAGAAGAACGGGGCTGTTTGGCCGTTGAGGGCCCAGCCGACGCGGAGGCCGATCTCGACGTTCTCGCCGAGGATGTAGTGTGTGCCGGGGTTGAAGAACGGCTGGCTCGTGGTCTCAGGCAGACCGGCCGTGTAGTTGCCAAACCACTCGGCATGAACTTCCCAGCGATCCGTGATTGGCATGCGGAGCACGACCGATGGTGTCCAGCGACTGAACCAATCGTCGAGCCCCTCGGCGTAGGCGTAGCGGATCGCCGTGTCGAGCCGCCATTCGCGGAATAGTTCCCAGCCGGCCACGAATGTCGCAACAGGTGACGTGCCGAACACGTCGCCGTACGCGGGCGTTGTCGCCTCGAGAATAAACGCGCTCGCTGGTCGCCAGTCTTCCTGCGTCGATGTGTTGAATTTGAACCCGTAGAGGATGCTCGTCTCGTAGAGTGACGAGCCGTCGAGCGTTCCCTCGCCCACTTCCACGCTCGTGACGACGGTGCCCTGTGACCCCACCCCGTAGTTCACTCCGAACCGCCACTCGAAGTTCTCGGTGGCCCCGATCCGGATGAGCCATTCAGGAAAGTTGTTCGTCGGGCCGCCTTCGAGGTTGTCGATATACACATACGATGATTCTGAAAGGATCCGCCCTGGTTCTACCGTGTGGGTACTGGGTGTAAACGCGTCACGGTCGGTCCCCAGATCGGCCCCTTCGGCACGAACCATGCTTCCCGTGCTCGCCACCACGAGGCAGGCCACGAGTACGGCCGCGGCATTCTGGCGGGCAAGAGGGTGTAGGCGCACGGGGATCCTCGAAGCACGAGTGGTGCATCCGAGGAAATCGGCAGCCACGACGCCATGAAGCCCGGCTTTTCCCCACAATCGGTAGCCGTAACCAGAGTTTCCCGACCTACCTGCCTCGCCTTGCCGTCCAGACTCGCGGAGCGGGGGTGACTCCTCGGATGCCTAGTGGTCGTGCGGGGCTCGAGTCCGCCGACCGTCACAATACGCCCGGGTGGGATCGAACCACCGACCTTGGGATTAGAAATCCCATGCTCTATCCGACTGAGCTACGGGCGCGAATGAGTTTTTCAGGGCTACGACGGGCTACTGTGAGGCGATGCGTTTAACGCGGGTTTCCAGGATCCTGACTTTACCACGGAAGCGTGGCTGCGGCTGCTTTGCCTCAGTCTTCAGCGCCTTCGGCTGAGAGGTCATCGCCTTCGGTCGAGTTCGCGCGGCGGCGGCTGTCGCTGCGACGGAAAACGGCCACGATGTCCTCAACCGGCACGACAAAGAGGAGATTATTGCCCTCGAGATCGACGGGAATCGCGTTCTTGGGATGGAAGAGCACCTTGTCGTACTTGGCAATCGGCACGTCGGCGTCTCGCTCGACCTGAAGGCTCACCTCGACGACCCTGCCGCTGATTGTGGGAATCTCCGCCTTGTCGGGGAGCACGATCCCCCCCCGCGTGGTCTGACGGTTTTCGTCCTTGCGGATCAACACCCGCGTTCCAAGCGGCTCGACAAATTCATCCATGGTGGCCGTCTGCTTCCCTTCCATGCCCACGGCGAGTTTCCTCTGCAGGATGCCGTTGAACCATCGTCGCTCCCAGAGCTATCATCGTCAAACTCGTCCAGTTCGAGGGCGAACAGTTTTGGTGTCCCCGACGCGGCCGCCTCTCGTCGCTCGGAGCGGAACCTCCATGAGTCGCCTGAACGTCGTCCTCGTCATCGCCGATTGCCTCCGACCGGATCTGCCGATCCTCGGATATGACCGCGATACGACACCGCGGCTCGGTCCATATTTCCAAAGGGCGAAGGGGTTTTCGCAGTGCCGCTCCGTCTGCGGGTGGACTCTCCCTGCATGCGCGTCGATCATCACCGGCCAGCCCCCCGCGGTCCACGGGCTCGTCGATCACGATGGCCGTTTTGCTGCCCCGAAACTCGGTCATTTTCTGGGCCCGGAGTATGTCCGCTTCGGCATCGGCAACAACGGCAACCTTGTGCCCGACGACATCGACGAAGAGTACCTTCGCCGCCTGGGGGCTGAGCGGAATAGCCGCTGGAAGCGGTTCGGCTGGAACCTCGACTTCGATGCCTACCGCTGGTTCCACAGGCTCGACCACGACAGCCCGTTCGTCGAGGCAAAGGCGTTTCTCGAAGCACAGGCGGGATCGAAAGCCCAGGCGGGATCGAAAGCCCAGGCGGAATCGAAAGCCCAGGCGGAATCGGACAGTCCGTATTTTCTCTTTCTCCACAGCAACATCGTCCATGACTACGGCCTCGACCGTCCGTACTACCGTGACATCGCGGAGTGGTTCGTGGACGACATTCCCCCCGAGCTCGAGTCGTTTCACGACGGCCCGGCGATCTGGTGCGACCTGCGGGACCGCCTTGGCGACGAAACGCTCTGCCGCGTGATCAAGGCCCGCTACGACTGCGGGATTCGTGAGCTCGACCGCCGTGTCGCCGAAGTCTTCGAGCTCATCGACTTTGACAACACGCTCGTCGTGTTCGTCGGCGACCACGGCGAGGGCTTTCGTCCCGACCTCGGCCGCGTCCACCACTGCGGCCGACTGCATGACGACCTCTTACGAGTGCCGCTCTTTCTCTGGGCCCCTTCTCGGCTGGGCGTGCCAGCCGAGATCGACCAACGAGTCTGCTCCACGCTCGACATCGTGCCGACGATCTTGGAGTTGCTTGGACGACCGCAGGATGGCCTTCCAGGGCGATCGCTGCTCGGGCCAGTCTCCCTCGGGCACCGGCCGCTCGAAGCAAGCGACCGTGGGTATGCCTACTGGCCTGGCAGCCTCGAACGCATGGACTACGCGACCACGCAGATCGCGATCGATTCAGAGATCACCTGGCCGTTGAAGCGGATCCGGATGGGGTGCGACGACTGCACGGTCGATGAGTGGTTCAACCTCGCCAATGACCCGTATGAAGAACGAGAGCTACTCAGCCTGACTCCCCCGACGAATCTCCCGAGCCTCAGCATCGTCGTGGTCGTGAACGACTGGGTAGAGCTCGAACAGCATCTTGCGGAGTCACCGCTTCGCACCGGCAATCGGCATCAGTGGCTCCTCTTCGACAACACCGCCAACCGGCTGTCGGGCGACCTCTCCCGGATCTACGCCCGCGGCCTCGAGCAGGCCACGGGTGACCTCGTCATCTTTGCTCATCAAGACGTCTTCTTCCCGCCTGGCTGGGAGCAGGATTTTGCGCGTGCCGTCGAGGAGCTCGACGCAATCGATCCTGACTGGGGCGTGATCGGATCGGTCGGCATCGTGGTCGATATGGCCGGCTCGCACGCCCGGCGGTTCGTGGGGCACTTCTGTGACCCGGCAGGACATGTGCAAACGGGCCCCTTGCCGGCGGAGGTGCAATCACTCGACGAACAGTGGCTCTGCATCCGCCGAAACAGCGGCATCGCTTTCGACCCGAATCTTCCCGGCGTTCACTGCTACGGAGTCGATATCTGCATGACTGCTCGGGCCCATGGTATGGCATGCTATGCGGTTGATGCCTTCGTCTGGCACAAATACAGACTTTCTGACGGCACGCTGGTCCTCGCCCCGCACGAGTCGGGCAAGATCACCCGCCGGATGGCACCGGCATTCCTGGCCGAGGTGCAGCCAAGCTATGAATACGTCGGCAGAAAGTGGCGAGACCGGTACCCGTTTTTTTCCACGACCATGAGCTGGGTAGACCCCGGCGACACGGTGTATCGAAGTCCTATCGGATCCTTTCCGAATCCTGTCGAGTCCTAATGGAACACGTCGGCCGAAGACCCCACTCCTCGAGAGTATGACCCATGAATCGCGAAACACTCACCCGTATTGTCCTCGAGGTTGTCCATTCACGGGCAACTGGTTTCAGTGGTGACCTCGGGCTTTCGACACCTCTCGGGCCCGAAGGTGTCGGGATCGACTCGATTGGCTGCCTCGACATCGTCCTCGAATTGGAAGACCAAACAGGCATTGCCATCCGCGACGAGACCCTCACGGCCGAGGCGCTCGCCACGCCCGGCAGCCTGGTCGAGCATCTTGTTGTTCTCAGCGGGAAGTCACATGGCTGACAGACTCGCCCCGATCGCGGCCCTGGACGTGCCGTTGTCCGAAAAACTCACGGTACTTCGTGAGGCTTCGCTGACGGCAGGTGTGCACAATGAAGTCATTGGTCGTTGGGCTGCGGAGCACCCGGCGATTGCGAAGGTGGACGGATGGTACTCACGAGCCTGGTGGGGGGCGGCTGCAGGCGAGATCGTGCGAGACCAGCTTTTCGATCGCGGCCGCCACGCGGAAGCACTGGCGCTCGTGGATGAGGTCGATGATACCGCGCTCGTCGACGCCAGGCGTCAGGGCAAAGGCGTGATCGTGGTCACGGCGCACATCGGTCCGCCGAAATTCCTGATGAACTGGTTGGTCGATCAAGGCTTGCCGCTGCTCGTCTGGACGAACACGGGAGATCTTCCGGCCTGGCAGGCTGCTTCCGGTGATGCGAGGTTTGTCGATCCGCGGACGCCTGACGACAAATCGGTGGTTCTCGTCAATGCAGCAATCCATCTTCGCCGGGGTGGCGTTCTGCTTGGGGCAGCCGACATGGGTACCGGTGGCCGCGTGGTCACGATCGAGCGACTCGGGTACGTGCGGGAATTTTCACTCGGGCTTCCAGCACTCGCGCGAAGGCTCGATGTGCCGGCAGTCACGGGGCTTGCGCTTTGGCATGGCGATCGGATCCGAATTCGGTTCGTACCGCTGGAGCCCCCGTCGCCGGGATTGTCCGAGGACGAATGGAACCAGGCGTGGCTCGACCGTTCCTGGGCGGTCGTGGAACCCGTCCTTGGCGATTCTCCCGAAAATCTTCGATTTCTGCGAAAGGCTGTCGAACGGCTTTCCCAACCGCAGGGAGCCGAAGGCCGCTGAGCAAGTTTTCCTCTGACTTTAGGGTGCGGCCACGTGGAACAGGCTGATGTCGCCTTTCGCGTGCTGCCGTGCCCACGGGCCGCCGGCATGCGGTGTGGCAATATCGAGTACTTGGCCCAGGTCGAAGTAGCGGAGTCGACTTGTCGCCGGAAGAAGCTGCGGCTTGGCGAGCACAAGGAAGAACCCGAGAACGGCCGAGAAGACTGCTGACTGTGTGATCACCAGAACTCGACCATCGTCAGCGAGGCGTCCGAAGACATGCCCCGCGACAGCATGGAGGCAGGCCGCCCACGACTCATGGATCGTGGTCCCGGGCACCAGGAACGTCTCCTGAGGTGTCGTCGTGTCGGCGAGCCGAATGCCTTCGAGGTGGGGCGGAACGACGAAGATGATCCGAGCCGAATCGGCCGCGGCCCAGGCAAGCGTTGCTCGCAGGCCGCCGGTTTCGAGGCCCCGCTTGGGAAAGCTGCCGTCGTAGAACGCCGGCCTGTGCTCGGGAAAGAGTGTCTCGAACCAGGCGGCCAACCCGATGGCTGTCCCCATCACGATCTTTCGCTGCTCGGGAGGACGAGCCTCGAATCCCGTCAACACGTCGGAGTGGTCGTGGGTGCCGCTCGCGAGGCTGACGCCGAGGTGAGCGCTCGGGAAACGGACCCGACCGAATTCAGGCCAAGCCCCGGCCCTGAGAAGCGCCACGAGGGCGTCAAGGAAACCCGATGTGATATAGCGGCCCTGAAGCCGCGCGGGATTGGTGATTCGGATTCGCACCGGATCGGGGGGCGCGAAGTAAGCGTAGAGTTGTTCCCAGAAGCCATGGTTGATCTTGGTGTAGCAGATGTCGCGGTCGCCCAGTTCACGAAAGTCCGGCACCGGAGTGACGTCGAGTCGCGAGGCCGCGAAGGGTTGAATCGTGACATCACTGACGAGCGGTGCCGTGGCCTCGAGCGTGTCGATCAGACAAGCTTCGCGATCCTCTCTTCGCTGGAAATGGAGGGGGCCGGCGGCCGCCAGAAGCCTCGCTGTTTCAGTCTCCCAGGCTTCCATCGGAAGCCCCTGGGGAAAACGTGGCGGAGGGCGGATGTCGAGCGTCGTTGCCAGGAAGTCGGCGAAGAGATCGTCGTAGCCGACCGGGGCTGATGGAGGAGAGCCATCGCGCGGCATCAGAAGGATTCCTTCGCGTCCTGCGCCGCGGGACGGAGGGCTGCTGCAAGGGCCGCTCCGAGGATCGCGACGAGCTCCTCGATGTCTTCTACGGTCGCATCGGAATAGACGGGCACGCAACACATTCGCTCGGCGAGACTCTCGGCGACAGGACAGGGGCCGAGGCGATCGACGTCGGCAAGTGCTGAGAGGGCCGGTACGTAGTACTGTTTTGTTTGCATGCCGCGGGCTTCTGCGGCCGCGATGAACCGCTGTGCTGCTTCGGCGTCGGGAAGCAGAAGCGGAAAGCACTGCCAGGCACCAGCCTCGGGATCGGTGCATGCCATGACACCATCGAATGGAGCGATCACTGCTGCGTAACGGCGGACGAGCCCCTGCCGACGGACCAGCCGGTCTGTGAATGAACGGGCGACGGCAAGACCGACCGCCGCATGCAACTCTGACAACTTGCCGTTGATGCCCCATCCCTCGAGGTCGGCAGGCTTCCCTGGGGAGAGTCCGAAGTTGATCGCTTGCCGCAATCGCTCAGCCTGCGAGCGGTGAGCGAAGACCATGCCCCCTTCGCCGATTCCGAAGGGCTTCGTCACGTGGAGCGAATAGGCCTCGAAACAATGTGGCGAGCGTTCGATCGGCTGACGGGAGACACCCAGGCCGGCGGCATCATCGACCACGAGAATACCGCCGCGGTGTGCGATGATCGCGGCGTGCGATGCGAACTCACTGCGAAGCCCAAAGGGGCAGAGGACGACCGCGGATCGCCCGCCCGTTGCGTCGAGCCCGCGGCGAAGGGTCTCGGCCGACACCCGCCAATCATCAGGGTTCACATCGACGAGAAACGGTTCAGCACCGGCCATGCGGACGGCGGAGAGTGTCGCGGGGAACGTGAACGCGGGGAGAATGACCCGCCCCGTCTCGCCTGAGGCGATGAGCGGCGCCGCGATCGCTGCTGTGCCGCTCGACGTCGCCACGCAGGCCGTGTCGGGGCAGCCCCAGGTAGCGGCCATGAAATCCTCGAGGCGGCGGGAGAGTGGCCCGAAATTGGAAAACCGCTCAACCGCGTAGGCTCCCTCGAGAATCGGTGCCCATTCCGCGATCGGTGGGATGGCGGGGCGGATAAAGGGGAAGCGGAACACGACACGCTTTGAAGGTAGGGAACGGCGAGACCTGGTGGAGATGCACTTGGCGACGGCGGGACGCACGGAGTATATCCCCACAAGGCGCCGTGGCGGTGTTCTTGAATACAGTGGAGAAGGCCTATGTTGTGGCAGTGGTTTCACGACCGTGTGCTGGCCAATCCCGAGGCAACGGCCGTCATCGATGCAGAAGGGCCCATCAGTTACGAGGGGCTCGAGCGACGGGTGGACGGGATCGCCAAAACGCTGCCCGAGGCCCAAGGGCCACGGCCATGGCGGGCCGTCATTCGCGATCCTGAGCCGTATACGGTTTTGATTCGCGTGCTTGCCTGCTGGCAGCGAGGATTTTCGGCAGTCGTTCTCCGCGACTCGATGACCCCTGCGCAGGTCGCCGAGATTGTCGGCTGGCTCGAGCCAACTGCGGTGCTGGACGGGGAAGACGTTTCTGGCAACCGGCTCATCACCACCGCGTCGCCAGAGCATTCGCCTCGTGACGAAGCACTTGTCATTTGCACCTCCGGGACGACGGGTACGCCAAAATTGGTCGCGTTGCCGGCGGAGTCGGTTCGCATCAATGCCGAAGTGATCGCCCGGGCACTCGGTCTCGTGGCCGGCGACCGCGTGGCCGTGAACACTCCGCTGGGCTACATGTATGGCCTCATGGGCGGCTGCATGGCATCCCTCCACGCGTCGGCAACGATCCGACTCTTCCGGCCACGGGATCCGCTCACGCAACTCCAGGCAGCGATTCGCCGCGAGGGCGTCACGGTGGTGCAGGGACCACCATCCCTCTTTCGGCTGTTTCTGGCCTATTGGAACGGCGAGCCTTTTCCGGGCGTCCGTGTGGTGACCACGGGTGGTGAGCCGCTCGGCGCAGAACTGGCCGATGGCCTTGCCCGTGCGTTTCCAAACGCCCGTCGGCTGTTTCTCTACGGGATGACAGAAGCCGGTCCGCGGATATCGCACCTCGCGTTCGACGATGGAGGTGGTGAAGATGCATGCATCGGCACTCCCTACGATCACATCGAGTGGCGGCTTGATTCGGTCGAGGGGAATGATGCCGGAAGGCTCGTGCTGCGAGGCCCCGGCATGTTCCTCGGCTACATCAAGGCCGGAGGAGGCTACGAAGGGCTTGATGACAGCGGCTTCTTTCATAGCAACGATCTGCTGAGCTGCGGCAAGAACGGTCTGCTTCACTTTCGTGGGCGAATCGACCGGATCTTCCGCAGTGGCGGGCGGCTGGTGAATCCGGATTCCATCGAGCGGGTGCTCGCGTCGCACCCGAGCGTGGCCGACGCGGTGTGTTTTGCAGAGCCACATTCGGTGCTCGGGCTCGTGCCAGTGGCCGATGTCGTGATGAGGACCGACGCCGTTTTCGATTCAGCGGCGCTCGTGGCCCTTTGTGCCTCGCGGGTTGAGGCCCACGCCCTTCCGCGTCGGATCGCGCAGGTCGAGGCGGGCGTGCTCGCCGAATCAGGGAAGCGGGCCCGCCCGTCGAAGCCTCGATCGAATGCCTGATGAGGCGTTCACCGTGACAGTGAGGGGCTCACCACGCTGGTGATAGTCCTCTTTTCCTCTGGAAAAGCCTCACTTTTCGGCCGCCAGGCGGGCTTTACTCCAGATTGCGGCCACGCACTTTGGTGAGTGGCGATCGCGACTGTCTCGCCCTGTGTATCAAGAAAATTTAGCCGTTCCACCGCTGATTTTCAGCAGTTTTCAAGGCGGCTTCGATCCGTGCCAGAGGTTTGGCACGCCACATGCATTTCCTCATTCCTGTCGCGAGTGATCGCGGCGGTCAATAGCTCGAGTTCGGCGGGATGCCCGCCGGGAAGGAGGAGTGAAATGATGGTCGTTGCTGTAGGAATCACGTCCGAAGAAGTGCGTTCGCTCGCCGGGAAGACTCCGGTGGCTCGCCTGGGACGGGCTCCTGGTGTTCTGAAGTGCTTGGTTGTGTCGGGTGACGAGAAGCTTCGTCATCGTCTCGACACGATGGCTGATCTGGCTGGCTGGTCGGCGTGTGAAGCGCCCGCCGATGCCGCCGAACTGAGGTCGCTCGTCGAGGGCGACTTCCACATGGTAATCGCCGACATTGCTCACCCGCTGGGCGAGCGTGTCAACGACACCGTCGAGATTGCGGAAGAGTTCGCGAGTCGTCCTGGCACCGTCCTCGTGGTGTGTGGCTCGGGCGAGAGCGTGGACGAGGAACTGTGGGCACGGCAGCTCGGTGCCTGGGTGTATCTGCCCGGCGTCACTGGAAGCGACGCCTTCATGTCGCTCTTCGCGGAGGCCCGCCGGGTCTTCGATCGCCGCAAGGAATTCCAGTTTGCATAGGTGCGGACGCGGCCCGTGTGCCGCCTCCATTCCGACAGGCCGATGGTTGATGTTTTCGGTCACGTTGGCCGGGAACAACGAGTTCAAGTGAATCGATTTTTTACTTCTGCCCCCAGTGTGGGGCTCAATTGCAAAGGAGCAGTGTCATGAGCGCAGCCGTGGAAACTTACCGTGATGAGATGGAGACGACCTACGCGGTCGATTTTTCCCGCGACCGTGAGCCAAAGAAGGCCCGGAAGCGGTTCCCCGAGTATCGCCGCACTGGCGGTGCCCCGACTCGGGTGGGTGGCCTGCACTGCCGCCGAAACAAGCGGTGGACCTGGGGCAGCGGCCGTGGTGCTCGCATGCAGAACCTGCGGGCCTTTGCCGGAGCCGTGGCTCTCGCCGTCGCGAGCTTGGCCTCGAGTGCTTCTGCGATCACGCTCGACATGGTGAACATCGGCAATGCAGGCAACGCTGGCTTTGTCCTGAATGGCCTCGGCGGTGTGCCCTATGAGTACGAGATGCACCGCTACGAGATGACGAATCAGCAGTACGTTGACTTTCTCAATGTGGTTGGTTCCAACAATCCGAACAGCATCTACAACCCGACGATGGGAACCCTGGGCGGGATCGACCAGGCAGGTGGCCCTGGCACATTCACC
>JBGTKO010000417.1:0-16552 GCA_041744595.1 Pirellulales bacterium
GTTGAGTCCGGGGAGCAACTCGAGTGCCTCGGCGGTGCCCGTGGCGGTGATCACATGGGCACCCAGGTTCCCAAGCAGCCGTGCGAGCAGCCGGCGGGCGTCGGGCGCGTCGGCCACGACGAGCCGCGGCAGGCCGTCGAGCCGGGCGAGCAAGGACGCGCCCTTGTCGGCAACGTCATGCCCGGGGGGGTCGCCCTCGAAGACCGGGGCAACGGCGTCGGCTTTGGTATCGGAGAGAACCTTGGCCGGGCTCTGCTCCGGGTGGCTCTGATCGTCACGACCCGGCGGGTGGGGAAGCAGGACGGTGAAGGTCGAGCCCTGTCCCTCGCCTGCGCTATACGCTTCGACGATCCCGCCGTGCGCCTCGACGAGATACCTGACAATGGAGAGCCCGAGCCCGAGGCCCGCGAACTGCCGTCGGGTGCTGCTGTCGGCCTGCCGGAAGCGGTCAAAGATGTATGGGAGCACCTGCGGATCGATGCCCTGGCCGTTGTCGCTGACCTGGATCTGCGTGTTCGTGCCCGCACACCGCAGCGTCACCTGCACCCTGCCTCCCCGAGGTGTGAACTTGACGGCGTTGGAGACGAGGTTCCAAACCACCTGCTGCATGCGGGTGGCGTCGCAGCGGGCGTGGGAGGCGGCCGGGTCGAGGTCTACCTCAAGCGTGATCTCGCGAGCCTCGGCCGCCGCGCGGACCGCTTCAACGCCGTCGCGGATCACCTCCGCCAGGTCGCAAGACCGCACCTTGATCCGCAGCTTGCCAGCGTTGATCCGCGAGACATCGAGCACGTCGTCGATCAACTGGGCCTGGGCGCGGCTGCTGCGGTCGATGACTTCAAGCCCCTCGGCCAGGTCGCTCTCGTCGCGATCCTCGCTGCGCAGGATGCTGATCCAACCGATAATGGCGCTGAGCGGCGTACGCAACTCATGACTGAGGGTGGCCAGGAACAAGTCCTTGGCGAGGTTGGCGGCCTCCGCCACAATGCGTCGTTCGTGCTCGCGGGCGGCGTCTGCATCCCGCTCACGCTGCTGCTTCACAAACGCGTCGATGGCATGAGTGAGCGACTGATCGATCGACTCGTTGAGGCGGGTCAGGTCTTCCAGATCCCTGTCCTGCATCGCCGGCTTGCTGTCGCGCCACAGCCGGATGATGCTCGCTCGCAGCGACCGATACTCCGCAACCACCGACCCAATGTCGAATCCGGAATCCACCCTGCCGCTGCCGTGCAACACTGACGCCCGATTCATAGGGCTGCTCTCTTCGGCGGTCTTCCCCTCCCCGTGGCTCTTCAGCTCACGCTGGCGCTCGCTCTGCGCCGACCGCATATCCGCCACCGTGGCCCGCAGGATGCTCTCGGCGTCGTCGCGGAGTTCTTTCGGCATCACCGCCGCGTCGGTGGGCCAGATTTCACTGGCGAACTTCTCCCATTCCATCAAGATGGGTTCGATGTTTTTCTCGATGAAGTCCGCAAGGCTCATGGAGCATCATCCTAACGCCGAACCGCCACCACGGGCGGAGCCGGTCTGCGCGAGAGCGCGAAAAGGCGTCCCGAAACAAACACTTTCGACAGCATCCGAGGCCGTCCGGCATCCCGCGAGATAGCCCTGGACCGATTCGGTTACGATCAAGCGAAGGTCGTCCGCCATCCACCAGGGCGAAAAGTGCCGTTGACCGTCCTATCCTTTACCCTTCGTTCGCGGCCATTCTTATGGATATGCAGATGCCGGCCGGAATGAATGCCTTTCTCTCCAAGCCCATTGACCGCGTGGCACGGGTGAACACGCTGCAGCAGGGGTTGCCGCCAGTCGCACCGGATGCTGCGACCGCACGCCTCATTCCAGCCGCGACCTCCCCACCCGAGCCCGCACCGCAGGCGGAGGACCTGCCCGAAATTTCGGGCATTGATCTTGCTACCACCGTCAAACGCCTGGGCATCCCCTTCGCCTCTCTCAAGCCCATGTACCTGCGCTTTGCCGATGGCCAGCGCAAGACACTCGACGATCTCAAGGCGGCCGTCGCCGCGGGCGATGCTGATGCCGCCCGCCACCACGCCCACGCGATCGCTGGCGCGGCCGGCAACCTGGGTGCTGATACCATTCGCTACGCCGCGAAGGCGCTGGGACTGGCCGCCCAGGAGCGCCAGACGAACCTGAGCGAGCTTCTCGATGCCGTCATCGAACCAGCGCACGCAGTGATGACGTCCATCGAACGGCTGCGTGCCCCGGCCGTGAAAGCTGACCCCGCCGACGATGCTGCTGACGCCCCTTGCGACAAGGCCGCCGTCGCCAAGTCGCTGGCGCCGCTCGCTGCCGCGGTGGATGCCTCCGACGTCACTGGATGCGAACGTGCGTTCGATGCACTGAGAAAGCTTGCCGTGCCTGATGCGATGCAGCGGATGCTGGTCTCCATCGGCGAACGGATGAGCGAATACGAGTATGGTGAAGCAGCCCGCCTCATTGCGGACATGCGCAAGCAGCTTGATTAGGAAAGCACCATGCGAGAACTCTCGGAAAGCCGCGTGCTGGTGGTGGACGATGTGAAAGCAAATGTGGACCTGCTCGTCGAGGCCCTGCGCGACGACTATAAGATCAGCGTTGCCCTGAACGGCGAAGCGGCGCTGCGCAGTATCGAGAAGACGCAGCCCGACCTGGTGCTCCTGGATATCGTCATGCCTGGCATGGATGGCTACGAAGTGTGCCGACGTCTTCGGGCGGATACCAAGACCCACGACCTGCCGGTGATGTTCCTCAGTTCCCTCGAGGACGTTCACGACAAGACCCAAGGCTTCGAAGCCGGCGGCAACGACTACCTCACCAAGCCGTTCGAGATCCTCGAGGTCAAGGCCCGCGCCCGCTCGGTGCTGAAAGCCAAAGCCTATTCCGACGACATCAAGAAACGGATGGCGGTCGAACTGAAGATCGCCCGCGATATTCAAATGGGCCTCCTGCCGGCCGACGCGACGGGAATCGCGAAAAGGGCGGGCCTGGAGCTTGACGCCTTGCTGGAACCTGCCCGCGAGATCGGCGGCGACTTCTATGACGTCGTCCAGCTTGCCGACGGCCGTGTCCTGGTTTCGGTCGGCGATGTTTCCGGCAAGGGAATCCCGGCGGCGCTCTTCATGGCCGTCGCCGTAACGCTGATCCGATCCGCCGCCCGCCAGTTTTCCGCACCCGACGAGATCGTCCGTCACGTCAACGCGGGCCTGGCCGCCAACAATCCGCGGGGCATGTTCGTCACCATGTTCTGCTGCATCGTTGACCTGACCGAGATGACCATGTGCTGCGCCAACGCCGGCCACCCCTCGCCGGTGCTCCTGCGTGCCGGCGAAGCACCCGCCCTTCCATTTGAATCCACCGGGACTCCGGTTGCCATGTTTGAGGAAATTGACGTCCAATCCTCCCTCCACAAGCTGTGCCCGGGCGACAGCGTCGTCATCTACACGGACGGCGTCACCGAGGCCTTCAACGAGAAGGGCGAGCTCTTTGAAGAACCGGACCTCATCCGCTGCCTCACCCAGGCCGCGGGCATGCCGGTTGCCAGCGTGACCGCCCTGATCCGCGATGCGATCCGCCAGCACGCCGGCAACCACCCGCAGTCCGATGACATTACGATCCTGCCGATGGTCATCCCGGCCAACGGCAACTGATTCTGGACGCGGTCGGAAACCTCCGGAGGGTGCGGAACAAGTTCGACCACCTGGAGCAGGACAGCCCTGCCGCATCCATCTGGGTGATGGCCACCGACGACGACCAGAAGTCGTACGCTGGCGAGGACTATGAGAAAGGGCTCGTCCGGCCTCTTGCTCGCGCTCTCGAACTGCCTGTCGGCCAGCACACGCTCGCTATCCGGCCGGTCGACCGCAACGACTTGCCGATGGGCATAGCGATCCCGCAGACGGTGACCGTGCTCGACGGAAGCCCACGGCGCAGCGCCAGTTCCAAGGATGCGGGCCTCCGCGACACCCGCCTGAGGCATGCTGGGTACCGGCCAGTTCCTGCCGATCGTCGCGCTTCCGGGAGCCACCGCCGGCCTCGAGGTGAATGTGGGCGACTGGATG
The DNA here is from genome assembly GCA_041744595.1 of Pirellulales bacterium. GTDB lineage: Bacteria > Planctomycetota > Planctomycetia > Pirellulales > UBA1268 > QWPN01. The sequence continues at coordinate 4,059 of JBGTKO010000417.1, forward strand.
GAGGCAGCCTCGCCATGTTTGGAGGAGGCAGCGGTTCCGGCGATGAGGGTTTCATGGTGCCGTTCTACGGTGAGCTGGAAGTTTTGAGAAATTTCTGAACATCCAAAACTATCGGCATTTACCTCGAAACGTTCGATCGTCAGGAAAATAGACTAGGCTCAGCATTCGGTCACCCGCCGTCACCACATCGGAGAAGCGGCTTTGGCGGTCCTATTCCCTATTCCTTCTCATCCCGTTGGCAACACGATGCTGCGTTTTTCGACTCTTGCGGCTCTTCTCCTGTGGTTGCCGTGGTGCGCTGGGTGTCTGAACAAGCCCGCCCAGCCCCCCGTTACCAAAAGCCCTGCGAAATCGGCGGCTCCCGACTCCCTACCTGCCGATTCCACACCTGCCGGGGTGGTGACAGGCCCCGAGTTCATGCTGGTCGCCTACAACGTTGAGAACCTGTTTGACGTCGATGGCATCGCGCTTTTCGACGACTACGCGCCGGAGGCCTACGGTCCCCAGCATTTCCTGGTCAAACTGCGAAATATCGCGACGGTGCTCGGTACGTTGCAGGAGGGGCAAGGACCAGAAATCGTTCTCTTTCAGGAGATCGAGGCCGATCAGACTCCTGGGGCCGACCCCGTGGACTACGAAGGAATCCTGAAAGCGTATGCCGGCATGTCACTCGAGGCGATGCTGACGGAGCCGGTGACACCCGACATCAAGGACCTGCCGGCGGAGGTCTTCCTCTTGAAGGCCTTTGCGGAAGCGGGCCTCGGTCCGTATCACGTCGCCGTGTCCGAGTATCGCCCCGATCCCTCAGGGCGAAGCGTTGCCCATGTGAATGCGACGTTCTCCCGGTTTCCGATCGCCCGGGCACGCACGCTTCAGTCTGCGGGAGCCCGAGGAACGCTCGAGGTCGTCCATCAGATCGGTTCCTACCAGCTCACGACGTTCAACTGCCACTGGAAGTCTGGCGCATCGAACCCCCAGCACGAGCTCGTGCGGCTCGGGAATGCGAAAGCCGTCCGTAACCGGCTGAATGACGTGCTGCGTGCCGATCCAGCGGCCGATATCGTGGTCGGTGGTGACTTCAACTCGCAATACAACCAATCGCAACGGTATCCGGAGATGGGGCAAACCGCCATCAATTCCGTGCTGGGAAGCCAGGGGAATGAGATGGCGATCCGAGCAGGTTCGAAGCCCGATCTCTACAACCTCTGGTATGAGCTGCCACCGGAAAAGCGTCGCAGCGATGCCTTTCAGGGCTCGTGGGGGACGCTCATGAGCATGATGATCACGCGAGGGCTCTACGATGGACGCGGGGTGCAGTATGTGGACAACAGCTTCCGCGTGCTTGGCATCGAGAATGTGAACGCCCAGACGATCACCGGGCTGCCACTGCGGTGGCGAACCATCAACGGCGACGGAACCGGTTTCTCGGACCACCTGCCGATCGCCGCGAGGTTTCGCGTTGTGGAAGGGAAGGATGTCGCATCCTTCACCCCGTTGGCTGATCCGGGGAAAGAAGAGACATCGTCCGCCGAAACTGATGGCGTAAAGATTGATTACAGGATCAGAAAGGGATCTCTTCCAAAGGCGACCGCACTCGGCTCCGATAAAGCAATCCAAAAGCCCTCACTCGTGGGGCAACTGTTCCTGGTGGATGCAACGGTGACCGCCGAAAAGCCGTTTCGCATCAAGCTATTCAGTGACGAATTCAAGGTGTGGTCATTCGATGAGACTCTGCGAATGCAGATCTACAAAAAATTTCCTGTGGGCTCGAAGGCGAGGTTCTACGGGGAGCTCGACTTTCACGATGGCATGTGGCAATTTCTGATCCACGATGCCACGTGGCTCGAGCCGTAGGATCACGCCCCTCGCCACGCTCCGTGCAGGGTGGCAATCGCTGCCGGAAGCGCCTTCGAAGCAGCCACACCAACGCACAAACGATGATGCCGAGTACGGCGGTCCTTGGCTCAGGGAGGGTTGCCACCCGGAACCCGACATTGACGAATTCCCACGTCGGATGGCTCGCGGCCTTCAGGGTGAGAAACTCCGCGTAATGGATTCCAAAGGAGGCGTCCATCTGTGCGAGGGCCTGCCGCCCGAACGCGACGTTCTGTTGGAGGAGATTGAACGCTCCTTCGCTGTCTCCGATTCGCTCCACTCGTCGCGTCAGGTGCCTTCAATTATTCGATGTTCTCTTTTGGATTCTGCGCGATCGGCTGTCGCAGCGCGGGGGTTTCGAATGAGCCGGTCTGGAGGAAATGAACCGTCAGGTCAACGACCTTGTCGTTCGCGGGCAGGAACGTGTGGGTGACGCCAACATGGCGGAAGTCCGCCGCACCCGGAAGCCGGGTCTCCTCGACGCTCACCACCAGGTCGTTGTCACCGTCGATCAGCGGGTTCGACACGGTCTGGCCGGCTCCTCCAGCCACGACACCAAACTCGAACGTCGGAGTTGCCAGGCTTCGCTCCACATCCCGCCAGTGATCCGATAACTGCTCTCCCGAGGCGCCTGCAACGATGCGAAACAGACCGCTGCCTTTCAGCCGCCGGGCCATCTGGGCGCCGAGATTCGGTGGGCCGAGCATCACCATCCTTCCGCGGCGAGGTTCTCCAGGCAGCGGCTCGGGATGCTCATCGAGGTAGCGACGCACCACAAGATTCCCGAGGCTATGCGCGACGAAGGACACCGTTTCGCACGCCTCGAGATTTCGGAGCACGTGGTCGAGTGCGATCGCATGATCGCTCAGTGTGCCGCGCGTGCTCGCGTAGCCGAAGGTCACCACACGATACCCGTCGTGTTCGAGGCGTGCCGCCAGGGCGTGCCAGCAACCGCGAGTTCGCCCCAGCCCGTGCAGCAGGACGACCACATGCGGATGCTCGGCCGCTCGCGGATCGGTCGGCATCCGTCGATCAAGCTCTTGCAGGCAGAATGCGTAGTTGCCCCATCCCTGCCGGACATTTGCGTCGTCCAGCAATCGGTAGTGGCCGGTCATTGCATTTCGCTGAACCCGCCATCCGCCGCGAATAACAAAATCGGTCCAGAACTGCATGCCCCCGAACGTGTCCAGCGGCACGTTCGTCGCGGAAACGGGTGCCTCATCTGGATCGGGGAGCGGGTGGCGCGAGCGAGGAGGCGATTCCGGTGACTCCGCTGCCGTGTCGGGCTTTTCCTCGGACGATCCTGCCGCGCCACCGTAGGCAAGCATCACGAGGAACAGGACCACGAGAAGTCCACCGACGTGGCCGCGGCGTGCTACATTCATGCCCGTTTGCTCCAGACTACAAGGTCCCACGCATGATATCGCGAGCATCAGCCGATGTGTGGCGCCGAGCGACGGGTACGGAGGGTTTCCGGCAGTGAATGGTGTTGGACGATTCGTGTTTTGCCTCGTAATCGCGGTGGTAACCGTCTCAGGAGCGGCAACCGTCTATGGAGACGAGGCACGGAACCAACGGCTTCGGGAACGGCTGGCGTCGAATGTGCTTCGGTGGGGCGGCGATATCGAGGGGGGCGGCCCCTACATGTTCCGCGACCCAAGCAACCCGGACCGAATCATCGGGTTCGAAGTCGAAGTCATCCGGGCCGTGGTCGAGGAGTTGCGGAAGCAATTGGACCTCCCCGGGCTTCACGATGAGTTCGTTCATTACGAGTGGTCGAGCCTCCCGCTCGGGTTGGCGAAGCGTGATTTCGATGTCCTCATCAATGGCATGGAGATCACCCGCGAGAACATCACGAAGCTTCGGTTCACGCGGCCGTATTACCTGTACTGCCAGCAGGTGACCGTGCGTGCCAACGAGGACCGGATCAAAGACTTCGGTGATTGCGTGAAGTTTCGTGTCGGCACGTTGGCCGGGAGCGCTGCCTATCGACTTCTGGAGGACGCCGGTGCCAGCAGCATGACGGCGTACGAGGGGCAGATCGAGCCCTATCAGGATCTCGTGATCGGGCGGTGTGACGCCGTGGTTCTGGATTTCCCGATCGCCGCCTTCAACGTCGGCAAGGATCCGCGATACAAAAACGTTGGCGAGCCTATTGGCTGGGGTGGGTACGGTATCGCCGCGAGGGTGGATGATGCCGACCTCGTGGCCGCGATCGATGCAGCGATCATCTCGCTCGAGGATTCTGGGAAACTCGAGGCAATCTACCGGAAGTGGGACTTGTGGAACGACGAGCAAAAGGCCCTTGGTGACATTGCCTCACCGGAGGCGCTACTGGCGTGGGCTGACAAGAAGAACGGCACGGCAGACGCCGCGGGCGCAGAATGGACGTTCAAGAACTACGCGCCACTCCTCGTCCAATCCGCCGGCGTGACGGTCGGCTTGACCGTCATCAGCATGATTGTGGCGATGGTCATCGGGCTGGTCGTTGCCGTGGGTCGGCTCTACGGACCGCCCCCGGTGCAGTGGCTGGCGCTGGCTTATGTGGAGTTCTTTCGCGGCATTCCGCTGCTCCTCTTATTGACGTTTTTGTATTTCGGCTTGCCGAGCCTTGGGATCGACCTGACCGCGGTGCAGGCAGCCGTGATCGGCTTTGGCCTGAATTACGCCGCGTTCGAGGCGGAGATCTACCGCAGTTCGATCTTGTCGGTACCGAAAGGGCAGTGGGAAGCTGCGCATGCGTTGGGAATGAACGACGTCACAGCGTTTCGTCGCATCATCTTTCCGCAGGCGATCCGCACGGCGCTCGGTCCGATGACAAACGACTTCGTGGCGATGTTCAAGGACACGAGCCTTGTCAGCGTCATTGCCGTCGTCGAACTGACGAAGCAGTACCAGATCCTTGCCCGTTCAAGCTTGAAGTTCGTCGAGATCGGCTTGTTGACGGCGGCGCTCTACTTGGCCATGTCGGTGCCGCTGGGCTACCTGGCTCGGTACCTGGAGAATCGCTGGAGCGTTGGGCACAAATGACAGCGGCGATCGTCGAGCTCACGAACGTGACCAAGCGGTACCACGGGAAGACGATTCTCGACGGTATTTCGATCGCTTTTCGCGCCGGTGAGATTGCGGCGATGATCGGTCCCAGCGGTGGCGGCAAGAGCACGCTCCTCCGAAGCATCAACGGCCTGAATCCAATCGATGAAGGAGAGGTACGGGTCGGGGAGCATCGGATCACCGCAAACGGCAAAGGTTCGAAAGACACCGCCAGGGCGGTTCGACGCACGGTGGGAATGGTTTTTCAAGACTTCCAGCTTTTCCCACACCTGACGGCGCTAGGCAATGTGTGCGAAGCGCCAATGAAGGTCGCCGGGAAATCGCGGGCCAACGCCGAAGCTCGCGGCCGGGAGCTTCTCGAGCGAGTCGGGCTGCGCGAGCGATGTGACCACTATCCGTCGCAGCTCTCGGGCGGCCAGAAGCAGCGAGTGGCGATCGCGAGGGCGTTGGCCATGGAGCCCTCGGTGCTGCTTTGCGACGAGATCACCAGCGCCCTCGATCCGGAGCTGAAGCATGAGGTGCTCGACGTGTTGGAGGACCTCAATCGCGATGGCCTGACACTGATCATGGTGACGCACGAAATCGGGTTCGCCCGGCGGGCGGCAGATCGCGTCGTCGTGCTGGCCGATGGGAGCATCGTCGAAGACGGTCCGCCGAGCCAGGTGGTCGATGCTCCGCAAACCGAGCGGACGCAGCAGTTTTTACGAAACGTGCTGGGGTAGTAACCGACGGAACGAAAACTCTCCTGGTACGATTGCGGCTCATCGGAATCACGTGACGAGCCTCGGAGACACCTTCAATGCCGCCCACCGACGGTCAGGGGCCGATCTTTCTGAACGCCACCGACTACGCGCTTCCGGAGAATGTTCCACACGGCCTGGCAAAGTACTCGAACTTCCGCGACATGGCCCACGGGGGTTCGGCCGTGCTCCGGACCTGTTTCGACCAGATCACTGGTCGCACGGTCGTGATGAAGTCGCTCCTTCCCGAAATGCGTAATGACGAGAAGGAAAACCGCAGGCTTCTTCGGGAGGCTCGTGTGACGGCGCAGCTCCAGCACCCGAATACGGTTCCTGTCTACGAAATCGGCCAGGATCAGAAGGAGGGACTCTACTTCACGATGAAGCGGGTCTCGGGTGAGAACCTCTTCGAGATCTTGAAGCGGATCGCCCGCGGCGATGCGGCGGCCAAAGCTGCCTTTCCGCTCCGCCAACGGCTCGAGATCGTCGAGGGAGCGGCCCAAGCGCTCATGTACGCCCATGCCCGTGGCGTGATTCACCGGGATGTGAAGCCCGAGAATATCTGGGTGGGCAACTTCGGCGAGGTGATCCTGCTCGACTGGGGCGTGGCCAAGGTCTGGGGCCAAACGGATGACCAGCCGCAGCATCCGTCGATCGCTCGCCAGCCTTCAGAGTCGATTCAGGCGCTCACGATGGCGGGGGATCGGCCCGGCACACCGCTCTACATGTCACCTGAGCAAGTGAACGTGAACCGCGCCGTCATCGACGAGCGAAGCGACATCTTCAGTACGGGTGTCGTGCTCTACGAGGTGGCAGCGCTCCGGGAGCCGTTCCGAGGTCGCGTGATCCAAGAAACCTTCGAGAACATCATCCACGACACCCCGCCACCGCCTTCGAAGGCCAGCCCAGGTCTCGGGATTCCCTCGCGACTCGACGAGGTGGTAGCGAAGGCGATCGCGAAGAGTCCGGCAGACCGCTACCAGACGATGCGAGAGTTGCTCGAGGCGATTCGCGAGGTCGAGTGTGGCGAATGAGAAGCCCCCTCGGCTGTGAGGCCGAGGGGGCTCTGTGAAAATCGCGGAGGCGAGAACCGGTGTCGATTAGGCGACGCCAGCGGCGATGGTCGCTTCCTTGACCGTCTTGACGATCGCGGCGGCCACCTTGTACGGGTCGGCGTTCGAGGCCGGACGCCGGTCCTCGAGTCGTCCCTTCCAGCCAGCCTCGATCGTCCCGACCGGGATTCGGATCGACGCGCCACGGTCCGAGACGCCGTAGCTAAACTGGTCAATACGAGCCGTCTCGTGCTTGCCCGTGAGCCGCTGGTCGTTGTCGGCACCGTACACCGTGATGTGGCGGCTGATCACACCGCCAAAGCCCTCACAGATGCTCGTGAAAACCTGCTTGTCGCCGCAGGTTCGCATGAGCTCGTTCGAGAAGTTGGCATGCATGCCTGAGCCGTTCCAGTCGAGCTTGCCGAGCGGCTTGGGGTGCCACTCGATCGCGTAGCCGTAGTCTTCACCGATCCGCTCGAGCAGGTAGCGGGCGACCCAGACTTCGTCGCCGGCACGCTTGGCGCCCTTGGCGAAGACCTGGAACTCCCACTGGCCCGCCGCCACTTCAGCATTGATGCCCTCGACGTTGATCCCCGCCTCGAGGCAGGCGTCGAGATGATCTTCAACGCAGGCCCGGCCGTGCGCGTTGTCGGCGCCGACAGAGCAATAGTACGGACCCTGAGGCGCGGGATAGCCACCGGCCGGGAATCCCGGAGGATTGTTGGTCTTCGGGCACCAAAGAAAATACTCCTGCTCGAAGCCGAACCAGAAATCTTCGTCGTCATCTTCGATCGTGGCACGAGCGTTCGAGTCGTGTGGGGTGCCGTCGGCGTTGAGCACCTCGGTCATGACGAGGTAGGCGTTCTTACGGCCTGGGTCAGGGAAGATCGCGACCGGCTTGAGAAGGCAGTCCGAATCACCGCCGGTCGCCTGCTCGGTGCTCGACCCATCAAAGCACCACATCGGGCACTCTTCGAGCGAACCGCCGAAGTTTCGCTCGACCCGTGTCTTCGATCGCAGACTCTGCGTGGGCTTGTACCCGTCGAGCCAAATGTATTCCAGCTTCGTCTTCGTGCTCATCGCTGAAGTCGTCCTTCTGAGGAGGGGTTGGAAAAGAAAAGCACCATGTCAGCCGGAGGACGACGCGACATCGATCTGCACGGCGAAGACCATGAAGGCCGTCGCCCCGCAGCCGCCATATCGGTGTCTGGCCAGCGACAAAATGCGATGTATCAACATAGCAAAAAGCGTGCCAAGGGAATTGCGAGTTGGCTCGGCACAAAAATTGCGACGTTTTCGTGTGGCACTGCAGAACCCGCCGCCCGTGGGCGCGGCATTGCTCGATTGATGCTGCCGAAAAAGGCGGCAGATGCGGGAACTGGGGCACCCACTCCAAATTTCACGACTCATCCGCCGCGTTTCCGGATTGACGAATAGTCGCCGTGGTCGATCCGTGGCGCCCGGTCGACGCTCCTGGAAAAGAGATAGATCCACGCAGTGACGCTCCGGCCGTTGCCAAATCGAGCCCTCGTCAGGGTACGTCGAAAGAGAGGTTCCACCCCTCTGCACTCCTCGTAAGCGTCGATCGCTGCAAGCCGCTCTGGGGGAGCGACCCGTAGCAACTCTCCATGCACGACGCCGTGGCCGGCGATCACGCCTGGGTAGCTGCCAAGGTCGTAGAGCAGGCCCTCAACGGTCGCCGCCCCAACGAGTTCCAAGTCGTGGACGAGCGATCGGGCCTCGCCGTCCGCCAAATCCCGCCGCAGGGTGCCATAGACGAAGAGCAGGTCCGTGTCATCAAGCATCGTCACATCCGATCCCATTTTGGGCCAGTTGGGCCGCACCATTCTATGGTTTGCTGCATAATCTCAGCCATGACATCGCACACATCTCCGGATGGTTCCGCCGCCCAGGAATCGCGACCTGCGTGGCACCGGGGGCGGGATCTCACCGGCCGGCTGCTCTTTCTTGGCACGGGCACCAGTGTCGGAGTGCCCCTCGTGGGTTGTGGTTGCGACACCTGCCTCAACGGTGGCCCACGTGACGCCCGAACGCGGACGAGCGTCCTCGTCGGTCTGCCCGAGGGGCACCTTCTCATCGACACGACTCCCGACCTGCGATCGCAGCTCTTGCGGGAGGACATCGGACGGGTTGACGCGGTGCTCTACACACACGATCACGTCGACCATGTGTACGGTCTCGATGATGTGCGTCCGCTCTGTTTCCACGCAGGCCGTCCGATGCCGGTGCTTTGTGAGGAGCAGGTCGAAGCCCGCATTCGCAAAGCGTTCGACTACGCATTTTCGTCCACACCTTTTGCTGGTGGCGGCGTCCCCAAACTCGCATTCGAGCGGATCGGCACGCTGCCCTTCGATGTCCTTGGGGCTCACGTTGTGCCATTGCGACTCGAGCATGGCCCCTTTGACGTGCTTGGCTTCCGGTTCGGCAATGTCGCCTACTGCACCGATACCAGCGGCATTCCCGAGGCAACCTGGCCGCTGCTCGAAGGGCTCGATGTGCTCATCCTCGATTGCCTACGGCATACCCGGCACCCCACCCACTTCTCGCTCGGAGAGGCCATCGCCGTGGCTGTCCGCACGCGAGCAAAGCGGACGATCCTGACGCATCTCTCGCACGAGTTGCCACACGAGGTGACGAGTGCCGCCCTGCCACAAGGCGTCGAGCTCGCTTACGACGGCCTCGAAGTGCTCCTGCGGTAGCCCCCACGCAGCCGCAGACTGTTGGCGATCACTGAAAGCGAGCTCATGGTCATCGCGGCGGCGGCGAGCATCGGGCTCGTGACGTGCCCGAGGAGCGGATAGAGGACTCCTGCGGCGACTGGGATCGCCAGGACGTTGTAGAGAAATGCCAGGCCGAGATTCTGTCGCACGACCCGCATCGTGACCCGCGCGAGGTCAAGCGCGCGGGGCAGGGGACCAAGGCCGCCCGAGAGGAGCGTGACGTCGGCCGTTTCGAGGGCCACATCAGCTCCTGATCCCATGGCGATCCCGACGTCTGCCGCGGCAAGGGCCGGAGCGTCATTGATCCCGTCGCCCACGAACACCACGCTGCGACTGGCGGAGCCATGCTGGTTCGCCGCATGCACGAGCGCCTCGATACGCTCCGCCTTCTCGGCCGGAGAGAGACTGCCCGAGGCGGTCATGATCCCGAGTGATGTTGCCACCTGAGTCGCGACGGCCGGCGCGTCGCCCGAAAGCATTTCGATGGACAGTCCACGGCCGATAAGCTCGGCCATGACGCCGCGAGCCTCCGGCCGCGGCTCGTCGGCAATGGCAAACCAGCCGACGGCGTTGCCACCATCGGCAACGTAGACCACGGTTGCTCCCGCGGAGTCGATGGGCGGTACGTGCATGCCCGCCTCTTGGAGAAACCGCTCACTTCCGACCATGACGACACGGTCGCCGACGATGCCCTTCACGCCGCGTCCGACGACGGCTGACACACCAGTGGCCGACGGCACGTCGAGGCCCGCCATCGCCGCAGCGTCGGTGAAGGCGCGAGCCAGGCCGTGTTCACTGGCGACTTCGAGTGCCGTCGCCGTCGCCAAGATGTCCCGAAGCGGTCCCTCGCTGAAGTCGGGAAGATCTTCGACCGTGACAACGACCCTGGTGGCGGCGTCACGAGGCTCCACCGTTCCGGCGGCCACGATCCGTGGCCGGCCCATGGTGAGGGTGCCGGTCTTGTCGAAGACCACCGTGCCTGCCGATGAGAGCAGCTCAACGGCCTCCGCAGACCGCATGAGGATTCCCTCCCTCGCTCCGCGGCCGATGGCCACGGTCATCGCCAGCGGCGTGGCAAGGCCGAGCGCACAAGGGCATGCGATCACAAGCACGCTCACCGCCGACACGAGGCCCAGCGCCATCCGTGGTTCGGGCCCGAAGAGAGCCCAGCCCACGAACGTGGCCACCGCAACCAGAAGTACCGCCGGCACGAACCATGCGGCGATGCCATCGGCCATGTTTTCGATCGGCGCTCGCCTGGCATGGGCGTCACGGACGAGTCGTGTGATCCGTGCCACGAATGAATCGCCAGCCGCGGCGGTCGCCGCAAGGATGACCGAGCCGCTTCCATTGATGCTTCCACCCAGGATGCGGTCTCCTGGCTGTTTTGCCACCGCCAATGGCTCGCCGGTCAGGAGCGACTCATCAACCGAGGTCGTTCCCTCGTACACGACGCCGTCTACTGGCATCCGCCCCCCTGGCTTCACTCGCAACAGGTCCCCAACCGTGACGGTCGCAAGCGGGATTATTTCGGGAGTTGCTGGCGTCGCGCCAGACACGTGGCCCACCCGCTCCGCGGTTGGCGGCGAGAGGTCCATCAGGGAACGGATCGCGGTGGTCGTGCCGCGTCGGGCGCGGGTCTCGAGCCACTGTCCGAGGAGCACGAGCACGATGATCATCCCGGCCGACTCGAAGAAGACAGGCACCGTGCCGTCGGCCTCCCGAAATGCTTCGGGAATCACCGATGGCGCGAGGGTCGCGATCGTGCTCGAAAGCCAGGCGGCCAGGACGCCGAGCGTGATGAGCGAGAACATTCCCGGCCGCCCCGCGATGAACCCTGCGATTCCCGACGAGAGAATCGGCCAGCCTCCCCAGAAGACGATCGGTGTCGCCAGGGCGAGCTGAACCCAGATACCGGTCTGTCCTGTAAGGCCGAGCGAGGCAAACCCCTCAGCGACGATGTGGCCACCGACCCACTCCGGGAGCATGTGCGCCACCATCGGTCCCATCGCCACCGTAAGGAGGATGACGCCGAGGACCGTGGAGACCGTCAATCTCAGGTTCTCGTGGCCTTCTGCAGCAGCGCCGCCGGCTTCTTGGCCGATTGGCTCGAGCGGCATGCCGCAGATATCGCACGTGCCAGCGGCCGACTTCACCACCTGCGGGTGCATGGGACATCTCCACCCCAGTTCACCGACGGCAGGCTTCGCACAGCATGGCTTGAGGCCGGCGGGAACTGGCTCAGATTTGATGATGTGAAGGCTCATGGCAATGCGATCGTAGGCGGGGCGTCAAACAGAGAGGCTCGCAAGCCGCTCAGGCCGACTGCGACAGCGCAACGAATCGACCGAGGAGTGACGCGGCCGCACCCGAATCAATGGCGCGTTCGGCAACGATCCGGGCCGCGTCGGGCGTGGCGGCCCGGCCCGCCGCAAAAAGCACCGCTGCGGCGTTGATCACAACGACGTCCCGCCGCGGGCCGGTGTCCCCCGAAAGGACACCGCGGATTGCCGCACCGCTCTCCGGTGGCCCGGCGACTTCGAGATCAGCCAGTCGCTCGAGCGGGAGTGTTGCAAAACCAAAATCTTCAGGCGTCCAGCGGTACCGCTGGACACGTTCGGGAGTGACATCGATCACGTCGGTCGGTCCAAAAAGACTGACTTCGTCAAACGGTTTCGGCGTGACTTGTCCCTGCCGATCCGCGAGGTAACCCGAAACAACGAGAGTCCGCTTGGCTCCGAGCATCCTCGCCGCTTCGGCCATCGGCTCCGCGGCCGCGGGCCGTCCCACACCAATCACCTGCACACTCGCCCCGGCCGGGTTACACAGAGGGCCAACGAGGTTGAACACGGTTGGCCGGCCGAGTGATCGCCGCAGCGGTCCCACGCGGGCCATGGCAGGATGGTGGGCCGGCGCAAAACAGAAGCAGAGACCAATATCCCGCAGGCAGCGGGCAGCGGCCTCGACCGTCGCGTCCGTTCCGACGCCAAGCGCCGCGAGCACATCCGCCGAGCCCGTGCGGCTCGAGACGG
>JBGTKO010000418.1:0-4294 GCA_041744595.1 Pirellulales bacterium
CCGCGACGACGGCCGCCGGCCGACCTTTCTCGGCCCGGCGCTCCGCCCGCTTGGCGGCAGCGTCATACGGGGCGGAGATTTCATCGACCCAGCCTCCCTTCCGGTTCACCTGGGCGAGCATGTCGCGGTCGTTTCTCAGGAACACCGTCTGTAAGAGGCTCGGTTCCGCCGAACGGTCGCAGTCGCAGTTGCTCTCGCGGGCGGATCGACCGAAGACCGTCAGCGCGTACTTGGCGGAGTTGCCCCAGCCCACGGTGGCCGACTCATCAACAGCACGGCCGCTCGATGATGCAGCCATTCTCGCTGCCTCGGTGTCGCTTGCCGTCGCCATGCGGATCGCGTCGAGCACCACCTCGGCTGGAACTCTCCGAGGCACCGCTCGCGAAAAGTTTCGTTCATCGAGCCGGTTGGTGTCGTTTGTCTGCCAGCTTGCCTGGTAGGTGCGGCTCGTGACGATCTCGCGATGGAGCCACTTCAGGTCGTAGCCTTTGCGGCGAAACTCGGCGGCGAGCCAGTCAAGGAGCGGGGCGTTGCTCGGTGGGTTGGCGAGGCTGAGATCGTCCGGTGGCTCGACAATCCCGACGTTGAAATACGACGCCCAGACTCGGTTCACAATGGCACGAGCAAAGTAGGGATTGTCGTCGGCGAGCATCCACTCGATGAGCACGACCCGCGGGTCTGCAAGATCGCCGATCGTCTGCTCGTCACCGCCAAGCACCGTGGCCGTACGACCGACAACGATCCGTTGGTTCTGCTTGGGCCGGCCCGCCTTCGGAGGTTTTTGTGCCTTTGCCGGCTTCACCGGCGGAATGACAAACGTTTCGCCGTAGGGAACGGTGTGGCCAGCCTTGACGAGCCGGGTGATTGCCTTGTCGCGGTCGCCACCGCGGAGCTCGGGATCGACGCCAAGCTCCGTGAGCATGGCCTTCATTTCATCCTTCGTATCGGGCGACTGACCGAACCGCACCCGTGTGAAAAAGTTTTGGAACCGAGCGAAGTCGTCCTTCGTCCACTGATCGAATGGATGCTTGTGGCACTCGGCACATTGGATTCGCACGCCCAAAAATGTGTAGGCAAAACCGAGCGCCCGCTCCTGCGGGGTCTGAAAGCCGCGACGGCTCCAGAAATACGGGAGCGACGGCTGTTCAGCGAAAGACGCCACGAAATCGCCTCGCTGGTAGCCGCTCATCCGCTCGCAGTAGTCGCGGTATGACTCGTCGTCTTCTCGACTTCGGGCCAGCACGATGCCCTCCACGATCTCGTCATACGGCACGTTGGCGGCAATCCGGGTCCGCAGCCACTCATACCAGGCAGCCGTGGCGACCGTCCGATTGTCGGGACCATTATTTTGGTTTCGCTCACGGTTATTGCCTGTCCAGTCGCAAAACTTCGTGGCCCACCAGGCGGCGTAACCCGGTGAATCAAGGAGTGCGTCAATTGTGAGATCCCGTTTGTCGGGCCGCGCGTCGGCAAGAAATGTGTCGACCTCGGCTGCGGTCGGAAGTGTCCCGGTGAGGTCGAGCGATACCCGCCTCAGAAACTCCGCATCGGTGCAGAGATCAGACTGCACGATTCCGAGCTTGCGGAGTTTGTCAGTGACCAGCGAGTCGACACGGGTGGGTGTTGAGATATCGGGATACCGGCTGCCAAGGCGATCCGATACTGGCAGAAGGACCGGCACCGGGACGACGCCGTTGTCATAGAACACGACGACATGGGTGTCGCCGGGGCCGGCCACCGTGACGCGGCCCGTCTCGTCGATTGTGGCGACTTCGTCATTGTTCGATTGAAACCGACACAGCGGTGTCACATCCTCGCGGGTGCCGTCGTTCCACACGGCTACCGCCCGGAGTTGTTGAGTGATTCCCTTGCGGCTCGCGACCAGTTCGCGAGGAGTGACTTCGAGACGTTCAAGACTCGTGTCGTTCGCAGCCGGCTCGGCTCCTGATGCGATCCAGTCAAGGAGCACGCGATGCTGCCACGACCCACGGGTCAACCGCTTCCCACCCTCATGCGGAATCTCTTTGAGCGGTTTTTGGATGATGAGGCTCTCAGCCGGGTCGGCGAGGTTCGTGCGCGGCTCGTCGCCACCGAGCAGGTTTGCATGGTCGGCGTGAAAATCGTAGCCGAAGAGCGATAACTGAAACCCACCCTGCCCCTGGAATGACCCGTGGCAGGCGCGGCCGTTGCAGCCGAGTCGGCCAAGGAGCGGCACGACATGCCGACGGAAGTCGGGCTTCTCATTGGCAGCCTCGGCAAGGGCCTCAGCAAAACGCTCGTCGATTGGTGGCACGATGTCGGCAGCCGGCAAGGGCCTGGCGACGACGAGGGCCGCAAGCCAAAGGAGTGCGACGCGGGCAAGCAAGCGGTGCATCGTGGTTACCTTCCGTGTCGGGTCAGGGCGCGTTACCAGATGGAACGGCTGGTGGCTTCTGGTGTCGCTCGGATTTGTTTTTTGGCGTCGGACGGTTCCCCTTCGCAGCGCTCTTTTGCTTTGGCTTCAAAGCCGTGAACTCCTTCTCGATCGCCGCATCGCGATCCGATTCATAGGCGTCGATCTGGGCCGAGACCGTTTCGAGCCGTGTAGCGAGCCGATCGCGTTCGCCCCGCAGCGTCGCGATCCGGAGATCTTGCCGCCGGGAGACAAGCTGACGCAGCTCCGACTCGGCCTCTGCCGACGGGCTTGTCGCGAGGCGAGCAATCGCCAGGCGAATTCGCGACGAGAACTTCCACTCGGCAAGGGCAGCCTGGTATCGCTCGGGCCGGTCTCGAAACTTTTCGATTCGCTCACGAGCCCTCTCGAGATCGTTGATCGCCGCGGCAAACTCAGCAGGCGCGCTGGCCCGGAGCCGTTCGAGGAGTGGCAGGAGCTCGGGATGGTGCTCCGACACAAAGGCCAACGCGGTCTCCTCGCGGTCAACGAATGGGGCAGCCAATGCGACCCCGACCACGAGCAAGGTGATACACGAAACAACCCAACGCATGCATCAATTCTCCAGAACTTTTGAATCGCCCGTGTCGAGTGCGACAGCTTCGAGCATCCAATCGGGCACGATGTCGGCATCGGTGGCTTCGTAGTCGCCGTTCGCTTCCGCGACGGGCCAGTCAGGCACCTCAGCCTGCCGCCAGAAGCGGACGATGTCGGCCGGCTGCGGCCCTGGCTGCTGCGAAGGCATGAGCACCAGTGCGATCGCGACACATACCGCGACGGCGATGGCTGCTGCTACGAGCCGCAGACGTGACCGCGGAGTGGGCACACCTGTTGCTCGTGGATCGGTGGCGAGCACTGCCGCAATGAGCTTGCTTGACTGGGCGACCGCAGCAGCAAACGCATCGTCTTCAAGGAGCCGTACTTCCGCCGCAGACGTTTCGTCGGGATCGAGCTCGCCAAGAACAAATCGGTCGGCGAGCCAGACCAGGTCGTCGGGTGAGACGCCGTCATTCATTGTGCGTGTCCTCCGCAAGCGAGCGGTGGAGTTTTGCCATCGCAAGTCGCATCCGGGTGAGCACGGTTCCAAGCGGGAGCCCGAGCTCGCCGGCAATCATCGCAAACGTTTTGCCGTGACGGATTCTTGCCTCGACGACCTGTCGCTGGTCGGGTGGGAGCGACTGCATCGCTCGCCGCACGCGATCGGTTTCCTCGCCACGAACGAGTGACTCCCAGGGCGCGGCTTCGTCTGCCATGCGCGGTGCGGTCCCCGCCAGCCAACGGGCGTGAACATTCTCCCGTCGCTTCAAAAGACGCAGTTCGTTGTGGGCCACCTTGAAAAGCCAGCCCCGCATGCTGGCTGGCCTGGCCGTCTCGCCCGACTCGACGAGCCGGCTGAACGTGGCCTGCACAAGCTCCTCGGCGAGGTCCGCATTGCGGGTGATCGCCAGAAGAAAAGTCCGGACGTCTGCCTGCCATCGCGTGTAGATCTCCAGAACGGCCTCGGGAGAGAGCTTGGCTGAGTGTGGCGCGGAGCCGTCGGGCTTTTTGGAGCCTGAGTCGGTCACCGCGGAGTCCTTCCTGGCTGGCCATTCTGCTGAAACGATGCGCTGGTGCGTCTCATTATTCTCTGTGGAAAGCCCTTCCGCATTTTTCGTGATTGGCCGCGGGTCGGGGTTGCCCGTGTCATGGCGCTGGACGGGATGCTGTCGCGCCGTCGCCGCCGTCCCGGCGTCGTCTCCGGCTTGAGGTCGCCGTGCGAAGCCCGGCTCCCACTCCGTCGGCCATCGCTCGGCCTCGCTTCCGTGCCCTTCGCTCACTCGGAGGAGGCTCCGCTTCGCCATTCAGGCTGCGCTTGTTACCTAC
>JBGTKO010000419.1:0-1522 GCA_041744595.1 Pirellulales bacterium
ATCAATTTCCTCCTGAATGCTGTCGAAACTATTCCGCAGGAAGAAGTACTCGCGAGCCTGCGGCTATTCGCGAAAGAAGTGATGCCGAAGTTCGCGAAGACCGGCGAGCTCGCCGCCGTCGGTGGAGGGGACTAATGCCGCTCGTAGGAACTCGAAGCCTTGCATCTCTCGCCGCTGGCGCACCACTGCTCCCGACCCTGGACGCTGAGCGCTGGGAACTCCCCGGCGCCCGCATCCTCCAGCTGATGTACGAAATCGACGACAGTGGGATGACCTCGCTCATTCCGCCGGCGCTCCACCCCACCATTCCACCGACGCTCGTCTTCACCGTTACGCAATTCCCGGAGAGCCCTGCGGGGCCGTTCGTACTCGGCGAGGTGAAGGTCGGAGCCCGGTCCGGCGCCCGTCCCCGGGGCCTGTCGTTACAGGCATACGCCAGTACACCGCAGGCCGCGAAGGAACTCGCAACCCGCTGGGGCTACCCCGTCGCCGTCGGCGATTGCCGCATGGAAAAGCGATATGACCGGGTTCACGCATCCGTCGAGGTCGATGGCCAGACCATTCTCGACATCACAATGATGAACCCGGAACCGATCAGCGGGAACGACGTTCAATACCTCGCCAGCCTGAACCTGGCGCGCATCACTCGCGATGGCATAGAGCAGCTGCGCCTCATTCAGGTGGACCCGGATTACACCTTCCGGGCCGCAGACCGCGGCCAGCCGCTGTTGGGTGCTTTCGAGCCCGCCGCCTGGAATCTGGACGGCGCGAAAACGAATCACCCGGTCTCGGCTTCGTGCACGGTCGCCGACATCACGATGCCGGCGCTGCGCTACCTCGTGGACCCGGACAAGCCGCCGCTGATGGCGGTGGAGCGGCTGTAGGCGAGGGTCCACACCGCTGTTAGCCCTTCGCGGACGACCGGCGGGGTGACTGCCGCTTCGAACCCTTGCCGGCGATGATTACGCCTTCGCCGAGCCGCGAGACGTCTTCCGGCTTCATCGTGAACGTCGGGCGCAGCATGCCCAACCGCGGCTTCCGAAGCCGGTATTGAGCCACGGCACCCTCGTTGTCGACTTCGGTCGCTACGATCGTGCCAATCGTTTGGCCGTCGGGTGTCATCACGGTCCGCCTGCGGAGCGAGATCCCGCGAGTGAGTTCATCGAGCGAGGACTTATCGTGGACCGCCAGGTGAAGCTTCTCGAGGCTTGGAATCGTGAGCGAGTCGTTTCCGAACTGGCCGATCGCGGCCACGTCGCACACGACAGACGTCTCGGGAAGGTCACCGTAGGTGAGGACGATAAGCCCGATCTTGTGCGTCTTCGGGTCAACCAGGACATCCTGGGGCTTGCCAACCACCACCCCGGTCTCGACATCGTAGATCGGCTTTTTCGTAAGGGACTTGAGCGTGTTCATCGGCACCTCCTTCTCTCGTGTTCGACTCTACCGCATGACGCTCGGAAATTGGGGGGTTTGCAATGTCCGCGTTATACCGCTGCGAGGAACCTACAGACTTACGAAA
>JBGTKO010000420.1:0-3944 GCA_041744595.1 Pirellulales bacterium
GGACCGCGGGGCGTCCAGGCTGCGGACCGTCAGAGCGATGCGTATACTCTCGGGCTTTTCCTCCCGAACCCCTCGTGGCCCCGCATGCCAGCCGGTACCGTTTCCCACTCGACCGCCGCCTCCTCGTCCCTCGCCAGCGCGTCCTCCCCCCAACAGACCGAACGAGTGCTCGTGCTCGACTTCGGGTCGCAGTATGCCCAACTCATTGCCCGCCGTGTCCGCGAGCAGCATGTCTACTGCGAGATCGTGCGACACGACATCACCGCCGATCGCATCAAGGCGCTCGCCCCGAAGGGCATCATCCTCTCGGGCGGTCCCGCGAGCGTGTATGAAGCGACCGCCCCGAAGTGCGACCCCGCGATTTTTGGTCTTGGCCTTCCGGTGCTCGGCATCTGCTACGGGATGCAACTGGCCTGCGAGGCCCTTGGTGGCCGCGTAGGCCGCGCGTCTGCTCGTGAGTACGGCCGCGCGGCCTGCGAGATCGTGGAACACGACCTGCTCTTTGCCGACGTGCCCGGCCAGACGGAAGTCTGGATGAGCCACGGCGACCAAGTCGATGGAGTCTCCGACGACTTTGTCCCGCTGGCCCGCACCGCCACCTGCCCGCTCGCTGCGGTTCGCCACCGATCGCTTCCGGTCTTCGGCCTCCAGTTTCATCCCGAGGTCACCCATACCCCGGCCGGTGGCACGATCCTCGCCAACTTCTTGAAAGGGCCCTGCGGCTGCTCAGGCCGCTGGCGGCTCGATGATTTCGCGTCTGCGACGATCGAACAAATGCGGAAGCGCATCGGCAGCGATCGCGTCATCTGCGGTCTCTCGGGCGGCGTCGATTCCGCGGTCGTGGCAGCGCTCCTCTCGCGGGCGATCGGCAGCCAGCTCTCCTGCATCCTGGTCGATAATGGCCTCCTGAGAAAGGGCGAGGCAGCTGCCGTCATCGAGGAGTTCACGACCCACTTCAAGGCTGATCTCCATGTCGTGCCCGCGGAGGATCTTTTCCTCGAAGTGCTTACCGGCGTGACGGAGCCGCAGGAGAAGCGCCGACGGATCGGCCGAGCCTTCATCGACTGTTTTGCTGCTGAGGCAGCCCGCATCGAAGGGGCAAAGTATCTTGCCCAGGGCACACTCTATCCCGACGTGATCGAAAGCGGAGCCGCGGCCGACGGTCCCGCGGCTACGATCAAACTTCACCACAACGTCGGCGGCCTTCCCGACGATCTTCAGTTCGAGCTTGTCGAACCACTCCGTGACCTCTTCAAAGATGAAGTCCGGCAGCTCGGCCTCCAGCTCGGCCTCCCAGAAAAAATCGTCTGGCGACACCCCTTCCCTGGGCCGGGGCTCGCGGTCCGCTGCCTGGGTGAAGTCACCAAGCCCAGGCTCGACAAACTTCGAGAGGCCGACGCGATCGTGCTCGAGGAGCTCGAGGCGGCCGGGCTCATGCGGAAGGTATCCCAAGCATTCGCAGTCCTCCTCCCGGTTCAGAGCGTCGGCGTGATGGGGGATGCCCGGACCTACGACGATGTCCTTGCGGTCCGAGCAGTCGAAACCGAAGACTTCATGACGGCCGACTGGAGCCATCTTCCCTACGAAGTGTTGGGGCGGATTTCGACCCGTGTGATCAACGAGGTCCGAGGCGTCAACCGGGTGGTCTACGACATTTCCTCAAAGCCTCCTGCCACAATCGAGTGGGAGTGACGGGCAGACTCCGGCTTCCTGCCGGCCGGGCGACTGCGAGCCGGATTCACCCAGTTGCGGAGCAACTAGGCTACGGGGTCGCAAATCCGCGTGCGAATACAGCACCCCCGAGCCGCGGCCAGCAAGACCAAGCCAGCCAATTTCTGGCGGGCGCTAGTTTGAATCCGTCTTTCGTCGGTACGATGGAGAACGGCGTTTCAATCCATGTACCGTCCTGCTGTGCGAGATACGGCTCATGCAAGTGACGATTGTCGAAGATGATCCCATCATTGGCCGCGCCGTCTCAACAGCGGTGCGTGACGCGGGCCACGAATGCAACTGGCTCACCGACGGCGCCTCCGCGATTCGCGACGATGCGTTCCTCGCGAGCGACCTCGTGGTCCTTGATCTCATGCTGCCGAAGGTCGGCGGCCTCGAGGTGCTCAAGATGGCCCGGTCTCACGGCGTGCGGACGCCTGTGATCGTTCTCACCGCCCGCGGCACCGTGCCAGACAAGATCGCGGGATTTGAGGCGGGGGCTGACGACTATCTCGTCAAGCCGTTCGCAATGGACGAACTCCTCGCCCGGATCGATGCGGTCCATCGCCGCACGTCCGACAAGCCAGCGATGCAGTTGGAGGTTGGTGACCTCAGCCTCAACCTGGCCAATCAGCGGCTCACGATGGATGGCCATTCCGTCAACCTGACGCCGACGGAATTCAGCATTCTCGAACTTCTCATGCGGTTTCATGGCCAAGTGGTCACGCGAAAGATGCTCTGCGAGCATGTCTGGGGCTTCGACTGGGACGGCCCGACCAACGTGATTGAGGTGCACATCAACCGCCTACGCGGCAAGGTTGACGTGAACCGCGAGACGTCCCTCATCCGTACCTTCCGGGGCCGCGGCTATGCGCTGGGCGGGGATTGATGGCACTGCCTGGACGACGATTCGGGCTCGGCTGACGATCTGGAACACCGCGGCCGTGCTCCTGATGACCGTCGTGGCACTCGTGGCAGTCTGGTTTGGCGGCCGGGCGGCACTCTACCGCGAGGCCGATGCCGTACTCCGCGGCAATGCCCGCGAAGTCGCCATTGCGATTACGGACCTTCATCCAGACATTGACGCGGTCGTGGACGAGATGCGTCGAAAGGCGGCAGGTCACGAGGAGCGGGGCTGGTTCACACAACTCCTGACGGCCGACGGTGTCACGCTCTGGAAGAGCGATCGCTGTCCGGTGGAGGTGGCTGACAATCCACCCGTGGCGAGCGACCGCGAGGAGCACATCGTCCAGGTCGGTCCGTATCGGTACGTGCGGGTGGCAATCGCTCCGCCCGGCCAGGCTCCGTTGCATATACGCATAGGGATGTCTACCGCGTTTCTGGACGACAACATCGAGGCCCTCATGCAACTCTTGATACCGGTGGGCGTCGTGCTGTCGCTCCTCACGCCTCTGGCTGGATACTGGCTGGCGGTGCGAGCCACGCAACCCGTCGCGGACATCCTCCGAATCGCCGAGCGACTCCGCCCAACACGGCTCGGCGACCGGCTCGTGGTCACTGGGAGCCACGATGAGCTCGACCGCCTCTCGCTGACGATCAATCACCTCTTGGATCAAGTGGCCGACCATGTCGATCGCCAGGAGCGATTTGTTGCCGATGCGGCCCATGAACTGCGTGGGCCACTCGCCGCGATCCAAAGCTCACTCGAGGTGGCCGTGTCGCAAGACCGTTCTGCCGAAGAGCATCGTGAAACGCTCGGCGATGTCCTCGACGCCGCACGCCACCTTTCCAAGTTGGCGAATGATCTGCTCATCCTTGCCGAAGCGAGTGACTCGGCAGCCCCACAGCCGCAGGAGCCGGTCGATCTCGCACGGGTGGCGGGACAGGCGGTAGGAATGTTTGCGGGCGTGAGCGAGGAGCGGGGTATCGAACTCGAGTTCGCCCCAGGGCCTGCACCACTCGTCAGCGCCGACGCCAGCCGTCTTCGTCAGGTCGTGGGCAACCTTCTCGACAATGCGCTTCGCTTCACACCGCGAGGTGGTCAAGTCGTCGTGCACGTCGCGGCGGTCGCGGGAGATGGCGTCCTGACCGTCACCGACACGGGAACGGGAATCGCCTCCGACCACCTCGACCGAATCTTCGATCGCTTTTACAAGATCGACCCTGCCCGCTCTCATGGCGAGTCGCGCCGAAGCGGCGGCCTCGGTCTCGCGATCTGCAAGTCGCTCGTCGAGGCGAGCGGCGGCTCGATCGCAATCTCGAGCCGGCCGAGC
>JBGTKO010000421.1:0-3456 GCA_041744595.1 Pirellulales bacterium
CGGCGATCGAGCCCGCCGCCGAAAGCCATCCCCGTGCCCCCACGATGATCCCGGCGATCCCCCGCCCCGCGTCCTGGCTCACCGGCCAATGACGGGCTATCGTGGCCGGTTTACGATCAAGGTGATGAAACCGACCATGAGGGAGGCGGGCGTTCGATGCTGAGGATTCGACGAGGTATACGCTGCCAGTAAGTCTCCCCGGAGCGGTTTCCCGGCCCGGTCCTTGGTATCGAACTGCTCGTAGAAGAGGGACGCGTCACTGGCCTTGGCTGGTGACGAATTCGTGCGTTCCTTCGGATCATAGAGCCGGCTGTCGAGCCATGCGTTCACCCGACTTCGCTTGAGCTGTTCGAAAATCTTCGGTGCGTCGCGGCTTTCGCCTCCGGCCAGAATCAAGATCGGCAGTTTCGACTTCACTGGCTCTGATGCCAGCATCGGCCCGATCGAAAATCCCTTCGTGATGAAAGCGGGATCGACGAATACGAGACCCTTGACGTCGCCTCCCTGGTGGCCGCTGGCAATCGGGGGCCAGGCGGCATCGTCGACCGTCCAACTGGCCGCCACGGCAGCGCCAAGACCCGAGCCGACGACCACGATCCTGTCGAGATCGAGTTTGCCTTCATCAGCTCGCTTTTTGATCCAGTTTCGGACGCTCTCGATGTCACCCCGGATATCAGACTGGCCGCGAATGCGACCCCCGCTCGTGACAGCCATCGCCTTGAAATCCGGAAGCTTGAGGAGCTTCGATTCATTGCCGTCGGGGGCGGCCTTTTTGTATGCGGCAATGCTGCTCTGGCCGTGGCCCCGCAGGTCGGGCGCGATCACCGCACAGCCTGCCTGCTGCAGCGCCGTTGCCAGTGGGACAAGATCTTGGCTCGAGCCTCCGAGATCGTGGATGAGAATGACGGTTGCCAGGGGCTTCTCATCACCAGGCGCCGGAAAGTATCGGACAGCGAGGCTGATCCCATCGGTTGTCTCGAGGATGAACTCCCTGGCAGGAGGAGGAGCCTCTGGCTCCTCTGCACCTCGGGCCCAAGGGGACGACGGGGAGCCAGCGGCCAGTACGACGGACAAAGCGAAGGCCGCCGATCGGACCAGTGATCCCTTGTCGCCACAGAAATGGCTGAAAAAGCATGGGGCAGAATGGGTTGTCATCGCTGATCCAAATGGGGCTGGAGGGAGTGGACCGCCGAAAAATCCAAAAAACGGCCGCGTTGCGAATCCCTGGAATAGAATACTCAGAAATGACCGAACACTTCCACGGCCGCGACGGTGGATTGCCACTGGCACCTGGCGGTACCATACCTGAAGGTTTCCGAAGCCTGTAAACTGCGTCGGCATCCAGCCGGAGACGACCGATGGCCATTCTCGAACAAGCTCGCCGCTGGTGGCAGGAGTACACCGGCGAGGATGAAACGCCGCTTGATGGGGATACCCCGGCCTGGGTGGTCAGCCTCGGTATCCATGTCGTGGTGCTCCTGGGGCTCGCAGTCGCGGGCCTGTCGGTCGTCGAGAGCGCTCCCAAACAGATCACCGTCATCGAAACGCCTCTCGATGACGAGCCTGATGTCCTCCTCGATCTGCCGGTCGAGATGGTGATCGTCGATGAGCAGCCCGACGCTGGTGCCGCCAGCGATCACGCGATCGACATGGCCCAATCGCTCGCGCCCATGCTTGCCCAGGAATCGGTTGTGCCCGTCCTGGCGGACGACCTGATCGACACCGAGATTCAGGTCGAGGTCTTCGATATGCTTCCCACCGGCAAGGAGCTCAGCGACAGCCTCATCGTGAAAGGGGATGTCGGCGTTGGTGAGACCGGGGCCGGGGGGGCAGTCGATCGACTGACGATGGAGCTCGTAGCGTCTCTCGAACAGCGGCCCACCGTTGTCTGCTGGGTTTTTGACCAGTCGGTGAGTCTTGCCGGGCAACGAAAAGAAATCGCCGCCCGCTTGGATCGGGTGTTCGATGAGGTGGGCATGAGCGCGGCGGCCCAATCCAATGAGATGTTCAATCTCGTGTTTGCCTACGGCCAGCGAGTGACGCCGGTCATTTCCCAGCCGACACAGAAGGTGGGCGAGGTGGTGGCTGCCATCAAGTCGATTCCGGTTGATGAGTCTGGCGTTGAGATGACGTTCACGGCGGTAGCCACCGCGGCACAGAAGGCGTCGCAGGTGCGTCTCAGTCCGGCAAAGCGAAACGTGATGATCATCGTCTTCACGGACGAAGTCGGAGATGATCAGCAACATGCAGATCAAGTCTCGGCATACTGCGTCCGCAACCAGATGCGGGTCTTCGTGGTAGGCGTGCCGGCTCCGTTCGGGCAGCAGCACGTCAAGATGAAGTTCGTCGAGTTTGACCCCCAGTACGCCGACGAGGAACAGTGGGCTGTCGTCGAGCAGGGGCCGGAAAGTCGCTATCCGGAGGTGGTCAAGGTCAGGCCGAAGAACGCCTCGAACGATCCGATCGACTCTGGCTTCGGCCCGTTCAGCCTCTCCAAACTCTGTGCGGAGACGGGCGGAATCTACTTTGCCATTCATCCGAATCGAAGTGCCCGAGGTCGCGTCAGCGATGATGCCACCGCCCCGATGTCGTCGGGCCTCCGGTACTTCTTCGACCCCGAGGTCATGAAGGATTACCGGCCCGATTACCAGAGCCAGGCAGAAATCGATCGGATGGTGGCAGCAAATCGGGCAAAGCGTGCGCTTGTGGATGCGTCCCGCGCCTCGGAACTCAACCCGATGGATGGCCCCACGATGAGGTTTCCTCGGGAAGACGACGGTCGGCTGGTCAACCTCTTGAGCGATGCCCAGAAGAAGGCTGCCGTGCTCCAGCCGAAGATCGACGCGCTCCATGGCCTTCTGGCTGCCGGGCTTCCGGATCGCGACAAGATCAAGGAGAGACGGTGGCAGGCGGGCTATGACCTCGCTCTCGGCCAGGTGTTGGCGCTCAAGGTGCGGACCGACTCCTACAACATTATGCTTGCTCAGGCGAAGACGGGAATGAAGTTCAAAGACCCTAAGCACGACACCTGGGTGCTTCGGCCGAGCAACGACGTCTCGAAGGTTGGCTCACAGACGGAACGGCTGGCCAAGCAGGCCGATGAGCTTCTCCGACGTATTGTCGCCGATCATCCTGGCACACCCTGGGCTCAGATGGCGACCGAGGAACTGAGGGCGCCTCTGGGCTATGTATGGGCTGAGACCTACACCGGCGTGAACGCTCCGAGGCAGGGCAACGGTGGCAACGGCAATCCGAACCGTGGCGACGACATGCGACGAAACCTCGCCCCCCCGAAGCCCACCCGCCCGCTCAAGAACATTTGAAGCGTTTCCGCGGCTCGGGGTTGCCCGTGCCATGCCGCCGGACGGAATGCTGTCGCGTCGTCGCCGCCGTCCCGGCGTCGTCACCGGCTTGAGGTCGCCGTGCGAAGCCCGGCGTTGCGAGGCGTTGGCAACC
>JBGTKO010000422.1:0-21197 GCA_041744595.1 Pirellulales bacterium
CGGGCGGCCCCGAGCAAATGCGTGCCGTGGCTGGGCTCTTGCCAACCTCGCTTGCCGGGGCAGACGGACCAAGGTAAAAACTGGTTTAAAGGCCCCGTTAGCTCAATTGGTCAGAGCATCTGACTCTTAATCAGAGGGTTCTTGGTTCGAGTCCAAGACGGGGCACTTGGTTTTTTTGCGGTTTTCCCGAGCAAAATCGCTTCTTTTCGCCGTTTTCTTGGCGATTTCCTGTTTTTCTCGCTTCTTGGGCAAACTTGCCTTTTGTCCGTGTTTGTCCGATCATGTCGAGCGTTGCGGTTGCGCACGGGTTGCGCAAGACGAGCGGCCCACGCGAGGCCGATCCACCACGGAAAGCACCGAGGAGTCGCAGGACATGCCAGTTTCTCGCAGAAAAACCGAGATTTCTGAGGATTCAGGGGTTTTTGACGGCAAGTCATTTCGGTTCACCGAGGCCCGAGCCAAGCGAGTCCGCGACGTGGTCGTTTCGGGCTCGCTAGAGACCGATGATTACGGCCGACGTTCTTGGCGGGACGACGGCATGACGGGGCTCGTCCTTACGGTCAACGGCCGTTCCGGGACTGCCACGTGGTCGTTTGTCGCGAAAGTTTCCGGCCGGGCCGTGAGGCACTCTCTGGGCGACATCGACTTGGTCTCCCTCGAAGAAGCCCGCGATGCCGTCGGCAGGCTCCGTCACGACAAGACGACGGCAGGCGTCCTCGCTCCGAAAGCAGCGAAGGAAGGCGAGGAAAAAAAGTCCATGAAGCTCGGTACGGTCGTTTCGAAAATGCTTGACGATCACCGGGCAGGCCGCTGGCTACCCGGTCGCCGTCGCCGGCAGGGGCCCCCCACAGACAGAACGATGAGTTTCTACGTCGATCTCCACCACGCGACCACAAAGGAATACGACGGCATGACTTTGGTGGAGTTCGCGGAAGCTCTGCCCGAGATTTACGCCAAGCTCCAGGCACGTGCTGCCGTTCAGGCAAATCGATCGGTTCAGCTCTGGCGCAACATATTCGGCTACGCCATAGATGCCGGGTTCTGGAGCGGGGGGAATCCGGCTGCGGACACTGGTGGCACCGCTCGCCTCACGAAGACTCCCGAGCTGCCACGGCAACGGGTTCTCTCCGATGCCGAATGGAAGCGGCTAGATAAGGCAATGGCGGCCGATGACTCCCTCTGGAGAGACCTTTTCACGCTGTCGATTCGGAGCCTTCAGCGAATGGGAGCATGCTGTCGAGCTAGATGGGACGACATTACGTTGACCGGCAAGCACGCGTCCTGGCGAATTCCTGCTAGCGATATGAAGGGCAGGGCGGGAGGTCACGTTGTTCCGCTGGCCGGCATGCCAGACCTTCTCGCGATCTTGACGGCACGGAGGAAGCTTGTGTCGAAAGATTGCCCGTGGGTGTTTCCGGCGATCGATGGTGAGGGTCATGTGACCACTTACAAAACCGCCTGGCGACGCATCCTCGATCGAGCCAAACTCCACAGCGAAGACCGGAACCGCCGCCCCCGGCCGCATGATCTACGTAGGACCGGGGGCTCGCGGATGGTCTCGGCTGGAGTGCCGCTGAACGTCGTCACCAAGGCACTGGGTGATTCTCAATCATCTGTCGGGATGGTTGCGAAGACCTACGCTGTCGTCGTTGACGATGCCCTCGCCGAGGCGTACGCGGCAACGCCGAAAAGGACGAGGAGATGATCGTTACGCGTAGCTCTTACCGTCATGCTCAAAAGTGCTGTGAACGCCCGCCGGAAATGCCATTTCGTTGGCCGGCAAATTACTTGATTTTGAGCAACGTCTGCCTAAAATAATTCCATCTCGTCAAGCAAGCCGACGAGTCAATCTTTGGTTCCCAACCACGCTCAGTGCGTGATGGTGGCCTGAGCGTTTTTTTCTCGGTGATTTGTGAACGGCAGCCTATTGGCTGCACTGCCCAATCGCCGCAGTGGCGACCTCGAAAGTGTCGGCAGAGTTTCCTGTGGCTTGCGACGGCTTCGGCCGTTTGCCGTGCCACGCGTTCGCGACGCCAACAGCGGCATCTTCAGCCGCCTACCTCCCCGCCACCACCACCCTCTTCCCGCCCCCCGCAGGCGGCTTCCACTCCGCCCGCTGGGCGATCGCCTTAGAGAGCCTGGCGTCGGCCACCGATCGTAGCCTTCAGTGATCGCTGCCCTTGCCATCATCACGCGTCACGAAGGCAATGAAATCGTTTCCAAGAACGTAGATGCTGCTTTGTTGTGACGTCGATCGCGCCATGTGTGGAGTACCAATCGCTGGAACCGGCCGCCGACCGGTGGGAGTGGAAGGGGATGGCCAGCCCTGGCGGTGGGCTGGGTCTCACACGTCGCTGGCCACGAACCGCACGGGCTCAGAGAGCACGGTTCGCAGGCCAGTTCCATCCATGGCCCTCGCCTGAAGCATTCGCTCGGCCAGTTCGCGGGGCAGGCAGTCGGCAAACTTGAGGGCGGCAAGGGCGTCGGCATCGATTTCCGTAAAAAGCGTTTCCGGATCGACCTGCCTCAGTCCGACGATGACTCGCTCGATGTCAGCCATCGATTCGCCGGTTTCAATTTTTACAGTGAAGTTGTCATGGCCCACCTTGGCGGTGATGTCACGCCGCAGGCGAGACGCAAGGCTCGCATTCACTGCCCGCCCCGCGAACGTCCACCAGCACGCCGTTTCGGGTGACTCGATCACGACGGCCGTACCCTCGGGCGTCAGCCAGGCGTAGTCGGCACGGGCTTCAGCCAGTGATGTTCGGGCACGCTCCGACCACCACTCACGTTCGCCGTCGCGGGTTAGGAGGTCTCGCACGCGGCGACACATCGTGAAGCCCAGGCCCACGCCGGAACTCCGCCACCGTGATCGACCGGTATCGGCTGTTGGCTCGACATAGGCCACCCCGTGGAGCCAGTCCACGGTCCGAAGCCGCCACGACCGCCCGCCGAGTGAGAGGATGACAGGAGCGCCCCCCGACCGTGGCGTGAAGGAGGAGCTGTCGACGAGCCCGACTTCCCGCCGGCCATGAAGCACCTGAAACAGCGGCGGCGTCAGGAAAACGCTCATCACCTCCATGTAGTTCCGCCAGCCGTATTCGCGCTCCCCGACTTCGCCCATGCCCAAGATGCCGTTGTCGTCCCAGAGGATTGTCTGGCTGACCATCCAGGCAATCACCGCATCGACATCGTTCGAAGGAAGAGTCGCAAACCCCGGCATGCGACCGATCCAGTCCCGCCACGATGTCCTTCCGATTCCGCGTTCCTGCAAGATCAAAGCGATCAGTTGTTGGGCGAGGACATGAAACGGTTGCGGTGGAGGTTCGATCGGCTCGACATAGCCGTCTCGCCAGAGATCGATCAGGGCCGCTGACTGGAGGAGGCCGTTTTCGTTCGTTGCCAGAAACAGGCAATTCCGCGTGCTCCCGGGGCGTCGCCCTGTTCGGCCCATTCGCTGAAGGAAGCTCGCGATCCGTCCGGGTGCGTCAACCTGGATGACCCTATCGAGGTCGCCTACATCGATGCCGAGTTCGAGCACGCTTGTTGCCACAATCACGCAGTTATCGCGATTGGCGAAGGCATCCTCGGCTTGGCGACGCTGATCCACCGAGAGTGAACTGTGGCTGACAAACGCGGTGGTGCCCAGCCGGGTCAATTCCGATCCAAGTTCCTCTGCTCGGGACCGGCTCTCGCAGAACACGAGCCGCTTTTCACCGCGATGGAGCCGAGAGATGACGATCGCGGCATTGGGTATCGACCCGACGTAGTCGAGCGTGACATCGGCTTGGGCTTGGGCTGTGACTGCGGGGGCATAGACTCGACGCATCCCCTCGCACGACCCGGCGAGCCAATCGCAGAGGGCCTCAGGATTTCCAACGGTCGCCGAAAGGCCGATTCGCTGGACTTCCTGGCCAGCGAGCTTGCCGACGCGTTCCAGAACGGAGAGCAAATGCCAGCCTCGATCATCCCCGGCAAAGGCATGAATCTCGTCGACGATGAACGCTCGAAGGTTGCCGAAGACTCGCTCTTCGTCGATGCGGCTGGAGACAAGCATCACCTCCAACGATTCCGGCGTGGTCAGAAGAATGTCGGGCGGGTCTTGAGCGATCCTTCGACGTGCGGTGGTTGACGTATCACCGTGCCAGAGGGCCGCACGACGTCCGAGGAGAGTCGCGTAGCGGTCGAGTCGAGATTCGAGATTGTTGAGAAGCGCCTTGATCGGGCACACGTAGATGACCGAAAGCCCCGACCACTCTTCCGTGAGCATCCGCGACAGCACCGGAAACGTGGCCGCCTCCGTCTTTCCGCCGGCGGTCGGTGCCACAACGATCTGGTGCTCGCCCGCCAGAAGCCTTGGGATCACCGCTTCCTGGAAAGGCCGCAGCTCTCGCCACCCGAGCGAGTTGACGATGTGATGCTGCAGCGCGGGATGGAGGAGGTCGAAGTTGCTCACATGTCGAGTGCGATGTCGTTGACGCTCGGGGCGCCGGCGGCTTCGCGTTCAACCAGGGTTAGTTCGGAGTCGGTGAGCGTCAGTGCATAGTGGACCGAGGGATCGAAGTGAGGGTACTGGTCGATAGGATCGAGCAGCTCAGCGACGAGCTTTTTGAGGAAGATGCGAGGAGCCACGCCGACACGGCCCCCGAGTTTTCCAGTGACTCCCTCGGCGAGCCTGCGGACGAGCGACTCGTTGCAGGTCGCGTTGATTCGGTCAGGAGCCGTGGAACACGACGCAAAGATGTCTCGCACCTTCGTTCCAACCTTGACGAGCCGGTCGATGTCGAACGGCGGCAGACGCATCTGGACTGCCTTCGGGTTGTCGAAGCGGGTGTCTGGCTGAAAGGTGACATGGAGCCTCTGAGCCAAGGGCTCAAGCCGCTTGATTCCCTGCGGTCCGTCGTAGAACGCTGGCGTACCGGTGATGAGGAGGAACAGCCCCGGAAACCGCCCGGCATCGATCTCGTCCATGAGCTGCCGCAGGGCGTTGAGGCTTTTGTCGCGAACATCCGACTTCACCCGCTGGATCGTCTCGACTTCATCAAGCACGACGAGAAGGCCGGCATGCCCGGCGTCCCGCAGCATCGTGAGCACGCCCTGAAGAAATCCAAGGGCGCCAAAATGATCGAGATCGCCTTTGATGCCGGCAGTTCTTTTGATGGCGGCGGCAACGTTTGGCTGCCCCGCAGCCCAGGCGAGCAGGCCATCGGCGGTGGCTCGGTCATCCGCGATACTCGCCTGCCGGTACCCGCGAATCGCCGCAGCGAAGAGTGGCGCCTGGCTGGTCACAGCGGCCAGTCGCCGTTCGAGAAGCGCTGAAGTACGGGCCACGAGTGCCTGGTCGTCGACAGAGTCACCCTCGGCAAGCACGTCTTCTTCGAGCACATGGAACCAGCCATCGACGACGGTTCGCAGAGCCCCGTCGGGAGTGTCTACAGTCGCGAGCCGCTCCATGAGTCGACGATAGACCGTTTCCAGCTTGTGAAGCGGTGTCTCCGTCTCCGAAATCTGCACCTCGCTCGTCACGAAGCCAAGCTTGCGAGCGCGGTCGGCAAGCCATCGCGTGAAGAACGTCTTGCCGCACCCGTAGTCGCCTCGGATCGCCTTGAAGACGCTGCGGCCGGAGGCCACGGCTTCGAGGTCGGCATCGATGGCCTGCTCGAATCGTTCGAGCCCTACGCAGAACGCGTCCAGGCTCGCACGCGGTACGGTGCCTCGCCGCAGAGCGTCGATGATTTCGTTGGCACGAGCCCTGCTGATCGTCATGACTGATCGCTTCCCGCTTCCGGAATCCCGAATTGAACCAGCATCGTGCGACGCTCGAACGAGACCGTATCGCTCTCGATATCAACAGTAATCACCGGATACCCGTCGACATTGAAAAGTCGCTGGGCTTGCGACAGCAACCCTGTCATTCGGAACGGTGGATATCCAATTGCCCGTGCGATCGCTGGCTTCGTCATCTTGCCGCCGCGAGTATCGAGTTGGGCGAGGAGCCGCTTGAACAGGTCGTCGCCCGCATAGCCGCGGCTCACGAGTTTCTTCTGGATGGCAAAGTCGGGCGTGGCGAAAACCTGCTCGAGCCAGGTGGGCGTTTCGGCCGAAGGCGTCACAGGTTCCGGTGTCCCAGCCACCGAAGGCTGGGCAGCGTTCTTGTCAAACAGCGTGCCCGATGGCGGAGGCGGTGGGGGAGTCCTGGCTGGCCGTGTTTCGAGGACGGGCCGAACGTAGTCCGATTCATCCCACCACAAGGGCGTTGCCTCGGGGGCAGCTTGCCACCCCGCCGGCTCAGTGCCGTCTTCGCCAGGGATCAACACCGCGAGCGGCACGATCATCTCCTGGGGGTTCACGCCCCCGTGGTAGCCCCGATTCGTAGTCGCGATGTACCGTACGCCTTCGCTCCACGTCGTGACGAGTTCGCCTCCGGGCACGAGGACGCGGCTGCCATGGAACATTAGCTCGTCTTGCGACAGCGCGGTGCCGCCCGACGGCCGCCATCGCGATCCACCGTCGCTCGTCACGCGAGCCGTCGTTCCACGATCGAGCACATGCCCATGGTCGCTGGTAAAGACCACCGCCCGGCCGCCCGATCGAGCCTCGTAGAGCAGCCCCTTGAGTAACTCAAGGGTTTCAAGGGTCCAGCGAACCGTGAGCTGGTCTGCCTTGCCGAGATGATCATCGACCGCGTTGACGATGACGCCCACGACCCGACGGGAATCTGAAGCAATGTCGTCCCGAACCGCCGGCGTCAGCGAATTGCCCTGAATATCCGCCTTGGTGTAGAGCTTCGGCGGATGGGCAGATGAAGACACGCCTGCGAGGCCAGGGTGAGTTGCAAAGGCCGACACTTCATCGACCCTGTTTGTCACGAGACGGCCCGCCAGCAAGCTCGCCCGCGAATACCGGGTCTCCGATGGGATGGTCGCAAGCACCGGCCGCATCGCCGAGCGGGCCGCCTCCACGATCGGTTGCCACTCCTGCTTCGACGTGAGGGCCTCGACAAGTTCGCGGCAGACAGCCGCCGACATCCCGTCAAGCACGACGAGGAGCACTGGTTTCTGGCGAGCGAGCGGCACGATGATATCGTCGAGCACGCGTTCGATGAGGAGCAGATCATCGGAATACACGCCGCTTGCCACCGAGTTTTCGAGGAGCCGACCAAACGCCTCCGCCTGCTTCTCCTGTTCTTGGGTCGCGGCGGCCTGAAGCGTCGTGACCGCGTCGGAAAGCTCCCGCGTTTCAGCAACCCTCCCGATCGTGTCGCGTGCCCAATCAACGAAACTCCCGGTGGCCAAATAATCAGACGCCGCCTCGGCAAGCGATCGTGGACTCGGCGAGCCTGCACGACGGCTGGCCAACCAACGGGCCAGTCGCATCGCCATCGTGAGTCGCTCCTGCTCGCCTGCATGAGCATGTGTTTGATCATGATCGCGAACGAGGGCGGCGGCATCGACCAGCGGGCCAATGTCGGCAGACGCGTTCGACGTGAATTCCCGCACGGCGGCAGCGAAGGTCTTGAGCCGCTGGGTAAGACCGATCGGAAGAATCGGGCTTGCGTGAGCAAACTCGACCGCATCGACGTCCCGAAGCAGCTCTTCAGCGCGAGATAAGACGCGTCGTTGTTCGAGCGGGTCGGCTACCTCTGCCAGGACCAAGGACGCTGCTTCGCCAGCTACCCGTTTCAGGAGGTCCGGCGACCATCGCCCGTCTGCACGACGGATGAGATGGTTGGCTTCGAGGAATGCGAGCGATCGCTCCGCTCTGCCTGCTGCTTCGGGTGAAACGAGCACTCCTGCCACGAGGGCGAGCGGGACGGCATCTGGTCGATCGCCCCGGTCGGCCACGGCAAACACGAAATCAGCAGCGGCTCCGGCTCGACGGCACACCCAGTCTCGCATGGCGCTACGAAGGTGATCAGCCAGTTCGCGGTAACGACGAACGTTGACACCGTCGAGCGACCAGCGAAGGAGAGACTGCACATCCGGCACATCGGCAACGAAACCAATTGCCGCTGCCAGCAGCTCTCGCCACAACGTGTCGGCGACAAGGCATCCACTCTTCACGGCCACTGGCCGCCGGTTTCCGAGATGCTCGATCACCGCGTCTGCGAGCCAATCATGCTGAGCGAGTTGGGAGTCGATCGAGTCGGCTGCAAACTGCTGCTGAACGATGCTCCAGCGGTCGATCGAGAAGAATCGTTGGCGGTGGAGTCTCCCGAAAATGTCCCGGCTGATCTCTTCGTCGGGAAGATTCGTGACGATCACTTTGACCGACGTGCCCAGGTCGGAAGGGGCAGCTTCGCGAAGAGCCCGTCGGATGGCCAGCGGTGAATCGCACTGGCGGATCACATAGCCCATGTCCCCGTCGGTGTGAATCGGCTCGCCCAGCCATCGACCCGGTGCCCGGATGCCGACGGGACGATCGACCGGCCGCTTGCGAGCAAGCGCCGTCACTTCGGCCCTGATTTGGTTGAACGAGAGCGGCGAGGCCATCACGATCCCTTCGGCTTCCAACGGATCGAGACCTCGATCTCGGCAGCAGGATGGGCTCTTCGGATTTCGGCAATCTTCTCGGCGGCTCGCTCTGGAGAGAGCCGCTCTTCAGCTCCCGTGGGAGACACCACCTTGCCGGGGAGAGGATCGGGTGGCGGAGGAGGTGGCGAGACCGGGACCGGGTCCGGACGCGGCACGAGCACATCAAAGAGACGTTTGGATGCCGTGGAGATCACGTCGCGAAGAGCCGTTGGCGTGACGTGCGCATCATGCGTGAGCACTTGCCGCACATCGTCGAGAATCGGCTTGGCCCGATTCTTGAGGTCGTCTGGGAGGCCGGCGACGCGTTCGACCAACCCCCAGAAATCCCCGTCCAGGCTGCCGGCCCACTCGCTTGCCTTTTTCACGCATTCCCCGACGGCATTCTCGGTCGTCGGGATCGTGCAGCGGGCCAGAACCCCCGTGACACCTCGCTCGTCGGTCTGAGCGATTGCGTCGAAGAGCACGTGAGTGGCATCAGCCGTCTTGATTCGATCGGCTGCCGCATCGTTGACGCCCAGCTCGGCCAGACGCTTTCGAAGAGCCTGGGAGTACTGACGAATACCGGCCGCGTTGGCCGTCACGATCGCCTTCACCTTCGAGCCCAGGCTCACGGCATTGGCGGCCGTGCAGAGTTGAGACACCGCGACGCCGAACATGCTGCCGGCGCGGGGCACGGCCTTCAGCCAGTCGGCTTCGTCGGGCGGGGTTTCCTGAGTGAGAACACAGGAGTCGTCAATCCGTGAGAGCGAGACATCTGCCGGGCCGCCGTGGATCGCGAACGCCATCCCGCTTTGCTCGGCGTAGACGAGGATGATGAGGTTCTTGGCCTCGCGGGTGAGTCCTGTCTTTGCCGGCTCATCGATCCACCGCCGCAGCTTGTCTACCGTGAGGCTGCCGGTATCGACGGCACGGCACTGTGCGAAGTGTTGAATCCAGTGATGGCCGATCACGAAATGCGTGCCGTCATGCGGCATGTCGCCGATATGGAGCGGATTGGCAATCTGCTGGAGGAGCTGCCGCTGCTCGCGGGCCACCTCGGCGCGACCGTCAGCGGCCCTCGCCGCCTCCCCCGCCTTCTGGAAGACAGTGGAAAGCTTCGACACGGTGATTGCGGTGCCGATCGTCGGGGCAGCGGGATACTCCCAGGCGAGCGACTGGCCCAGAAGGTCTTCGAGCGCGTCTCCAAGCGTGGCTACCGCCGGCGGCCGGAGGGTCAGGCCTGCCGCGAGCGATTGAAAGCGGTCTGCGAGGTCAAGTTCCATCGACGAATCGAGAGCCGCGCCCGCCGCTGCTGTCTGGATACCGTACGCCGCGTTGACCGCAGCCTTCATTTGGCCATGCAGGGTGTTTCGCTGGTTTTCGAGAATGAGACGGGCGGCTTGTCGCCCCGCTGGCGACAGGTGGGCGGCATATTGATCGAAGCGATCACCGCCGAGGATATGGTCGAGGATTGCGAGCCGTCCAAGGTCGTCGAAGGTTCGCTGCGAGAAGAATGCCGGTATCCAGGCGAGCGTTTGAGTGGCACCTCGGGTGGTCCGGAAGGTGTCCAGGTTCGTGAGGTCGGCCCGAGGGGTGAAGTTTTCACGATCGAACGGGAAGTCGATCAGAAGCTTCCAGTCGCCGTTGGGATTGGCGAGCTGCTCCATGCTCATCTCGCGAACATTCCCGAAGATCAGGGTCGCCTTTCGCTTGATCCCTCGCCACTCGAATGTGTGGTCGTGGTCAAAGAGGCTCGTGTCCTCAATGCCGAGTGCTTCCTGGAGGACGATCGTCCGGATCATCCTCACGCGGTTGCCGAAGCTGTCTTGGGCGCTGGCCCGGCGGATGATCTCGTCGGTATCGACATCGGAGAGCTGAATCGACACCGAGGGGTTGGCACCGTCGCCTGAGAGTTGAATTTCGCCGACGGCCCCGGCCCACTCCCGGAGGATGCCGGCCACGATCTGTACCTCCCGGCCGGCAATCGGCGCCGCAATGGTGCCGTGGTTGAGCGCTGCGAGCCGTCCGGCCGTCATGCCGCGAAGGCTTTCCACATTAGGCACGAGGGCGGCTAAAAGGAGGGTCTTCAGGAGTCGGTCGTGTGCCTCGAATCGCTGGCGGGCAGGGTCGCTTGCAGGCAAGGCCTTGATCTCGTCGAGGCCTCGGCCGTGCAGCCGCTCCAGCATGGGGATGAGCTTGGCGTGGTAGAGCCGCTCCGCATTCTCGAAGTTCGTGATGACGTCGGTGTCGGTGACGGCATCCCCGTGGATGAGCACGTCGAAAAGATCGCCCACCGGCACGAGGTCGGTGACCTGGAGCGTGTCGCGGTGATCGACGAGCAGTTGGCTCAACACCTTGAGAGCTGTCCGATCTCGCTGGAGCACGCTCGATACGGCGACGAGTGTTTTGATGAGGGCAGGAGTGAAGGGATACACCTGCCGAAACATCGCATTGTCGCCGTCGCTCGTAAGGAGCGTCTGCTTGATGGTGGCCTGAACGTTGGCGGTTCGCTGGAAGGCAGCGTCGATCTCGGCTTTGGCGGCGGGCGACTTCGGCTTGAGAAGTCGCCGCTCTGTGATGACCGGGAGATTGCGATCCTCCAGGGTGATCATGCCGAAGCGATCCAGGTTCCATTGCACGAAGTCGCCGTAGCCGATCCTTTCGGCTCCCGGCACGTCGCCGACGAGTTCCTTGAGGTCTCGCTGGCGGGCGATGAAGCTCACGATCGGCACTGGTCTGTCGGCGTTTTGAGCCTCGACGAGTTTGGCGAGCTTGGCGGTCTCGACCTGAAGAAACTTGTGATCAGACGCATGAGCCGCCAGCCAGAGCATGAGTTCGTCAAGAAACAGAACGAGACCGTCGTAGCCCTGTGACTGGGCGTGGCGGGAGAGCAGTGAAAGGCCGTCGTCGATATTCACGTATTCGGAGAGCACCGAAGCCGCCGCGCGATAGTGGTCGGTGAGGCGAGTGAGGAGAGCGTCGTGGAGTTCCTTTGTCGTGCCAGGCCGGAGTGCCTCGTCAAACCGCGCCGGCGTCCATTCGACCTCGATGTCGCCCCATCCACCGGTCGTGCTTCCGGCTCGATTGAGTTCTCGAAAGAACGCTTCGTCACCAAATCGCTCGCGTTCACGGCGAGCCTGCTCGACGAGGGCGTCCGACTTGTAGATCGGCGGTGGGGTCACGTCCGGGTGCGTTCTCGCGAGGAAGTCGCAGTATCCCTTGAGCACGCCCTCTTCGAGCGACCTGGCCCCGATCATGTGGTAGGGCACGAGCAAAAACTTCTTGCCGGTCATCCATTCGTTGTGACGACTGATGACGTTGGCAAGCTCGTGAATGCCGCGTGCCTGGGGATGGCCGGTGAGGATCAAGTGGAGCACGGCCATGAAGTGGCTTTTGCCGCTGCCGAAGCTTCCGTGGAGATAGGCTCCGTAGCTCGACCCGTCGGCGAGTGCCCTCTTGACGATGTCGAGGGCCTGGTCGAAACATCCGACGAGCTGGTCCGTGACCACGTACTCGCCGATCGTGGCAGCCGGGTCGCGAATGCCCTCAGAGAGCCGCAGCACGAAGCGATTCGGTGGCAACGATTCCGGAATGTCGATCAGGTCGCGGAGGAGTGTCATGAGGCGGCTGACGTGTCGGGGGCATAGACCGAGAGAACGAGCATGATACGTGATTCGTTGCCTCGGGAGAGGGGGGCGAAGCGAGGCTCGCGTGGCAATCAGAAGCCTCGCGGGCGTTGGTCAATCGAGCCCTGCGAGGAGGTGCGGAAGTGTCGTTTCCCGAAGCCGTGCGATGGCCGCGTTTGAAGACTTCCAGGGTTCGCCTGGGAGCTTGGTAACAAGCTCGTTCCACACTCGGCCGAATGCCGCCATCGCCGTTTTGTCATCAAAGAGAACGCCCGGTGGCAAGAGAGGCGAGATGTCCTCTGTGAGACTTCGCGAGAGTTTCCCGAGCATCCGTTCCTCGGCATTCGCCCGGCTGATGGAGACGCCTTCGAGCCCGAGGTAATGGTGAAAGCAGTCGAGGAGGCGTTCGCAGTCAACGGCCCCCAGGCGAAGCCCCTCGTCGAGATCGAAGAGATCGCGGTTCTTGTTTCGCTGGAGAAAGGCTCGCAGTTTGGTGCCGAAGAGTTCGCTCGGCTCGAACGACAGGATGGTCGCCCGGGCCGTGTGCCAATCGCTCGTGAGCGTGAAGGGGTATTCCCGGTGGTCGTACCGGCTCTGGTGTTCTCGCGTGTTGATTTCGATTTTGAGCCTGAGCTGCTGGCCGTCTCCGGTCTCCGGCGTGAATCGAAACTCAAGATGAATCGAGTGCTCAGCTTGTTTTCGCTTGCAGTGTCCCAGCCATGAGAGAGTGTGGCGGACCCCGTCGATAAGGTCGCCGATCGGCTCCGCCCGCGTCTGTACGAGATCGATGTCTTCGGAATACCGCAGCGGCCTCGGAAGCAGCAGCTTGTGAATGGCCGTGCCACCACGGAAAGCAATTCGTCCGCGAAGCGACTCGCTCGTGAAAAGGTCGCAGAGAGCCCGTGAGATGATCAGGTCTTGCTCCACCTGGCGAAGGTCGGGCCACGGAGCGGATGCCGTCCATTGTTGGATGAAGGCGAGTGGGATCATTCGTCGATCTCCACGCCCACGTTGATGTCGAGCTTCCAACCCTCGTTGCGATCGCCGCGAGGCTGGGCCGTGACCGGCTTGAACGACGGGTCGAGAGGTTTGAACGACTTTGCCTCGTCGGCAAACGGCTGGAGAGTGCGGGCCTGTCGGGCGTGCCCAAAATGTTCGAGGAGATAGCCGAGCCGCCGTACCGCCGAGTTCTCGTAGACGATAGCCGCTTCTGCAAGGATGCGGCCGGTTGCCTTCGTGCCGAGGTCATGGACGATCTGGGCGGCGC
This sequence comes from Pirellulales bacterium, assembly GCA_041744595.1. Lineage (GTDB taxonomy): Bacteria > Planctomycetota > Planctomycetia > Pirellulales > UBA1268 > QWPN01. The sequence continues at coordinate 13,407 of JBGTKO010000422.1, forward strand.
CGTTGATGCCACCAGCCCGATGGAAGTAGCGGCAGGCATCGAGGAGCGTCAGTTCGATGCCGGCGATCTTGGCATATCCCGCCGGAGTCTTGAGCCGTTCGAGCCATGCGGGTCGATTCGCTGCCGCGAAGGCCTGCGGGGTCTGATAGACAAACTCGATTCGTTGGCGGCCGATCTTGATGGGCGCGAGCTGTCGAGAGGTGATGACTTGAAAGACCATGGCGGCCTGATGTGCCGCTCCATGAAAGGCTGCCGCTCGAAGTAAGGAGATGCGGTAGTCGAGGCCCAGGTGGGCCATGAGAGGCTCGATCCAACGGCCGGGATCGGGAGCCCCGAGCGAACGGTCCTCGGGCCGGAGGATCAGATAGAAGCCTCGGCGGGGCGACGCGAGACGGCCCTTCTTTACCGCCCTGGCCACTGCTTCTTTGAAGCCACGAGGCGACTGGCGAAGGGCCTTCAGGGCGTCCTGCTTGGTGAAGCAGTTCCGACCGGAAGCGAGCAGCATTTCAATGAAGTGCTCAAGGCTATCCACGGCCCAATCGTATCAAAAAAGCCTCACAAAACGAGTCTTTTGTCATATGATCGATTTTTATCTTGCGTCATTTCCGCGACCGGAATGGGCTGCGCGAGCCAATGTGTTTGACGGGAGGCAAATGGCGTGGTAATTGTTTTGTGGCGAAAGCATTCGTCAGTAATCATTTTCGTGATCTCGTAACAATTTTTTAGTGGGCTGGAAATCATTTTTTAGCGATTTGCCGTCCTGGAAACCGTTTTTTTCGCTTCGTAACGATTTTGAGCGTGGGAGCCCGGGGCCATGGCCGGTGACGATGAGAAACGCGGCCTTGGCCTCGCTGGCTACGCACGGCTGGTCGAGCGGCATGGTCTTCGCGTCATTCCCAATTGGCATGAATCGATCGTCTCCATGAGCGCCGTGCGACGAGAGGCATCAGGTTCCGACGGGAGTGTGGTCGAGACCTACGGCGCGGCCTACTGGCCCGGAGATTCCGACTTCGACCACTTGGAGTTCGCGCTCAAATACGACGGCACGAATCTCGCGCTGCTGGCTGCGATCTTCAAGGTGATCGATGGCGATGGACTGGCGGCGTTCATTGCGGCTGCCCCCTTCGGCAAATACCGCAGGCGTCTCTGGTTCTTGTTTGAGTGGCTCATGGACTGTCGGCTGCCGATCGACGACATGACCAGCGGCAACTACGTCGATCTCGTGCCCCCAGAGGAATGCTTCACGTCGTCAAAGCGTCTGCTCGTGCCTCGGCAGCGGATCAACAACAACCTCCTTGGCGACCGAGACTTCTCACCCGTCATCCGCCGCACGGAAAACTTGGAGGCCATGGCAGCGGCACACCTCTCCGAACGCTGCGCGGCTATCGTCGCTGAGTATCCGCCCGATGTCCTCAAGCGGGCGCTGGCTTATCTCTACACGAAAGAAACCAAAAGTTCATTTGCGATCGAGCGAGAAGAGCCAAGCCATGATCGGACAAACCGGTTCGTGCGGCTGCTCGCCCAGGCACATCGAGAAAGCTGGCGAGACAAGCAGCGGCTCGTGGCGCTTCAGCACGCGATCGTCGATCCACGATTCCAAGAGAACGACTATCGAACGAAGCAAAACTACGTGGGCGAGTCGGTCTCGTTCGGTCAGGAGCGGGTGCACTACGTCTGCCCGAAGCCCGAACAGGTAGCATCGCTGATGGCAGGGCTCATTGAGGCCGATAGCCGCCTTCGTGAGACGGGAATCCACCCGGTCATCCATGCTGCCGCGATCAGCTACGGCTTTGTCTACATCCACCCGTTCGAGGACGGCAACGGCCGCATTCATCGCTTCTTGATTCACAATATTCTTGCGACACGCGGATTCACGCCACCCGGGATCATGGTGCCCGTATCAGCGGCGATGCTCCGTGATGAACACGCCTACGACACCTCGCTCGAAGCGTTCTCGTTGCCGCTCCTCGACATCGTCGAGTATCGGATCGACCGCGACGGGCAGATGACGGTGGAGGGAGACTGGTCGCCTTGGTATCGGTTCCCTGACCTCACTCGCCAATCGGAGGCCTTGTTTCGATTCGTCGAGCAGACAATTGAACGCGACCTCCCCGAGGAGCTTGCCTTCCTTCGTGGGTATGACCGAGCAAAAGGACTGATGCAGCGGATCGTTGACATGCCCGACCGCAAGATCGATCTCTTCATCCGGCTTTGCCAGCAAAACGGTGGCACGCTCTCGGTGGCCAAACGAGCTTCGCAGTTTTCGATGTTGTCGGATGACGAGGTAGCCGCCCTGGAACAGGCCGTTCGCGAGGGATTCAGCCTCGGAGGCGATCACGAGGCTGGGGCATCAGATTGATGCCGCGTTGAGAGGCACTGCCACTTCGAGTTGCAAAACCGGCGTAGGACCGCCGCTCTACGAGTCGAGGTCGAGGGGCGGGAGGCCTGTGGCACGCTTGGCGGCCTTTTTGGTGGCGCGTTTGGTGGCGGACTTTTTGGCCGCTTTCTTGGCGCGGGTGGCGGCGGGGGGCTGCCAGGCGAGGATGTCGGCGAGGGTCATGCTGCGAGACGCGGCTTCGGCAACCAAAAACTCCTCGAAGAACGTGGCGGGCTCGCCGCTGTAGAGCGGATCGACGCCGGCATGCCACTGACCGATCCAGGGGAGAAGCTCGTGGATCGCGACCAAGAGGGGCACGAGGCGAGGGTCTTCGCTGCTGCCGATCTCCGTCTGCACGAGACCATAGAAATCGCCGATGGCCTTCGCGAGCTGGAGATGATCGAGGCCCGCCCAGGCGATCATCATCTGGCCGTCGGCGCCGGTCACAGATGGAAAACTGACAAACCGCTCCTTCGGCACGTCGAGCTTGCCGCGAAGGCTCCAGTACACAGGCTTCGCAAAATCAGCCGACGCATATTTTGGAGGCACGGGAATGTCGCCGACCTCTGTTGCTTTGAGTTCTGACGCCTGCTCGGCCGTGAGATGGTTGCGATCAGTTGGCGGCAGCGACGTGCGGGCGTCGATCTCGTCTTCCTTCCGCTGGAGGTTCCAGGTGTCCTTCCAGTCTTGGTGTTTCCGAAGACCGGTGTCGCGGTAGCGGAGCACGGGCAGGATGGGCACGGCCGCAGACTCGACAAGCTGGCCCACGAGCGACGTGACGTCGAACCCGGCAGCCCCCATGAACACCTCGGCCGCTTCCATGAAGACATCGTCGCGAGAGGCTGCGTCTGCCAGGCCGCCAATCGACACCAGGCCGATCGGAAGCGTGGCCGTGATTTCTGATGCGTCGTTCATCCGGCCGTCAAAATCAAAAAGTCGCTCCAGTCGGTCGAGAAGAAACGACTGAAGCGACGCCGCTTGCCGGTCGGCCCAGGGCTCGATGTTCCACCGCCTTTTGTATTCGGGCTGCTCGATCAGGCCGATGTTGTGGTTGCTCTCGATGACGTCGAGCCGCTTCTGGACAAGCTCGCGGTAGTCGGCCGGCCAGTGACTCGGGATGTCAGGTGTAGGCGTGGACCCATGCCGCTCGAACCAGGTGGTCGTCGTTTCGCCAGCGGCCACACGACGAGCCAGAACAATCTCAAAGGCTCGCTCGCCGAGTCGAATCGGCGGCACCGTTTTGGATAGGGGGTAGGTGAGGCTCGTATCGAGCAGGCCATAGAGCGAATACGACTGCCAATCAAGTTCTTCCTGGAGTGCGTTCTGGTGCCGACGCATGGCGTCGAACTCGGCTGCTGCGTCTTCGAGGGCCCGCTTGAGCGTGGGCCAGAGTGACGGCGGCGGATCGGCATGTTCAATGACGGCCCAGCGGGCAATCATGGCCGCTGGCGTGAGCGTGGCTTGGGTGTCGGCGGCGGCTTGGAGGGCACGTGCGAGGTCGAGGGGGCGCGAGGCGGGCAGGGGGAACTTTTGGAGGCCAGTGCCGGCGAACTCGCGACGAACGCAATCAGGCTCCTCGTCAGCTCCAGTTATCTGGGTCTTCGGTTGGAAAACTTGGCGCATCCAAAAGCACGCCGTCGAACTGTTGAGGATGCCGAGGAGGGCGAGGTGGTCGTCTTCTGTCGCGTCGGGTGGCAGCTTGATGACGGGGGCAGACCTGTTGAAAACCTTGCCGCCACGGTCGAGGACGAAGTGGTTGTGCGTGGCGACGAACGCGAACGCAATGGAGAGCGGGGTGCGGAGCCTTTTTGCATAAAGCTCGCGAAGGCACCACCACGGGATTCCCTTCTGCTCAACCGGTATTCCAAATGCCAATCGGTTTTTCAAAGTAACTCGATACTGCCACAGGAACGCGAGGTGGTTCTCGATTAGCTGTTCGGGTAGCCGCTCTCCTCGGAGGTCGTTGGGCCACAAAACGACTTGTTCCGGCTCACAAATCCAGTCGCGAACGATTTCCCCATCACCGAGGGGCCTGTAGTGCGACAGTGCCTGTCGCTTGCACACCCCCGCTGGCAACAAGAGGCAGTTATCTTCGCCGGTAATTACAAGAAAGCCGACTTCGTCCGCGACATTCTTGAGTAAGATTTCGCTCGTCGCATCGAGTTGTTCCTTCAACTCCGCAGCCCCACCGCCGCCGATGCTCCACGGATGCACTCCAAACGTTGCTCGTGGCGTGTCGGCCACACTCACAAATTCACTCTGCGACCCCGGCTGATCGACCTGCGTCGTGATGGCCGCCCACACAAGGCCCCTGGCGGGATCGTCTGGCGTAGACGGCTCGCCGCGAATCCCCATGACGGCGCGAACGGCAGGCGCCACAGGCGGGCGATTGCGACCACAGAGAATCACGGTGGGCGTGCCGTGGCCGGGGATGTACGCACCGCTCGTGTCGATCACGTGCGTGAGATCGATCACCGGAAAGAATCGCTCGATGAGCTTCTTCCCAAACTCTCGCTTCATGAATGAGTTGGCCGTGATCTGGCCCGTGAACCCGGCCGGGACGCACAACCTAAAAATGTGCTCCATGAAGGGGACGGCGAGCGAATACTGGCGGTGGCACGTGGAGAATCGCTTGCGATACCGCTGATTCAGTTCGGCATCCCGCACGACGATATACGGCGGATTCGCCATCACCGCGTGGTACTGGCCACGCCTCAATAGCTTTTTGATCGCCGCGAGGTCTTCCGATGCGTAGACGTGGTCGCATTCCTCGTCTGTCGGCGCACTCCCGCCTGTGTCAAAAAGTTCCTGTTGGCCTGAGGCAAGGGGCGTGTGGAGGAGTGAGTCGCCGCACTCGATATCGAGATGAAACGCCGGGGCGTCGGCGAGTCTGTTGATGTTGCAGGCCCGCATAGACACAAGCAAGAGCCGAAATCTGGCAATGGCAACAGCAAAAGGATTGATGTCAACGCCGCTGACGCTCGCGAGCGAGCGAAGGACCAGCTCGCGGACAGGGGTGGCCGGCTCCGCTCGCTGCCAGCGATCGAGCAGTCGTTCAAAACTGCCGAGGATGAGATGCCCCGAGCCACAGGCCGGGTCGATCATCTTGAAGTTCTGGAGACCAAACTCGTCGAGGGCCGGCTCCAGCGTGCGGTCGATCAGAAACTGCTCGATGAAATGAGGAGTTTGAAGGAGGGCGTAGCGGGCGCGGGCATACGCGGAGAGGTCTTGGTAGAGGTCGCCGAGGAATCGTGTGTCGGCCGCAGGATCGGAAAAATCGTGGACGAGGAGGCCGGTGCTCGCGTCGATCTTCTGAAAAAATTGGATGATCTCGCGGGCGGTGTCGCCGGAGAGCCAGGCAGGGATTTCGCGGAGCGCGTTGTGAACGCCAAAAATGTCGGCGGTGCCTGGCAGTGCGGCCAGCTCGTCAAAAATCGACACCAGAAAATCGCGGTCGGTCTCGCGGCGGTGCGACAGAAAAAAATGCTCGTGGGCTTCGCGGGCTTGCCGGAGTTTTTCGCCCGGGCCGGCGATGCGTGGCGGCGAGATGAGATCGTTGTCTTCGAGGAATCGCACGAACACGCACGAAAGCACCCAGGCGACGGCGGCCTGCGTGATCCGATCCTCTCGCCACTCGCCGTAGGTGGCGGCGGTGCGCTTCGCAGCGCGGGCCCGGTCGTATTCGTGGCGAAGCGTGGCCGCGATCTCGGAAACGAGCGCGTCTTCACTGCGGGCCAGGAGGGCGGCTTCCACGCGGGTGACCAGGCGCTTCAGGTCTTCGAGCAATGCTTGTCGGTTGATCATGGCGAGAGGTTTTATTGCTGTTTGAGTTGTTGGTTTAAGGGCTGCCGTCGCATCGCGACGGCAAAAACGGGCCATTCACCATTGAATGAACAACTCAAACATCAAAAGGCCGGGGATGAGGCGAACTGGGACCGGTGGCGATTCTGGACCCAGCTTTCCGGAACGATGGCCTTCTGGCCAGGCACGCCCGTGGCCCGGCCATCGAGGAGCGGGTCGGTGCTGCCGGTGACGAGCAGCCAGACACCATGCGGGCCATCGGCGGCACCGATTTTGCCGTGAAGGTCGGTGAGCACATCAAGAAGGTCGTACCGCACGAGGATGTCGGCGTAGACGAGCAGCGGCGTGGTGCCCGGCGTGAACAGCCGCGAGGCGACTGGACCACGGCAGCGGTCGGCGAGTCGGAGGAGCCGGGGCCAGTCGGGGCCGCTTCGGTCAGCGTCGGCCGATTCGACGACGTGCCACTGGGCCTTTGCCTCAGCGGCAGCCGTCTCAAGGGCATCGAGCACGATCTCTTCGACATCGATTCGCTCGACACCGAAGCGGCGAACCAGCTCATCGGCCGCCTGGTCATACACCTTGGGCGTCGCGACCATTTGAAGAAAGGAACCGTCGCGGAGGGCACGTTCGAGACGGGATTCGAGCGACCGGGCATCGGCGATTTCGGGCGGGATCGAGGCTGGCGTGAAGGCAGGCACACCCGTGGGATACCTCGCGATGATCGTGCTGCCGGTGGTGATACTCGGCCGCGTGAACTCGGGGCCCGATAACCGCCACGGCCACCAGCGGCATCGGCGGCGTAGGTGAGCGTGAGACCCGCTTCCCGCAGCATGTCGTCGAGGGCAGGGCGAGACGGAAGCGGTGCGGCTTCTGGGTAACGGCTCGTCACCCGCTCGCGGAGATCGTCTTCACTCAACTCCCGTACGCCGCTGACGGCCCCGAGCGAGAGCTTGAGCGCTCGCAGGGCATCCATGCCGCGTGGATATAACTCCATGCGACTCGATACGCCGGTGTGATGCGAGGCGGCGGCTGCCAGCCGAACGAGCCGGCCATCGGGGAGCGTCACACCCGGAGGAGGCGTGACCCCACGGAGCCGCTCGATCACGCGAGCCGGTGATGGGAGCGGTTCGTCGGGGGCCATGTCGGTCATCGCGCGATCAGCGGAGCGGCCCAGGCGGACGCCGTAGTCAGCCAGATCGGGCGATGCGGCCACGAGCATCGCGAGCCCCTCGCGACGGGCCATGAGCCGAGGTTCCGCTCCCGTGCCCTCGGTCTCGACAGCGATTCGCACAAGGCCTGCGCTGAGCCGCGTGGCTTTGTCGGCCGGCAACGACGAGGTGCGAGCGGTGAGCAGGATTTCGGTGACTTCGGAAGCGGTGGCCACGCCCCCCTGGGCCTGAACGATGTCTACGATCTCGGTGCGGAGGGCTGTGATGGCGGCGTCTTTGGCAGCCTTCGTGAGGAGCGTGTGGAAGAGTTGGCCCACGCGGGCGCGAGTGAGGTTCATCTCGGCGGCGATCGCCGACTGGGTGGGCCACGGGTCGCTCAGGGCCGAATTGGCCACGCGGCCAAGGAGGTGCTCGACCACGAGTCCGCCCGACGCGGCACGGCTT
>JBGTKO010000423.1:0-1719 GCA_041744595.1 Pirellulales bacterium
CCAGACTGGCGGCTCAATACCTGCCGCGCGTTTTGAGCCGATAGTCCGCCATTGGTTAAGTGCCGAATCAGCTCCGAGGACGTACGCACACCCCGCGAGACTAGGGGAGACAGCTCATTTTGGGCCACAGCAGGCACGGAAAATACCCTTGGCAAGTCAAAGGTGTCACACTGCGCTTACTGTAATCCTCTCTCTTACGAGAGAGGTGTCAATGCCAGAACAAAAAAACTGTCAAAAACATGGCGATTTCGTGGCTTGCCCCGCGATGATTTGTCACGCGGTCGTCCCCCTAAGCGAGAATCGCACCTAATTGACGTGCCTCGGGTTTCCGGCAAGCTGTAGGGCAGAGCACGGTCCCATTTGGCGGCCGGCCGACGATCAAAGGCAATTCCGGCGGTCTCTTGATGGGCTTAGGTACTGGGAACGGGCGGAGCCGAAGTCGAGCGGGCGACTCACGTCCATATCGGAGAAACATCTGCCCCTGTCGTGACCGTCGAAGATCTGCTGGTCATGAAAGCGTTGGCCGGGCGACCGCAGGACGAGCAAGATATCAGAGGCATTGTCGATCTTCACGGCGAGGCGATCGACTGGACTCGTTGTCTCGCGACGGCAAAGTCGCTCGGTGAGGCGGTCGATGTCGATATCATCACCCGTCTCGTAGCAGCCCGACGACAGTGAGGCTGCGGTGCTTTCGCAAACCATCACGCGTTCCAACTCGGGGCAATCACTCACCGTCGCGACCTGGGATCGTGTTCATCATGAGCTCGTTCAGATACTGATTCGGAGCATGCTCCTCCCAGAACTGATCATCGCTCAACCCAAGATATCTGGCCAAGGCTGCTGCAACGGCTGGTGAACGGCTCATTCCTTGGTGGCAATGCACGACAAACGCGCCCACTTGCTCCTTGTGTTCATCCACGAATCGCCAGATCATCCTCGCGTGATCTTCGGTGGGCAGCACGATGTGGGGCGGCAGTTCCATGCTCGCTTCAGGCTCCGCATCGTGGAACGCCAGATGAAGTGTCGCTCGCAACCCCGCCGCCTTCGGTATCCGGGCCTTCGCGGCGTCTGGATCGCGAATGCTGATCAGGGCGTAGCTTGACCGCACAAGGTATCCCTGCTCGATCGATCTACGATCCGTGACAAAAACTTCCATATGCCGCCTTCACCTGGATACCCGAGACGATGATACGCCACGCCCTTTCATAGGAGCAGGCCGGGGCCGTATTTTGGTGACCCTGAGGTGTCAGAGTCGCGGCCGATAATCCCACAGCCTATGGCGGCCACAACTCAACGATGGGTAGAGAAAATCGAGTGACGACTCTCGGACGGCTTATCGCGATTGGCGACATCCATGGCCACTCGCTGGCCTTGAAGCGGATTTTAGAGGCCATCCAGCCGACAGAGCGGGACACCCTGGTCATGCTCGGCGACTACGTAAACCGAGGTCCGGACAGCCGGGGGGTCATCGAGATTCTTGTCGAGCTTGAACAGCGGTGCCATCTGGTGCCGCTTCTGGGAAACCACGAAGAACTGATGCTTGCGAGTCGTACCAGCCTTCATTCGGAGAACTGCTGGCGACATGATGGCGGCGACGCCACGCTCGCGTCGTATGGGGACGATCTCTCGCTAGCCAACATCCCCGACGCACACTGGGAGTTTCTGGAGCGGTGCCATTCGAGCTATGAGACGGAGGACCACATTTTCGTTCATGCAAAC
>JBGTKO010000424.1:0-8644 GCA_041744595.1 Pirellulales bacterium
CGCCGTGGGGGATGTGAACGCCGATGGCATGGCGGACTTTGCGTTTGGCTCGGGGTCAGGGCGTGGCCGGGTCGTGATCTATGACGGCGCCACGATGGCACCCGTGGCCAGCGGTCTGCGGACGCTGCTGCCGTTTGGCACCGAGTACCGAGGCGGTGTTCATGTGGCCCTGGGCGACGTGGATCGCAATGGACGGGCAGACCTCGTCGTATCCGCAGACGGTGTCGGGCGGTTTGCTGCGATGCGGCAAGTGCGGGTGTACGACCTCGCGACGGGAGAGATGAAGGCAATCTTTCGGACGACCGGCGCCTCGCTCGGCCGCGAAGGCGTCCGGCAGCATGGTGGCGTTCGCGTCGCGGTGCGGGACATGAATAACGACGGCCGCGGAGACGTGATCGCGGCAACCGGTCGAGGACGAGTGCAGCATGTGGGCGTGTTTTCGGTCGCGAATGCCGCGATCGGCCGGCTCGGTGAGAGTGTCATCGATGTCGGCCTCGCAGCCGGGCCGGTGTTTGTAGCAGCAACAAACCGCGATCTCGACCTCACGCCTGAGGTGGTGGTGAGCCTGCCCCGTCGGCTCGATCTCTACAACCTTGACGGCTCAGGCGGGCTCACATCGGCCGGGAGCGTCATGACCGGGGTCGCGGGCGGGTCGCGTCCTGTCGGGACCATTGATACGGATGGAACGAACACGGCAGAAGCTGTCATCGGGGGCCTCGCTGGGGGGTTGGGCTTGAAGGGCCTTTTCGGAGAGGGTGCTGTCGATCTCTTCGGAGCAACAGCGGCGAATCCCTTCACGAACCACTTTGTCGCCGGCACGGATCGATCGGCGTTCAATGGCATGGTGCCCGTGCAGGCGACCAGCGGCTCGGAGCTCGTACGGCTCGGGATATACGACCCCGTCACGAAGACGTTCAACCAGCCAGCCGTGCCCGCGGGAGACCCGTCGGTGTACGCCGGCAAAAACGTCTACTTCATCGCGCATGGCTGGGCACCGGAATGGCGGGCTGCCGTGAATGCCTACGCCGCCGCTCATCCGGGCGACTTTTTGAAGTGGTGGCAGACGACCGATCCGACGGTCCCCGACGCCCCGAGCACGAGCCCCGCGTCGGCGTGGATGTTTCATCCGACCTACGGGCCAACGACTGAGTTTGTGGTCTCGCCGGAGGGACTCGCCGCCACGCTCGCTGCAAAGGATCCTGATGCCGTTGTGATTGCGTTTAGTTGGATCGATGAATCCGCAACCGACTCGTCGCTTTCGGCGTATCCATCCGAGGCACGCACCTATCGCAACGGCCTTCGTCTCGCACAGGCGATGACCGAGCTTTTGGGCCTCGACGGCGGCGTCACGCTTGGCACGGTTGGTGCCCCTCGTGTCCATGTCATGGGCCACAGCCACGGCACGAAGGTGGCCACCGTGGCCGCAGCCCAGCTCCGCCGGGCCGGCCAGATCGTGGAGCAGCTTTCGGTGCTCGATTCGCCCGAGTCATACCTGACCGCGAAGATCGACGCCAACAACCTCCTCTGGTACTTCCTCCCTGACGTTCAACCCGGTCGAGCTGCCGGCACCACGTTCGTCGATAACACCATCTCGTTCTTTGGCGAACCATACGCCAACTTCCCCGGCCTTGGGAACGTCGTCGATGTGTCGCTTGCACCGACTGTGCTCTATGGCGAGTTCGCCATCAGCGAAAACCACTCCTACGCAGCGGCCTGGTACGCCGGGGCCACGGCGGCCGACAGCGAGTACGCCCTTGGCTGGTCGCCGCTGCTCCATCCAGAAGTCCCGCCGACGCTCCTCTCGGGCTACCGGCAGCCATGGACCGAGCCGACCGCTGAGACGCAGTTTGTGCTGACAGGCAATCCGACCCCCGACGCGAAGACGCCGGTTTTCACACCAGCAGCCTTGACCGACGTGACGACAGTCGGCGCGGCGAGCTACACAGGCGGCGTGGTCTCGCTTGCCACATCGCCGACATCAAAGGGGGCGAACGTCACGGGCCAGCTCGATTTTGCGTCGTCGTCGTACGGCCTCGCCTTTACATTCGAGTTTTCAAATGCAACCGCTGGTGATCAGCTCAGCGTGACGATCGGCGGCCTCTTCGACACCTACCAGTATTTTGTCGTAGACGGTGCATCGGCTGGCTCAGAGACCCACTCCGCGACCGTGAGCGTCTACAGTAGCTGGGGCGGGAAATATCCGGTGACCTTCGCCCTCTCGTCCACGAGCGGCTCCACAAACCCGAGCCTGACGATCCGCGACATCGAGCAGATTACGATTGCATCGTGATTGGAGAGCATGGAGAATTCTTCCGATTCAGTGGCGGCCGAAACCTCCTCATGAAAACCATTCGAATCATTGGCTCGATTCATTCAGATCATCAATTGAACACGACGGTGCACCAAGCCATGAGACGACGCGCGTTCACCCTTGTGGAACTGCTCGTGGTGATCGCGATCATCGCCACGCTCATCGGCCTGCTGATCCCGGCAGTGCAGAGCTCCCGCGAGAGCGCTCGGCGGACGGAGTGTTCCAGCCACCTTCGCCAGATTGGCCTGGCGATCATCAATTACGAGAGTGTCCGCAAGGTGTTTCCGAACGGCCGCATGTCTCGCCATCCCGACAACTATGGCTGGACCTTCCGGCTCCTGCCCTTCCTCGAAGAGCAGCCGATCTTTGACGCCTGGGTGCCCGACGCGCTGGTCTACGACGAACGCAACGCCATGGCCATGCGGTCGCCCGTGGCGAGCTACTACTGTCCCAGCCGCCGCGGCCCGGCCGCCGATCGCAACTTCGACAACGACAACAGCCCGCCGCCCGTGCTCGCCGCCGCTGCCGGGGGTGATTACGCCGCCAACGCGGGCAGCTATTACATGTATTTCACCGAGGACGGCATTCCCGATGGCCGAAAGGCCGGACCGCTCTTCACCTTCTCGAAGGTCAAGGCAGCCCACGTGACCGACGGGATGAGCAAGACCTTCGCCATTGGTGAGCGGCACATTCCCCCGGCCGATCCGTCCTGGGACAACATGACCCACCGCTGGCAGGGCGACACCGCGTTCTTCCCGGCCGACACACCCGACGTGCTCTTCCGCGATGTCTATCGCGGCCTGGCCTCCGCCTCCGACGACCGCAGCGCCCGCAAGTTCGGCAGCCGTCATCCGAACGTTGTCCAGTTTGTGTTCCTCGATGCCCACGTCGAGCCGATCGCTGCCGACACCGACCGTGAGGTGCTGCTGCGGTATGCGCTCATCGGTGACGGCATGGATCCTGGTGCAGTGATCGACGACGGCGGTGAGGGAACCTGACGCCGAGATTCGCCATGCCCAACGCTCGTCGCACGCTCACCGACCCCGGCATTCAAGAGGGTGTTCGCCCGTTGCTCGCGATAGCGGTCATCGCCATGCTCGCGGCGCTGGCGGCTGGGGTGTGGTTCCTCTGGCCCCGCGAAGACAAGGTTGCCGCCGTCACCGAGCTCCAGCAGCGGCTGCTCGCGGCGGGTGGCACGCCCCGGCGAGCTGATATCGACCAGGTGATCCGCACGGTCGATCGGATGAGTCGCGACGAGTTACGGGCGACCTACCGTGCGGCAAATGAAAAATGGAAGCGGGTCAAGCAAGAAGCAATCGACGCCTACTTCCAGGCCACGGCCACCGACCGGCCGGCCCTGCTCGATGAACACATCGCGAGGATGGTGGCCTATCACGATCTGCTCGTGGCGATGAACCCGAGGGCTCGCCCCGATTCTCCCGCTTCTCTGCCCCGCGACCGCCGCCGCCGCGGGACCGAAGGTGAGCCTCCGAAGCCGGCAATCGACAAGCAGGCTGAGAAAGTCCGCCGCGAACTTGCCGAGCGGTTTGACGTGGCCCTCGAGGCTCGCGCCAAGGCAACCCAGCGGACCCTGCCGAGCTTCCGGTAGGAACCCGAACCGCCCCTGGCAGTCTCGGTGAGTGCCCCGTCCACACTCAATGCTCGGGACAGGTCGTTCGGCAAGACAGGCATTTCGGCAGTCCGCCATCGAGAAACCGGCGCATCCAAAGGGGCTGCTGGCCTATTGATGTTTGAGTTGTTCATTCAAGGGTGAACGGCCCGTTTTCGCCGTCGCGATGCGACGGCAGCAATTGAATCAACTGGTCAAAGATCAATGAGGCGGTAAGGACCGCAGCGCCGCGTGGAGAATCTCCGCCGGGTGGAGGGCCTTGCGGCCGGTGCCGTCAGTGATTTGGTGACGGCAGCTCGTGCCGGGAGCAGCCAGGATGGTGTCGGCCGCGGCGGCTCGCACGGCTGGAAAGAGGATCAGCTCGCCGATTTTCATGGACACGTCAAAATGGTCTCGCTCGTAGCCGAAGGAGCCGGCCATGCCGCAGCAGCCGCTGGGAATGACATCGACTTGATAGTTCCGCGGAAGCGAGAGGGCCGTCACCGTGGCGTCAACGTTCGAGAGCGTCTTCTGATGGCAATGGCCGTGAACGAGGATGTTGTGAGGTTTGTCGGTGAATGCATCAGGGCTGATGCGGCCGTCGGTCGCGGCGCGGGCAAGAAACTCGTCCAATAAATGGACGCTGCCCACAAGCGCGGTGGCACGTGAAATGAGCGGCTCGGGCACGAGGTCTGGATACTCGTCACGAAACGACAGGATCGCAGACGGCTCGATCCCCACGAGCGGCTCGCCCGGCGTGACGATTTTCGAGAGGAGCTCGACGTTGCGCGCCGCCAGGTCACGGGCCGCGCGGACGAGCCCCTTGGAGAAGTGGGCCCGCCCGCTATCCACATGATCCGGGATCACGACTTGCCAGCCGAGCCGTTCGAGAAGCTCAATGGCTTTGATACCGACGTCTGCATCGAGCGTGTCGGTGAACTCATCGACAAAGAAATGTACGCGGCCCAAATGGCCGGGCACATTGCCGAGCTGGCCCGATAGCGGGCTTCTCCCACGGCGTTTCCACCAGGCTCTCAGGGTCGTCGTGGGGAGTCGTGGCAGCGATCGCTTCTGGGCGAAGCCGAGCACTCGCTTGACGACAGCGGAGATCCCCGGCGCCGTCACTGCAAAGTTGTAGAGCCAGGGCGCGATAGCAGCCCGGCGCATGGCCGCGGCTGAGCCGGCAATGAGACGGCTTCGCCAGGGGATTCCAGTTGCGTCATGACATTGCTGCTGCCATTCGGCTTTGAGCCTGGCCATGTCCACATTCGATGGGCACTCGCTTTTGCATGCCTTGCATGAAAGACAAAGATCCATCACGGCCGCAAGCTCCGGCCGGAGCCACGGAGCGGCTGACGCATCGGCGGAGGGACCGGCTGAAAGATCAGCGGCGGGACCGAGGGTCCTCGGATCAGCGAGCGCCTGGCGAAGCGTGTTGGCTCTCGCTCGCGTCGTGTCGTCCTCGTTGAGCGTGGCCATGTAACTGGGGCACATCGTGCCGCCGGCCGACGCGGGCTTTCGGCACTGCCCAACGCCTGAACACTTTTCAGCGGCCCGCAAGATGCCGCCCGCTTTGGCAAACCGGAAGAGGGTGTCGTATTGAGGCTCGGGCTCGCCAGGCAGGATGCGGAGCGACGTATCCATCGGCCTGGCATCGACGATCTTTCCGGGATTGAAGATGCCCTGCGGATCGAACGTGTGCTTCACTCGCTTGAAGAGCTCGTAGCAGGCGTCGCCCACCATGAACCGGATGAACTCGCTCCGGAGACGCCCGTCGCCATGCTCACCACTCAGCGAGCCGCGATACTTCTTGACGAGCGCCGCGACATCAGTCGCCACCCCGCGAAACATCGCAAGGCCCTCGGGCGAGCGAAGGTCAAAAAGGGGCCGTAGGTGCAGCTCGCCAGCGCCCGCGTGGGCGTAATGGACACAATCAATGCCGTACCGCTCGGTGAGCAACCGATCAAACTCGGCGATGTAGGCAGGCAGTTCGGCCACCGCGACGGCCGTGTCTTCGACGATCTCACGAGGCTTGGCATCACCCGGAACATTGTTGATGAGCCCCTGGCCGGCGCGGCGGAGCTCCCAGACTTTGTAAGCGTCGTGCCCGAAGAGAAGCGGATAGGCGTAGCCGAGGCCGGCAGTTCGCAGCTCAGCTTCCACGCCACGGAGTTTTGCTTCGAGGGATTTCTCGTTGTCGTCCCGCATCTCGACGACGAGCACCGCACCAGGATCGCCCACCACAAACGAGCGGTTGCGAGCCTGCTCAATGTTGTCCTTCGTACACCGGAGAATCTTGTCGTCGATGAGCTCGCAGGCAGTGGCCCTGGCATCGACGGGGCGTTCGGGCCGCATGACGATCACGGTCGCGGCGAGCGCCTCAGCAACACTCTCGCAGTGCACGCAGAGGAGCGCCCCCGGCGGCGGCAGCGGTAGGAGATTCAGCTCGTACTCGACGCCGAGAAAGAGCGTGCCTTCCGAACCAGCGAGCAGTTTGCAGAAGTTGAACGGGTTTGGAGATTCGCGATCGATCGCCGCCGCATCCATGAGGGCGTCGAGGGCATACCCGGTGTTGCGGCGGGTGACTTCGGGCCGTGGGAAGGCCTCACGGATCGTTCCGCGAACGCCCGCGTCGCCGAGCATGTCGCGAGCGATTCGGTAGAGCCGCGTTTCGAGCGCGTCCGGCCCGTCGCACTTTGCCGCAAACTCGCTCGGAGCCAGCGGCCCGAACGTCGCCTCGGTACCGTCTGCCAAAAACCCGCGTGCCGAAACGACATGTTCGCGGGTCGTGCCCCACGCAATGGAATTCGATCCACACGAGTTGTTCCCCACCATGCCGCCGATCATTGCCCAGCCGGCAGTCGATGTCTCCGGCGCGAAGAAGAGGCCGTGCGGCGTGAGGAACCGGTTGAGCTCATTGCGGATGACTCCGGGCTGCACGCGGACTCGCCTCCGTTCGACATCGAGCGACACGATCCGGTTCATGTGCCGCCCAAGATCGACAACGATCCCGCCCCCTACCACTTGCCCAGCAAGTGATGTCCCGGCAGCACGCGGGATGATGGAAATCCGGTGCGTCGCCGCAAACCGAACGATCTCGCGAACATCCGCGTCGCACGCCGGCAGGGCGACCGCGACCGGCCGCTCCTGATACTCCGAGGCGTCGGTGGAGTAGATCGTCTGCGCGACAGAGTCAGTCCGTAGATCGCCTGCAAGCCGAGAGTCCAGCTCCCGCCAAGCGTTGGAGTCGATCGTGGCTGCGTGCGTGCTCATTCTGACCCGTGCGTGTGACCCGTCTAGAATATCGCAGCCGTTTTGTTACTCGCCCATCCCTGATCACCTTGGAACCGCTGCATGACTCCATCGCCCACCTTTGACATGGCCCGCTGGACCGGACGGACCGCCCTCGTCACGGGAGCAAGTAGCGGCATCGGAGCGGCAATCGCCCAACGACTCCTTGCCGAGGGCATGAACGTGATCGGATGCGGACGCCAACAGGAGCGAGTGGCGGCGGTGCTTGCCGAGGCCGATTCCACAGGCAAACGGTCGCTTGCCGTGGCCTGTGATGTGCGGGACGAAGGGCAGGTAAAGATGATGTTTGCCCAAGCCAGTAAGCGATTCGGCGGCGTTGACGTACTCGTAAACAACGCTGGGCTTGGGCACGCAGGCCCGCTCGCTGAGGGGCGAGTGGATGAGTGGCGTGAGATGCTCGAGGTGAACGTGCTAGGCCTTTGCATCTGCACGCGCGAGGCGCTGGCTGACATGCGGGCCCACGGCGTGAGCGGGCATATCATCCACATCGGATCGATGGCTGGGCAACGGGTTCCGGCTGGTGCTGGCCTCTACGCGGCGACGAAGCATGCCGTTCGGGCGCTCACCGAGAGCCTGCGCATGGAGTTGCGGGAAGCTGGCGACCCGATCCGAGTCGGCGAGATTTCCCCAGGATTTGTCGAGACGGGTTTTGCGGCACACTACCTCAAGTCAGCCGACAAGGCCCGCGAGACTTACTCGCAGTTCAAAGTTCTCGCCGCTGCCGATGTCGCCGAGGCCGTCGTGTACATGCTCGCCTGCCCAGACCACGTGCAGGTCCACGACATGCTCATTCGGCCCACCAGGCAAGCGACGTAGCAGGGAAGCACTGCCAGCGGCGGGCAGCCGATAGAATCCCCTCGCGCCAGCGTGGGGACGGCGGGTTGTTGGGCGAGGCCGCTCATGATTGCTAACTGGGACGGCCACGCCACCCGCAGTCCCACCAGCTCGCGCAGGTGGGCTTTTATTGGGAATGGTGGAATAACAAACGCGAGCCTGGAAGCGCGAGCGGCCGGGCGGAGGCCCGGAAAGGCCGCCGGGGGCATGGATGCCCTGCCGGCCGTATAGAAGCCCCTCGCGCAAGCGTGGGGACGGCGGGTTGTTGGGCGAGACCGCTCATGATTGCTAACTGGGACGGCCACGCCACCCGCAGTCCCACCTGCTCGCGCAGGTGGGCTTTTATTGGGAACAAGATCGAGCGCGGCGCGAACGTCGCTTGCGAAACGGCTTCCGCGAGGGGTTGCCCGTGCCATGGAGCCGGCGCAGGAAACAAGCGCAGCCTGGAGGGCGGAGCGCGGTTTCCTCCGAGTGAGCGAAGGGCATGGAAGCGAGTCCGAGCGATGGCCGACGGTGTGGGAGCCGGGCTTCGCACGGCGACCTCAAGCCGGAGACGACGCCGGGACGGCGGCGACGGC
>JBGTKO010000425.1:0-8845 GCA_041744595.1 Pirellulales bacterium
GCGAAGGGACCGGCGTTCGCGACGTCGTCTTCGTCTGTGATCCGGGTGATAACTCGCTTGAGCAGATTGGCCACGCCTGGCGCGGCAAACCCCGAGAACTCCCCGTCCACTTCAGGGAGCAGCGGCCCACGATCGTGCTTCAGCCGACCGGGCCGTTTACGGTCACCGGGGCTGTGGTTGTGTCCCCGCGCAGCCAACGAGTCAAGGCACCGCGCATGGCCGAGACGCGTGCGCGAGCAATGCCCGACCTCTCCCAGGATTTTTCCGCTCAATGGCCCGGCCTTTGCGGTCCAACGTCAGGAGCGGACGTGCTCTTTTGGATGCAAGACCGCGATGCGACGCTCCTTGCGGGCTATGAACGAGGCCCGAGCAACGACGCGGACGACGGCGTGATCCGGCTCATCGCGGGCGGCCTC
Organism: Pirellulales bacterium; assembly: GCA_041744595.1. Classification (GTDB taxonomy): domain Bacteria; phylum Planctomycetota; class Planctomycetia; order Pirellulales; family UBA1268; genus QWPN01. The sequence goes on from JBGTKO010000425.1 coordinate 417, forward strand.
GATCACATCACGCCCGTGAGCCTCGCCGGCAGAATGGGCGTCAACCCCGATGGCATGGGTGCGACCAACGAGGGCATGCGGGCCGGGCTCCAGGCATGGCTCGACGAGGATGCTCCAGCGGCTTGGTCTGTCGAGCTCGACTGGTTTGAGGATGCAGACGGCGAACGCCCACGTGTGGCCCAGCGAGAATTCTTCGGCCGGCTGGCGGCGGCCACGGAGGCCGGGGGGGGGCGCTATTCTCTGTCTCTGGCCCGGCACTGAGTTTTCCAGCGGTCCGATCGGACCGCCGACCGAGGATCTGGCCCAAAATGGCGAGGGAGGCGAACCTTCGCAAACGCCGCAGGCCGATGCCGAAGTCCAGCCGAGCATTCCGAAGCCGACTGAGGCACGAAGTCCCCGCCAACCAGGGGGCGATTCTGCTCCACGGCTGCCCGACGCTGGGTTCCCCGAACTGCCGCCTGTGGCAGCGCAGCCTGCCAGCCTCCCCGGTGGTCCAGACCGCGCTGATCCTGCCAAGGCGGCCAAAGAGGCCACGAAAAAACTTACCGATGCCCGCCGCCAACTCGAACGCGGAAGCCCCGCGCGGGCGCTCACTCAGGCGTCAGAGGCCGTTTCGCTCCTCCATGAAGCATCCCGACGCGATCCCTCCCTGCGAGCACAACTGGCGGAAGCCATCGCGCTTTGTCGGGACTGCGAGCAAGCGGTGCCTGGTGGCCGAAGGATCGATCGCGACAAGCCCAACGAGTTTCGGTGAATGCCCGTTTTGCAAACCATGGCAACAACACAACTCGTTCCCGAAGTTGTCTGCCCGAACTGCTGGGAGAGATTTCAGCCGGAGCAGGTCCGCTATGTCGCCACGGAACCATCCCTCTTCGGCGACCGGCGGCTCGGGGCCAGTTCACCGCAGCGATTTCTGCCTTCGCGGTTTCATCCTGACGGGCGGGCCATCGATCCGCGTGGGGGGTTTTGTACCGAGACGGCTTGTCCTCGTTGTCATCTGGAGGTTCCGCGGCCACTCCTCGAGAGCCCCACGCTCTTCGCGTCGGTCTTCGGTTCGCCGTCGAGCGGGAAGTCGTATCTCCTTGCGGCGATGACTCACCGTCTCCGGCGGACGCTGCCCCGCTCGTTCGCCATCAGCTTCAGCGATGCCGACCCGCGTGCGAACGCAGCTCTCCATCACTACGAAAACACCCTCTTCGACGACGCGCCCGGTGACGGTTGGGTGGCACTTCCAAAGACAGACGTTTCAGGCGAACGCTACAGGTCGGTCGATTTCGGAACCATGACGCTCTCGTTCCCCCAGCCGCACTTTTTTCAGGTAAGTCCGGCGGCTGGCCACGCGAAGGTGGACGATCCGGCTTCCGTCGCTCGCACCCTCTGCCTCTACGACAACGCCGGCGAAAGTTTCGAAGCTGGCCAGGATCACCCTTCCAATCCCGTCACGCAGCACCTTGCACGATCGGAATGCCTCTTCTATGTGTTCGATCCCCTTCAAGAGACGGCCTTCCGACGGGCTCTCGGTGGAGGTTCGGCTCCCTCTGCTGACGCCCAACTGAGCGGCGGGGTCGTCTACCGGCAGGACGTGATGCTCGCCGAGGTGGCTCGACGAATTCGCCTCTACCATGGGCTCCCTACCGCCGCCCGGCACCAGTGTCCACTCGTGATCGTGGTGACGAAGTATGACGCCTGGCAGAAGCTCGCCACAGGAAAACGGCTCGCTGATCCGTGGACAGCGATCGATGAGCGAGGCCCGGCGCGACTACGGATGTCGGTCATCGACAAGGTCTCCGCGGCCGTCCGAGGCCTTCTTCTCCAACATGCCCCGACCATCGTCACCACGGCCGAGAGCTTCATCGAGCCGCGACTCATCCACTACGTGCCAGTGAGCGCCACGGGAGCCGCCCCAACGCTCGGGCCAGGTGGCCGACTCGGCTTTACGGCAGGGTCGCTCGACCCGATGTGGGTCGAGGTTCCGATTCTCACAGCTTTGGCCGCCACTGTGCCGGGTCTCGTCGCCACCGCTTGACGGAAGCCTGACCATGCCAGCCATCACCCGCGGCCGCCTCAACGAAATCAAGTCGCTTGCCGGCGAAATCAACGCAGCGCTTGCTCGAAACGATGCTGGGAAGCTCGTCAGTCAGCTTCCGGAGCTTGTGACGTCTGTCGCAGAGGTGAACCAGTCTCTTGCCGAGATCGACGAAATGCTGCTGGCTGGCCTTCGAGACGAGGCCCTGACGATGCATGACTCCGAGGTGATCGCGGCCGCCCGCCTCCTCGACGTCCGATCCTGTCGTCAGTGGCTTGCCCTCCACGGCTGGCTTCTCGAGCGCGGGCTCCAGCCTCCACCGCCGGTGAACCTCGACGCGGCCGAGCACTTGGCAGCGGTCGTCGATGAACCAAGCATGCTCACCGATGATCTCGCGAAGCTGCGACGGCTGGCCCTCGAGCGGGCGGCCCTTCGCGAGCGACTGAGCATCCTTCGGCGTCTTCGGGCTGCTGATCCAGCGAGCCCGGTTTGGATCGAGTCGCTCACGGCGCACGAGGAGGCTCGGATTCGCGAAATCCAGCTCACTGTTCCTCGCGCTGTCAAAGCGGGCGACATCGAGGCCCTCGGGGCAATCGCGGAGGAGTTGGCAGATACGGATTGGGACCACCGTCCGCCAGCCGATCTTGCTTCACTGACCTCTGGAGCAGTCCAGGCACGGGAACTGATGGCGAACGCATCCGAGGCCAACGCGATCGCAGCCAAGGTCGCTCACATGATGAACGCCAAGGGGCAGATGACTCCGCGGGACATCGACACAAGTGAGTCATGGCGGCAGCGGCTCGTCGCGCTCAGCAAGCGGTCTGACGAGTTGACACGAGCGATCACACCGCAGCCTGCCATGCTGAAGCTGGTGCAGTCCCGCGGCCTCGACTCGGTGGCGAGGGAGACTCTTGATCGCCTCTCGGACGATTTGGCCCTTATCGTGCGGCAGGCGGCGGCGCTCGCGACGAAACGGGATTTTGAGGCAGCCTGCCAGCGTCTCGAATACCTCTGCGATCACCCTCCCGAAAAAGGTGGTGAATCGAAGTGGCTTGCCGAGCTCCAGCGGAGTGACGTCATCGCCCGAGCAGCCTGTCAGGAATTTCCTGAGCTCTCGATCCCGATCCTCCTCCGGGAGAGGGTTCAGCGTGGAGCCAATGCGATCGAGGCTGGCGAGCAGCTTCGCCGCCGATTCTGGGTGGTGGCAGCCGTGGGCACCGTCGCCGCCGTCGCGGTGGTCACCGCCACGATCGGCTGGCTCGCGTGGAAACAAGGCGAGTACTCCCAGGCGATCGAGGCGCTCGAGCGGCGGGTCGCCGAGGCACGTGGAGGACTCCATGTCGATCGTCCATCCTCGCTTGATGAGGTTGCAAGCCGGTATGGTGGTGACCCACGGGTCTCGGAACTGGTGAGTGACATCGAGGAAGGGATTACCGCCGAGAAAAAACGAGGGGATACGTTCAAGCGGAAACTGGCGGATCTCGGTGAAACCCTCGATGACTTGGCTGCCGACGTGGCCGAACGTCGCTCGGCGGGCGAGGACCGATGGCTCGAGGAGTGGCCAACGACGTTTGCGGCAGCCGCCAGGATTCTGGCCGATTGCCGACGCTCCGGTGGTTTTCCTGATCGACGGGGCGATGGGACAGAGGCCGTGACTCTCTCGCCTCCTTCGCGGCAGCGATTTCAAGAGGAAGAGGATGAGCTCGCCAAGGCCGAGGCCAGACTTGCCGGCCACGAGCGAACCCTCGCGACATGGGCGCAGCAAGCCTTCGATTCCCGACTCTCTCGAATCCAAGACCAACTGGCCGACATGAGCGGCCCAGAAGACGCCAAGCTGCTCCTGTCAGACACCGCTGCGCTCCGGAATGTCGCCATGGCCGAGAGAGTCGAGGGGATGCCGACTGCCGCGGTAAACACCCGGATCCCGGCGGAGTCGCTTGCGACGCTCGATGCATTGGTAACAAGACTCGAGGCGCTCTCCCGTCCAGAGGGCCAACGAAAGAGAGGAACACCGTGACCGTGGCAAGCTGGCCTGATGACAATGTCCGTGCCCGTGAGGAACGGCCCGTGCTCGACTGGTCTCGAAAAGACTTCGAGCGCCGGATCGGCTTTCCGGGAGGACGGTTCACGAGAACGAACAACGTGCTCACCTGCATCCTCGGGATTCTCTTGACGATCGGTTTTTATGCCTGCCTGATTCCCTTTCCGGACAGCGTGATCTCGGCGATGTTCATGGAACGAGGGCCCACGCCCTACGCGATCGTGTTTCTCTCCTGCTGGTCGCTGGCGATCCTGTTCGTGAAATGGCAAAAGCTCAGGTTTCAGCGGCGGGCGCTCGAGCACCATGTGATGCCCGACGACCCGGCCTTTGTCCTTTCGGCGACCACCGTCGATCAGGTGCTCTCGAAGGTGTATGCCACTGTGGACGATCCGCGAAACTTCATCCTGTTCAATCGGATCGTCGTCGCGCTCTCGAACCTCCGAAATCTCGGTCGGGTGACCGATGTCGATGAGATTCTCCGGTCACAGGCCGCACAGGATGAGTCCACCACCGAGACGAGTTACTCGCTTGTCCAGGGATTCGTGTGGGCGATCCCGGTGCTCGGGTTCATCGGAACGGTTCTCGGCCTCTCGAGCGCGATTGGCCAGTTCAGCGGTGTTCTCGGCTCGGGGAGCGACGTGGAGCAGATTTCCGAGGCACTGAAAGGAGTTACCGGAGGGCTTGCAACTGCATTCGAGACCACACTCGAGGCACTCGTGGCCGCTTTGGTGATCCAGCTTCTGATCACCGTCCTTCGGAAGAACGAGGAGGAATTCCTCGACGAGGCCATGGACTACGGTCTTCGATACGTGGTCGGAAGGCTCCGGATCCTTCCCCAGAACGCGACGAGGTGAACGATGTCGCGTCGCGGTCGAGCCACGGGAGCCGCCATTTCGCTGTTCTCGTTTCAAGACATCATCACGAGTGTCACCGCGATCATGATTCTCATCGTGCTCATCCTGACACTCGAGCTGGCCATGCGATCGCAGCAGCGGGGCATGGCCTCCGAGGATCGGAAGGTGGCCAGGGACCTTCGCGGCAGTGTCGATCGCATGGAACGCCAAGCCGAGGCGATGCGGGCCGAAGTCGCGGGCCTCCAGGCAGACGCCAAGGGCTCGGCTTCTTTTTCCGAACAGGACACCCGCCTCCGCGAGCAGGAGGCAGCCGAGCATGCCGCCAGACTTGCCGAAGAAATTAGCCTCCTCGAAAGCCAGGTTCGGGCGGCGGCATCAGCCAGGCGACGGGTCGAGGCAGAATTCGTCAGCGAGCAGTCGTCGCAGCCGAGGGACAATCCAGCCCACATCGAAGCGATGAATGCCCGTGCGGCAGCGATCGAGGCGAGCAACCGCGCTGAGCGAGACAGGCAGAAGGTGGCCAAGGATGCGCCGCCGGTCCCAACCACGCCAACGTTGGTGTTCAATCCGGCCTCGGATTCGTCGCTCCAGCCCCGCCTCCTCGATGTCAAGGGTGATGGCCTCGCGGTCCTCGAGGGCTCTGGTGAGCTCCGTCGTTTTCCGACCGCTGGCAGGACATTCGACCGATGGCTCGGCAGCCTCGATGCCAAGTCGGAGTATGTCGTCATCATCCTTCGCCCCTCTGGCGTGCGGCATTACGACACGGTGCTCGAGAAGGTGAAGGCCGCCGGCCTCGAGGTTGGCAGTGAACTGGTCGGTGAGTCGATGCCGGTGGCCCTCGGCAAAGGGAGCTAGCGTACCGATGGCAGGGCGTCGCAAAGCGAGTGAAAGCAGTCTCGAACTGCTCCTCGACACCATCTGCAACACCTTCGGCGGTGTGTTGTTTCTGGCCATGCTGGTGTCGCTCATGCTCACGCAGACGCGACGCAAGACCGAGGATGCCCCCGCGGAGCCGACCCCCGCGGTGTCGGCGGCCGATCTCGTGAGGCTCGAAACGCGTGCCGAGAACGCCGCTCGGGATCTCGAATCACTCGAGGCCCAGGCTCAGCAGGCGAGGCGGGCCGCAGGGCTGCTTGCCGTACCGCATGCGGCCGAGCTCATTGCCTCGATGGAGGCAACCGAGCAACGTGCTCGCGAGGCCGAGACTCGTCGCACGGAATTGCTGACCAAGGTGGCTCGGGAGCAAGCCTCTGCCGCCCGGGCCGAAGCGGCCAAGGCTGACGACGCACGCACGCGAAAGAAGCTCGCCGCGGATGCGGAAGAGGCACGAAAGCGTCTCGCCGACGCGGTGAAGGCCCGCGACACCCTGGTCACATCGGCGATCAAGATTCGCGACGATGCCGCGACGCGGGCCACCGTGGCCACGACGGGCCGGGCTCCGCGAATGCGTGCGACGACGAAACTGGAGTTTGCCATGATGCTCAAGTACGGCAGGCTCTATCTCATGAAAGAGCTTCGTGATGGCAATCTGGTGGTCAATGAGGCCGATTTCCTGCTGACACCAGGGCTTCTGGCCAATGTCGCGGAGGCGAAGCCCCACGCAGGGGTCGATCTCTCCTCTGAGGAGAGTCGCGAAGCCGGTCTTCGTCGGGTGACAGCTTCCTTCCCACCGTCCAAATGGTATGCGTGCCTCGTCATTTTCCCCGATTCCTTCGAGGAGTATCTGACGGCAAAGAACTGGCTCGTCCAACGGGGCTACGAGGTCCGGCTCATACCGACAACCGAGTCGGTCCATGACAGCGGTGCCAGTGACACCCAGGTGCAGTAGGTGCCCCGTCGGCCGCTCTTCGTATGGCGTGGGTTCGCGACTCCTGGCAGTTGGAAAATGGATTCACGCGTGCGGCCACTCACCGGGGCAGACCTACAACATGGAAGGGGAAGGATTCTCGAACTCGCTGTTGAGCATGCTTTCACGAAACGTCGTGCTTGCCTGCTCGAACTCCGAGGGTGCCAACAAGACGAGTGTCACGATGTCTGACTGCGTGACAGCCGGAAGCTGGTCGATGAAGGGTTCCACGATCGTGTCTCGCTCGTCCCGCGGGAGCGACTCGAAACGCGAGTCCACGACTCGCACACGAAGCGATGCTGCATTATATCGATACGCGTCCACTCGCTCGAAGCCGGCCGCGTGAAGCACACGTTCGACCATCCGAGACTCGTCTGTCCGTTTGCTTTCCCAGTTCGTCATGTGTGTCGCCGTCACGCCAATTGTCCTTTCACCCATTCACGGACTTCCATGCATGTCCGAAGCATTCCCTTCGTCTCTCCCCGACTCCGTCGCCCCGTCTCGTACCGTAAATCCGTCGTCCAGTCGAAACGTCGCATCCGCCTGGCCAATGCCGGTGTCGAGACGACGCCAAGTGTTCGAAGCTCCCGGAGCAGCGTCTCAACTTTGTGCATTGTAGCCCCGGACGAGATTCGGCAGCATGTCTCTGATCGAAAGGGCAGATCCGTTCTCTCGAGAATGAGCGCCTTGAGCGAGCATTCGACGGCGTAACCAGCAACGTAGTGCGCGTCGAGCGTGAGGTCGGCGGCAAAGATTGCCTCGGCAGCGTTCAAGCGTTGCTCGGCCACCTTCAGAAAGTCGCGGCTTGTCTTGGGCGGCATGGACTTTCGACACGGCTGCGATTCATCGAGCGCCGACCGAGAGCACATCAAAATACGGTACGCATGTCCACAATGCCAGCTATGAAATAAAGAACTTCAGGGGACTGGTTCGATCCCGCGTTCCGTCTGCATGTCCGAGGGCCATCGGGGATTTTTCAGGTCGCTCGCCTCGCTCCGTTCACTTCCCCCCTCCGGCGGATTTGATCCAGACAGACTCAGGGCCAGGCGGAAGCCCAAGTAGTCGTACCGGTCCGACGGGACGAACCTGAGCCGGAGCGCCGACCGGCAGTGCCTGGCGGCGGAGCTCCAGCACCCGCCCCGGGCCACCAGGGACGAGTCCAGCGGGTCCGGCACAGCCCCCTTGGGATAGTCGTCATACCAGTCACTGCACCATTCCTGAACGTTACCGTGCATGTCATACAAGCCCCACGGATTCGGCTTCTTCTGCCCCACTGGATGGCACTTGCCATCGGAGTTGTCACGAAACCAAGCATGTTCCCCAAGCCGCGACTCATCATCTCCGAAGGAAAACGCCGTGATTGTGCCCGCCCGGCACGCATATTCCCACTCTGCTTCGGTTGGAAGTCGGTATTCACGACCTGCCTCCTGCTCCTCAGGCAGCGCCGAAAGCTTCCGGCAGAACTCAACCGCATCGTTCCAAGTCACGTTCTCCACCGGGTGGTCGTCATTCTTCCGCCCCCTCGGCACCTTCCCCATGACGCGTTTCCACTGCGCATTGGTCACCTCGTACACACCGAGGTAGAAGGGCTTGGTCAGTGTTACCTCTTGCTGGGGCTCCCCAGAGCCGAAGAACCCGCCGTCAATGCCTGAGTAACCCCTC
>JBGTKO010000426.1:0-4026 GCA_041744595.1 Pirellulales bacterium
CGTGCCATGAAACCGGCGTAGGAAACAAGCGCAGCCTGGAGGGCGGAGCGAAGTTTCCTCCGAGTGAGCGAAGGGCACGATGCCCGTCGCTCACGTCCGGCGAAATGGCACGGGCGACCCCGAACCCACGCCAATCGTGACTTCAATGCCGAAAGTGACGGCGCGACGTCAACACCATTGGGATCCCTGCCGCATCGGCCGCGGCAATGACCTCGGCATCGCGCTTGGAGCCGCCCGGCTGCACGACCGCGGCAATGCCCGCCCTGGCGATCAGCTCGATCGAATCGGGGAACGGAAAGAAGGCGTCAGAGGCCAGGACGCCACCGCGGGCGCGATCCCCTGCCTTCTCGAGGGCGAGTCGCACCGCATCGACGCGGCTCGTCTGCCCGGTGCCCGCGCCCACGAGGTTCGTTCCCTGACAGACGGCGATCGCATTGCTCGTCAGCCGTCGCACGACCGTGAAGGCGAAGTCGAGGGCTGGGGTAAGGTCGGCCGGCGGTGGCACTTTCGTGGCGACCCGCCAGGTGGCAGGATCGTCGCAAATCTCATCGGGCCGCTGGGCCAGAAACGCGCCTGCCACGCTGCGAAGCTCGAGCCCCGCGGTCGGCTCCCACGGATCACCCGCGGGCATTTCGACCAGACGGACGCTTGCCTTCCAGGTGGGCTTGGTGGTCAGGAGGGAAATCGCGGCCGGATCGAAGGCCGGCGCGGCGATCACTTCCACGAAGAGTCCCGGCGCCGTGAGTACGTCTGCACAGGCCAGATCAAACGTGCGGTTGACCGCCACGATCGACCCAAACGCACTCGTGGGATCGGCCGACATCGCGGCGGCGACCGCCTCGGAGAGCGTTGCCGCGGCAGACGCCCCACAGGGATTGGTGTGTTTGATGACAACGGCGCCAGGATCCTGAAGGAGCCCTGCGAGGCGTGTGGCCGCGTCGAGGTCGAGGAGGTTGTTGTAGGAAAGTTCCTTGCCGCCAAGCTGCCGCAGGCCGGCCAGGCCGCGATGGGTACCCACCGGCGCGAAGAGGGCCGCCGACTGGTGCGGGTTTTCGCCATACCGAAGTGAGAGACGCTGTTCGATCTCGAGCGACATCCGCATGGGCAGTGGCGGATCATCGTCGTGCGCTCCAGCGGCAGGGAGCGGCTTGCCATCGTTTCCAGCCACGAGTCCTGCGTGACGGGCCATCCAGCGGGCAATCACCGCGTCGTAGGCGGCCGTTCGCTCAAACGCTCGGGCCGCAAACAGTCTTCGCTGGGCAAGTGTCGTACCGCCCTCACTGATGGCTGCGACAAAATCGTCGTACTGCTCAGGGCCCGAAACGATCGCGGTGAAGGCGTGATTCTTCGCGGCGGCTCGAACCAAGCTTGGACCACCGATGTCGATCAGCTCGATCGCCTCGTGGGGCTGGCAGTCGGAGCGTGCGATCGCCTCCTCGAAGGCGTAGAGATTGACAACGACTGCATCAAAGCGGCCGATGCCATGTTCGGCCAATACTGCCAAGTCATCGGCACGATCGCTCCGGGCGAGAATCCCCGCAAAAACATTCGGATGGAGCGTCTTGACGCGGCCATCGAGTATCTCGGGAAACCCCGTTACGGTCGAAATGTCGGTGACAGCCAGGCCGTGGCTGGCAAGGGCTCTGGCCGTGCCACCGGTACTCACGACCTCGACACCCGCTGCCGCAAGCCCGCGGGCCAATCGATCAAGCCCCGTCTTGTCAAACACACTGACAAGCACCCGATGAATCGAGACACGGTCAGGAGGGCACGGAGGGGCGGGGGTTTCTTTCATGGTCGCGATTATGGCCATGCGACCTCCCAGAAAAAGGGGCAGCCTTCACACGGCGGCTGGTAGCTCAACCGCGGCGATTCAACCGATCGACGTTGACACCGAAAAACCGCATTGTCACGTGGCCGCTGGCAATTCGACTTCAAAAACGCTGCCGCGTTGGGTGAGTCGTCCCTTGGCCGTCACCTTGCCTCGCATCTGGCTGACGAGCGACCGCACGAGAAAGAGGCCAAGCCCAGTGCCCGGCGTGCTCCGCTCGAGCTCGCTGCCGAGCCGCACGAATCGCCTGAACACCGCTTGGCGTTTGGCGGGTGGAATGCCAGGCCCGTTGTCGGCGACCCGCACGATGACCTGCCCACGATCTGCTGTGGCTGTAACCTCCACATGCGGTTCGGGAAGCGAGTACTTCACGGCGTTGTCTATCACGTTCCGAAACACGATCTCCACTTCGGTCTCCGGTCCCTTCACCAAAAGTCCAGGCTCACAGACAAGCCGCACTGCTTCATCCGGCACGGCATACCGCTGCACGACCGCCGCCCGGACCTGTTCGAGCACCGGCCCGATCGGCGTCACTCCGGCGCCATCGCGAGGCCGACGGTTGAGCGTGCGGGCAGCGTCGAGCAAGTGATCGATGAGGCCATCGAGTCGCTCCACGTCCTGGAGCATGAAGCGGTGGAAGTTGGTCTGCTGCTCTTGCGGCACCGCGCGGTGCGTGAGCGTCTGGAGATAGAGCTTGAGCGAGGCGAGCGGGCTCTTGAGCTCGTGAGTGACGCTGTCGATGAAGTTGCTCTGCCGCCGCGACAGTGCGATCGCTTTCACTGTTAGGGCCAGGTACACGATGACCCCGGCAAGGACGGTGACCAGAAGCGCCACCCCGACGCCAAACACGGCCCAGAAGAAGGCGGCGTTCTGCGAACCCAGGGCGGCCGTGATGCTCACCAGCACCCAGCCCACCGTAAGGGCCACGACCGACACGATGAGCACGACGCCGAGGAGAATCGGCCAGCCAAGTGAGCGATACGGTTCCATGAATGGCTCCCGGACCGTCGGATGACGATCAGCAAGTATGCTACCTGGCAAAACAAGGCCGGGCGGCCATCCTTGAAAACACGCTGACCGCGGCTCAGGGTTGCCCGTGCCATGTCGCCGGACGTTCGCTACGGGCATCGTGCCCGTCGCTCACTCGGAGGAAACCGCGCTCCGCCATCGTGGCTCCGCTTGTTTCCTACGCCGGCTCCATGACACGGGCAACCCTTCGCGGATGCTTCATGCAGGAGTGCGACTTCGATGAAACCCGCCGAGGGCTCTTCAGCAGTATCAACGCTCGTCCGCCTTGCCGCCGGCATGACCGTCTTGGAGTTCATCTGGAATAGTGACCGCTGGCGGCATGAGGTCCGGACTTCCGGCGGCCGCGCGTGGAGGTCCGTCGAGGGATCCGCTGGCCCAAACAGTGATCCACGGTGGCCAGCCTCGCCGGTCCTGACGGAGGTGTCACTTGTGGAGGTCGCGGGCAGGACTGCCGTGCTCGGGCTTGGACTCGCGGGCCGGTCGCACTTCTCGCTCTGCGTGACTGTCCACCCTGTGCAGGCTGACACGCTCCTCTTCGAGGCTGCCTGCCGCATTCACTCGACGGCCGGTTGGATTGGCTCGAGCTACAACGACACCGAGGGCGTTGCGACTCAGATTGAGCCGCCAGGACACCCGCCTGATCCGCCGGCAACGGTCTTGTGGAGCTACACCGTCGGCCCAGACGGTCCGCGAGCCCTCGAGTTACCCTCTACCGGCGGCGCGGCTGCGGGCGGATGAGGAAGGCTTGCGGCGGCAGCGGCGATCGATCACATTCTACGTTCCAGGACCACTTTCCCGCAGTTGCCGCCGCCTATGTTTGACGTCATTGATCGACTCAAGAACGAGTGGACCGACAAGTATGTCGTGATCGATTCACCCGCCCCGGAGCTCGCCCGGTTTGCCGCAGCGACGGGGATCGTGAAGACGGTCAACATGAATGGCCGCTGCCTGGTCGAGTTTGACCAGTACAACAACATCGGCTGGTATGACATCGACCCGACGTATCTGAAGATCGTTCCCAAACCGCTGCCGAAGCCGGCTGAGAGCAAACCCAAGGCTGCGGCACCCGCGAAGGCCGCCACGGCGAAGCCGGCACCCAAGGCGGCCGCTTCCGGCAAGCCTTCCACAGCAGACATCCTTGCAGCCGCGCGCGGGAAGGCAGCGGC
>JBGTKO010000427.1:0-10201 GCA_041744595.1 Pirellulales bacterium
GAGATCGGCGAGCAGCGGTTCGTGTTCATGCTGTAGCCGCGTCTGCGGCAGCACCGGTTACCGCCGACGCGCCGGGGCCAGCCGCTCGCCCGGCGCCACCACCGACTGCATGTCCTCGGCGACATGGAGAACAGCCCGGCAGCCCGGGCAGCGGCCATTTCGTCCGGCCCACTCGCGCGGGGTAGACATCATGCGATCACACAAGGGACACGCCAACCGCGGTGGTGGCACGGGCTCATCCGTCACGTGAAGGAGCACGAATGCCGCAAACTCGTGACACGAGTCGAACCGTTCCGCAGGCTCCTTTGCGAGGCCGCGGAGGACTGCGTCGCAGAGGCTCGCCGGCAGTTCGGGACGAATCTCCGCCAGCCGGCGCGGCAACTGATAGACCTGGGCCGCGAGGGTATCGGCCGGAGAGGTTCCACGGATCGGAGGTTGGCCGGCCAGGATCTCGTGAACGACAGCGGCAAGTGCGTACTGATCGGCCCGGCCATCGGCGGCCGCCCCGAGGACAAGCTCGGGCGCGACGTATTCGGGCGTGCCGATGATCTGGCCCGCGGCGGTGAGACCGGGGCTTGGTGTGGTCATGGTTTCTCGGGTTCTATCGATTGCCCGAACAACAGAACAGGCAAAAGTCGCGATGCCGAAATCGGCGAGGACGGCCCTCCCCTGCCCGTCGAAGAGGATGTTGTCGGGCTTGACGTCGCGGTGCAAAAACCCTGCCGCGTGGACATGGTCGAGTGCATCGGCGATCGTCGGTAGCCAGTGATGGAGCGTGGCTGATCGAGCCGGGACTGGCTGTCCGTCGCGACATGTCCGGCGGCGGGTAAGGCTGCCGCCTGCGAGGTAGGGCATCACGGCGTAAGGCAAACCGTCATGACTGCCGAAGTCGATCACCGGCACGACGGCGGGATGCCGCATCCGCCGCATCGCCTCCATCTCGCGCTCGAATCGCGGCCCGATACCGGGATGGACGATTGAGGTTTGCTGGGGCACCTTGACAACAGCGTAGCGGTCGAGGCTGTGGTCCCACACGCGGTAGACCACCCCCATGCCGCCCTCGCCAATTCGTGCGAGGACACGATAGCCCGCGGCCAGTACAGCACCGATGAGCTCGTCGTCGGAGATGGCCGCTGCTGAGGTTGGTGGCGTCATGATGTTGAGGTGAAGTCGGTTGGCAGAAAAGAACTTAAACTCTACCGCCCGTACTGATCATCGGATACACGCCATCTCGAACCGGACTTCCGCCATGGCAAACGCCACGACATCCAAAGACTTTGGACCGATTCGTGACGACTACGCCTTCTTCGAGCAGCGCTCGACGGAACTCGAGCAGGGGCTCGCCGCGTATCTGCCCGGCTTTCGCGATGCTTGGCTGCTCGGTCCCATACCACACAGCCGAGTCCGTCGCAGCGGTCTTCGATACGCATGGCATCCCAGCGACGACTCACATCGTAAGCTATCGACTTGCGTTTCCCGACTCGTCGGAAAACCGCTCCCGCATTCTCCGCTTCCTCCTCGGCGACTATTACCCGCTCCTTCCAGAAGACGAACTCCGCAGTCTTTTCGATCCGTACGCCGCCGCTGGTTCGATTACGATCGACACCGTCCAGCAGCACTTTGTCGTGACCGCGTAGGGAGCACATGTTCTGCTGCGGCTCGCTCGGCCGGAAGCTGATCCCACAGAAGGAAAACATCATGATCAATGAGGCTTCATTCTCCCGTATGAACGTTGTCACGTGCCGCAGCGCAGTGCTCGCATGCCTCGTCGCGTTTTTGGTCACGGCATCTGGCATCGCGGCCGAGGCACCGGCTGCCACCGCAGAACATGGCCTCGTGGGGCTGCGTCCGCTGCCCCGCACCGAGGTTGACCTGAAGTCCAATCACGGTGGGCCATGGACTGGCATGCCGACGTTTGAGCAGGCGCAGGGCACGTACCCCTTTGTGGCCAAGCACCTCGACATTGTCTCGCAGTGGACGGGTGGTGACTTCAACACAAAACGGGGGTTCTTTGAGTACTACTGGGGAAGCGACGCACGAGGCGACAGCCTTGATCCACACGCCAGCCCGCTTGTCGGTCAGATTCGCACGTGGGAAGCGTCCGGCGGCGAGATCGAACACATTCTCGTGTGCCGCGAGTACGACCTCCTCATCCATCACGGATACCCGGATGCTACACCTGGGCCCTTCCAGGAAGACACACGGATCCTTTTTTCGAAAGATGTTTCCAATATTCGGCAACTCTTTCGTGACGCCCACAAACTGGGTCTTCTGAAGCACGGCACTTACAAGCTGATCCAGATGGTCCAGGAGCCGTCGTTTTTTGCCGACGACGAGCGAGCCCATCCAATCATCGACGCGATGGATGGCGTCTGCCTTGAGGTCCATCAATTCAACCGACACTGGCCACTGGAGACAGGATGGGTCAGGCCCGACAAGGTCGTCCGCGGCGCTCGGTGGACGCTCGACCGCGGCAAGGAATACATTTTTTACTTTGGCCCGATCGAGTGGAAATCGTCCGATCGCTACAGTCCGTTCATCGAACGGGACTGGCTGAAGGCATATTGGGCTGCTGGCCTGCCGAAGCGGCATCCGCGGATGCACTACTCGCTCAACACGTTTCCGCACGCCACCGGCCGGGGCCGACCGGTGGGACCAGAGTCGGATCCACACTCGATCCTCGGATTCACGACGTGGCTGATTGAGGAGATCAAGGGAGTCCGTGAGACGCCAGTGGCTCGGTGACGAGAACACCGTCTCCCGGCATGCCCCACCGCAGTCCGAGCAGTGAACCGTGACGGTTCGTCAGCCCGAGGCTATATTCATGATCGTCATTCTGGAGGGTAAGCGAATAGCTAGCGGCCACACTGGAAACTTCCCAGCCTCCCCCCTCCCCTAAAGCGTTTTCACTCTGAAAAACGCGGTACTTTCGCGATTCTCGACAGCGCGAAAAACCCTTATTTGTAGGAACGGAACGATTCCTATAAACTCCCGGTAATTCTCATGTTCTCTCGCCGTGACTCACCTTGGCGGTGGGGGCAGAACGGTGGGGGCAGAGTGGGGGCAGCAGGGTATGGCGATCGAAGAGAGCCGAGCGTTCGGGTTCACCGAAACGAGGATTGAGCAGGCCATCCGCCTGGTCCGCGATGGCAGCGCCCAGACGAAGGCCAACGGTCGCCGTGTCTGGCGTGACGACGGATGCCCCAACGGCCTGCATCTTGTCGTGGGTCTCAGGGGCGCGACGTTCTACCGCATCGCCAAGGTGGGCGGCAGGAAGGTCGAGACGAGGATAGGCGACGCGACGGCCATGCGGGTGTCGAAGGCCCGTGAGAAGGCACGACAGCTCGCAGCAGGGGTACGGGAGGCAGCGGCCGCTCCGATCCGCGTTCGCACCGATGGCCCCACGGTGGCGCAGGCATGGGACAGCTACATGGCTGACGCGATGAGTGGGGAGTTCATCGCCGGCCGCAAGCGAACCGCAGCCAGCACACTGGAGAGCTACCAGGGGCTCTACGTCACCCACATCAAGAAACCCTACGGCACGAAGAGCCTTCACGCCTTGGCCAAGGACGTTCAGGCGATCCACAAGAAGATGCGGGACCGACCGGTGACGGCAAACCGGTTGCTTCAAGTCGTCTCGAATCTGTTTGTCCACGCGGCCCGTACCGGCAACTGGAACAAACCGAACCCTACCCTCGACCCGATCACTGGCCGCACGATCCGCAAGTATTCGGTAGCCTCGAGGGAGCGGTGGCTCACGACCGAGGAAGCCTCAAGGGTGCTGGCCTACGCTGCGACGGAGCCAGACCCGTGGCGAGACTTCTGGCCGCTCCTGATCCTCACGGGCGTGAGGCTATCCAACCTCCGCGAGATGCGGTGGGCTCACCTTGACCTGCGCGACGATGGAGCCACGTGGTCTATCCCGCTCACGAAGAACCAGGAGCCGCACGTTGTGCCGCTCACGGGCGATGCGGTGGCGATCCTGCGGAAGCGTTTCGAGCTCGCCCCGAAGGCTGGGAAGGGGAAGCATGCCAAACCACTGTCGCCGTGGGCGTTCCCTATGAGGGAAGATCCCAAGCGGTGCATATCAGATTGTGATCACGCATGGGATCGCGTTGAAGAGCACGCCTCGCTCGAGGGTGTGCGGATTCACGATCTCAGGCGAACCGCGGCCTCTTGGGCCACGCAAGCAGGCGCGCCGATCTCAGCCGTCGGGAGGTTCATCGGCGACAAGTCGATCAATGCCACGGCGGTGTATGCGAGAGCTGACGTGACCGCGGCCAGAGCTGCGGGTGAGATGGTGGCAGCACGGATGCGGGAAGCGAATGCACGGAGGGCGCCGAAGTGAAGGCGAAGAAGCATTTGCCGGAGTCTCCGCAATTCGACGACGCGGCTCACGTTGCCACGACGGTGCGACTTCTCCGCTACATGAAGTGCCGCAACGAGGAAGCGATTCTCGAATGTCTCACACCCATACTCGAGGAGTACCAGTCTCAACTCCCGCCGATGACAGCAGAGCAAAAGTCGGCAGCGGTGAAAATGATTCTGTGCGGATACACCGCCGGCACGTTCAAGGTATCGATGATGAACACGCGATCGTTCAGTAATCGAAAGCAGATCGAACAAGACGACGGCCGCCGGCATCAGAAGAAAAACCCCATCGCAAAGCAGCACAAAGCCAGAGTCGCACGGATTCGACGACGCCACGAGCAAGCCTTGGCGAGAGGGGAGGAGTTCAACGCCAGACAGGTCGCCAAGGAACTGCAAATTCCATGGCAGACGGTCTATCGAATTCACACCCACGACGTGCTCGGCATACCCAAGACGCCCGGCAGGAATAGGGCGATCGCTCGCGCCATGAGTCGCAAGCGAAAAGCGAAGACAACGCGCAATCGCGCCACATGACGCGCGCGTTCTCACAAGGGGGGCAGTGAGACAATCGCTCTTCGCGCCATTGACCCACTGCGCACGGGCGTTACCTTTCGGTCGTAATTGAGAGCAACAAGCGTTTGTTACTTTCATGAACGATCGAAAGGAGACATGGAATGCCAGTCAAGGCAAATCGAGTTACGGCCGGTGACAAGTCGCCGCTCATCAAGCGGTTCGTGTCACGAGAGCACGCCGCCGAGTATCTCGGAGTGAGCTGCCAAACGCTGTCACGGTGGGCAGCCGAACGGAGCGGCCCGCCGTTCTGCAAGTTCGGCGAGGGCACCACAGCCGCCGTCCGCTACCCGATCGATGGGCTTGAAGAGTTCGCCGAGAGCCGCATGAAGCGGCCTAAGTGACCAAACAAAAAGCCGGCCGGGGTTCACGAGGCCCCGGTACCGGCGTGATGGCCACGGGAGGGCCAACGCATGCAAGAGTACCCGATTGACGATGACGACGAAACCCACGGCCACCTGACGCATCGCGCAAAAAGTGAACTAGCTCACAAAGTGCATCGCCTCCCCGTAGGCGACCTGAAACCCGCCGCGGTCAACAACACGGTCTACCGGCCGGTCGATCCGAATGATCCGGCGGTCCAACGTCTCGCCGAGACGATCCGACAGCATGGCATCCTGACGCCGCTGACGGTCACGAGCGACCGCGTGATCCTGTCGGGGCATCGTCGTCATTGTGCCGCGCGGCTGATCGGCCTGGAGACGGTTCCGGTGATCGTCGATCCGATCCGGTCGGACGATCCGCGATTCCTTCAACGCCTCGTGGTCGCAAACGAGACGAGGGAGAAGACGCTCGCGGAAGTGCTGCGGGAATGCGTCGTCACCCAGGCGAGCCCCGAGCAAGCCCATGCTGATCTTCTGGCCGACCGGGCGCGACGTTCCCGCCGTGCCGTGAACGCGGATAGTGACCGCATGATCCATGCCGGTGCCGGCCGCAGCCGCGCCAAGATCGGACCGGGCCGCGTGCCGTTTCTGGAGGCGGCCATCCGCGTTATCGACGGGCTCGCCGACTTCTGGCCCGTGAGCGTTCGCACGATCCACTACCAGTTGTTGAACGATCCGCCGATGCGGTGGACGAAACCGAGCCCGAGGGCGAAGCGGGAGAGTGAGCCGTACCGCAACGATGAGAAGTCGTACCAAGACCTGACCAAGCTCCTGACGCAAGCTCGGTTCGAGGGCTACGTACCGTTCGAGGCCATCCACGATCCCACGCGACCGGTCACACAATGGCACGTCTTCAACACGGCTGGCGATTTTGTCCGCCAGTCCGCAGATGACTTCCTCCGCGGCTACGCTCGTGACCTACTGCAATCGCAGCCGAACCATGTCGAGGTTGTCGCCGAGAAAAACACTCTGGCCGGGATCCTCACTCCGGTCTGTTCCGACTACACGGTGCCGCTCACGATCGGCCGCGGCTACTGCTCAGTGCCACCAAGGAAGGCCATTCTCAATCGGTTCGAGGCATCAGGGAAAGACAAACTCACGCTCGTGATCCTGTCGGATCATGACCCGGATGGCGAGACGATCGCCGAGTCTTTCGTTCGGTCGATGCGTGACGACTTCAACGTGCCATCGCATCGCATAAAAGCGGTGAGGGCCGCGCTCTCCCACGATCAAGTAGCCGAGTTGAAGCTCCCGCCGAACCAGGAAACGGCCAAGGCTTCAAGCTCCAACTACCAGCGGTACGTGAGCCGCTTCGGGCACGACGTGTACGAGCTCGAGGCCGTGCCACCGAAGACGCTCCAGGGGCTTCTACGTGACGCATTGAACAGCGTGATCGATGTCGAGGCGTTCAACCACGAGATCGAGCGAGAGAAGCAGGACGCTGCCGAGATCGCCGATAGACGGGCCACGCTCATGGCCGTGATGGCTGGAGGTGACGCATGACACCCCTTCGCCAGCGAGTGATCCATGAAGCCGATCTCGCGATCGTTGTGGCACGTCGCCGCGCACGGGAAGCAAACCCGGTGCTCGCGCGACATATCGATTCAAACCTGCGACGAGCGAAGCGTTACTACTCGCTCGCCGGCATGACAAAAATGGCGCGGGTTGTGGTTCGGTTTGGAAGACGGCTGGCATCGACCAAACGTCGATTGTGGCCGGGGCTGCCGCTGACGATCGGGGAAAAGGGGCTTGAAGAAAGTAAGGAGGCTTCCTGTGGGTGATCCTGTGTCGCTCGTTCTCTCACGTCTCAGAGAACGCGGCCACGAGCCGCGGGAGTCAGGCGATCGGTGGTCGTGTAAGTGCCCTGCCCATGAAGGCAAGGGCACCGCAAGCTTGTCAGTGACGCGCGGCGACAACGGCGGCGCGTTGCTCCATTGTTTTGCAGGCTGCGCGACCGACGGGATAGTGGCTGCCCTCGGGCTCCAAACTCGCGACCTGTTTGCGGCCTCAGACGATTCCAGTCAGGTGCGTCAGAATCACACCGGCAGGCGGGCTGACAAAACTGTCACCTATCACTCGTCATGGCGGGAGGCCCTTCGGCCAGCGATCCGTCGGTTTGGTGAACCTATTACCTTCCATGAATATCGTCAGGCTGACGGTACGCTTGTCGGCGGCATAGTACGATTCGAGCCCGTCGGTGCGGAGAAGGAAATCCGTCCGTGTTCAACGCCAGACAACGGGCGGACGTGGTGCGACAAGGGCTTCCCTGCGCCGCGGCCGCTGCTCTACCTCGCGGATGTGATCGCAGCAGAAACGGTCTACGTCTGCGAGGGAGAAAAGGCAGCCGACGCTCTCCGGTCTATCGGGGTGACGGCAACGACAGCGGCCCACGGTGCTAAGTCACCCAACAAAACCGACTGGTCGCCGATGGCCCGCAAGAACGTAGTGATCGTGCCCGACCATGACGAGGCAGGCGAGATATACGCCTCCGACGTGGTGAAGCTCGCGAGGGAGGCCGGCGCCTTCAGTGTTGTCATCGTGCGTCTCGCCGACATATGGCAGGGCATCAAAAAGGAAGATGACGCCTACGACTGGATCGAGGCCCACGATGCCACCGACCCGGCCGATCTCGTGTCGATGCTCCAGCAACTCACTGACAGTGCAATTATGCGGCCTACGGAGCCAGCAGCCGCAACCGCGACCGCTACGGGCACGACGAAAACACCGAAGGCCCGTCGAGCGGCTGGCGTTCCAGATATTCTGAGCACTGGCGCGGCAACACTCACCGACATATCCACGCTCACCGATACCGGTCTGGCCCGGCGGCTTGTGCTCGAATCAAAAGGATCGCTCCGGTATGTGCGCGAGTGGAAGTCGTGGCTCGCATGGGATGGCCGACGATGGATACACGACGAGGCCGGCCTGGCCCCGCAGCACATTGCGAAGCAGGTTGGAGACTCACTGTGGCGTGACATTGCGAACCTACCGCAGAAGAGCCGCGAGGACGCTTTCCCGTTCGTCAAGGCGGCATCGTCGTCTCGGGCTATCGACGCTGCGGTGAAGCTCGCAAGGAGCGAGCCCGAGGTGATCGTGAGCGCGTTACAACTCGACCAGCACGACTACCTATTGAACGTCATGAACGGCACGCTTGATCTACGATCGGCAGCGATGCTGCCACATTCCCAAGACAACCTCATCACTCACTTGGCAGAAGTCGAGTTTGACGACAAGGCGGAGTGCCCGAAGTGGATGAAGTTCATCGATGAGGTGACGAACGGAGATGAGGAACTGGCCGCGTTCCTGCAACGGTCGTGCGGTCTCGCGCTCTCGGGCGATGTTACCGAACAATCCTTGTGGCTCCACTACGGCGTGGGCCGGAACGGCAAGAGCACGCTCCTCATCCTCATCAGCGAGATACTCGGAACGTACGCGGGGCCGGCGCCGTTCGACATGCTGCTTGTGAAGGGTGACAAGAGCCGAGAAGCCGAAACCCAGTTTGCAACCCTCGCGGGGCTCCGGCTTGCAACGGCGATTGAAGCCGACGGCGGATCACGTTTCAGTGAAGCTACGGTCAAGATTCTCACCGGAGGCGATCCCGTCCAGGCAAGGAAGCGGTTCGGCCATCCGTGGAAACTCCGGCCAACGTGGAAGCTACACGTCGCAGTCAACGACAAGCCTGTGGTGAGGGGCACCGATGAGGGGATATGGCGACGACTGAAGCTCACCCCGTGGCTCAGGCGATTCGAAGGCGACAACGACAACCGGAATCTGAAAGACGAGTTGAGGGCGGAGCGCAGCGGCATACTGAATTGGTGCCTGCAAGGGTTCCTGGCGTGGCAATCGCAGGGGGGGCTGAGACCGCCGGAATCGGTCCTGGCAGCCACCAGCGAGTACCGGGGGGAGAACGACACGATCGGGCTATGGATGGCCGAGTGCTGCATCCAGGACGCCACCGCGAGTTGTGTGGCCATGACGCTGTTCAACAGCTACCGGACGTGGTGTGAGGCCAGAGGCGAGAAACCAAACACCCACACCGCCTTCGGTTTGGCCATGCAAAGACTCGGATTCGAGAAGGAACGACCCGCGTTTGGGCCTCATCGTTTCAAGACAATTCGGCGCGGCATCGGCCTCATCGCAAGCCAATTCGACGACGGGGTGGCCGCGTGAAGCCGTCGCCGGGTGCCGTGAGGCGGGATGGCCGCAAGGATTGCCTATCTTGCCAATGCTGTTTTTCCCGAGCGCCAGGAGTTTTTGTGCATGGTGTGCACAGTGTGCACCCTTCCAGTGAAAGTTTTGTATGGCGCTGCTCATGAGAGGAGGTTGCGGAAAATGGGTGCACACTATGCACACTGTGAACATCGGCACCGAAACCGTACCCGTCACGATGGCCGTCGTCACTTCCCCGCCAGACTCACCTTGACGAAATCGGATGAAACGATCCAATTTACCCTTGCCACCCCGGAGCGCGACATGGAACCGGCAGACGTTTCGATCTTCGCAGACGACACCGACCGCCGGCCGTTCGAGGACATGGTTGTCAGGGCGGTGGCCGACTGGCGTCGATGGGTGCGCCGCGCCGCAGCGTGTGGCGAGCTGCCGCCGCAGACCGACATGCATCGAGCCGCACGGGTACTCCGCATCGATGCCGTCCCAACCTTCGAGGCAGACGTGGCGGAATACCGGAAGGTGCGAGCCGCGCGATTGGCAGCAGCACGAGCAACCACGGCGGCCAAGGTGGCACCTGGCAAGCGCGATCACCAGCGGGTGATCCTCTCCGCTCAGATACGATTCCTCGAGGCGGTGGCGGAGTCGCTGCGGCTTGTCAACGATTCACCCGAGCCAGCCCTCTCGCGGTCTGTAGCGGCCATTGCAGCCGC
>JBGTKO010000428.1:0-4552 GCA_041744595.1 Pirellulales bacterium
AAAGGCGGAGGCGGGCACTGGCCTGACGAGGGGATCACAAGGACCGCGACACCCCCACGAACAATGGGATATCAACACCACCAAGCGCTGTCGTTTTCGACCGCCCCGCGTCGCCATTTTCGACCGCCGTCAACAGGATGCAAGCGGCAATTTTCTTAACCGTATCTTTCAGTTTCTGGGTCGCTTGCGTCGCAGCGTCTCGCAGCCGTGCCAGAATCCGGATGTCGCTCGGCAAACTTTCCCAGACCTTCATCAACTTTATGAAATCGTCGCCGAGGGCGCGAGCCACGTATCCATACTCGTCGAGCGTGGCATCACGCCTTATCATCGCATACTCCGGAACGCCGTTCTCCGGGTCGTCGGGCCACGCCACAATGTCAACCTCCGCCTGGCCAGCGACAACGGCGCGGATTACCTTCGACGGCATCGAGAAGAGCAAAGAGCCGCGAGCGGGTATCTACTTGCTCGTTTTCGACTTTGATTGGCACCTTACGGCCCTCTGGATCGTAGCCAATGCTGCAAATCGCAGTGCTCACGTCGTCGAGGAATGCCGTAAGCCGATCGATTGACAGAGTAGAGGCGGCGAGCATTAACGAATGCACACCACCAGTCGTGTTCCAGGCCGCCCAAGTGCTGCAACGGTTCGCGATGTGCTGAAGCGATCGAAGGTGATGACCACGTAGCTTGCGGTTCGTGACGAGGTTCCGCTCGGGATCCGTCAGTGACCTCCAAGGCCAGTGCAGCTTGTGTATCCCGGGGCGGTCGAAATCCAGGAGATTGACAGCAGAAGGTCGCATGGCCTGGATTCCTCAATGGGCACGACCGCATCCCGATAGCGGACTGTCCAAATCGTCCTGCGCGTCCGAGGGGTCGTCAATTGTTGCGCGTAGCATCCGTGCGGAACGCGCGTGATTTCATGAGCGGCACAGGCATCGTATAGCAGTTAGCGTGATTCTACGGCGGCATCCGGCCTGAATAACGCTTGCCTCCTAGTCCATTTGGCGCGAAAGTAGGGAGGGTCACCGCACAAACATCCGCTGAAACGCGTTCGCCTTAGCCGCCCAAAACCGGAAGGGCACGGAGCGAACTGCGTGATGGTTGAGCCGGCCCACGACCACGGGATGACGGTCATAACCCGAACTGCAAAACCCGCGCAGAACGACACATGATTCGTGCTAGCAATATTCCTGACGAAGGGGACGACGATGCTGTCTCGTCGTCCGATGTCGGCTTGGTGCCCACGCCCGCGGAGCCATCGCTCACGCCGCAACGAAAGCCACGCGGCATACCGGCCACCCCTGTAGCTCCGACCCAAGAGATTGCGTACCTCAATCCGTCCCAGGTCGCCGCGATGTGGGTTTCCGCTTTGACCCTTCGACTGCCCAGCAACTGCGGCTATACTGCGTCCAAGTCCGCGATAGCAGGATGCATGAGACCGCGGTTGTCACCCCTGTTAGATCCGAGGCTCAAGTCATGGAAAGTTGCGGTAGGCTGTTAGATCGGCGCGTTAGATCAGCCCGCTTCCGGCCACTGGTTTGAGCTCTCTAAGTCTAGCGAAATAGGTGACTTACGGAGGGTAAGCGAATGGCTAGCGGCCACACTGGAAATGTGGTGCCGGGAAACCGGTTGCGGGTTCGACTCCCGTGCCCTCCGCTGATTTCACGCCTGCAGCGGCATCCTGCCTGCTGCAGGCTGGGCTTGAAAGCCCGCCATCCAGGCGGGCAGTTGAAACCGTGATCGGCTCTTACCACGCTTGGCGTTCATGGCCGTTCTTCTCGACATCCAGAACGCCTCGAAGCGGTACGGCGACCAGGTGCTTCTCGATGATGCGAGCGCCACGATCACCGACGACGGCCGGATCGGTTTCATCGGCCGCAACGGCGCTGGCAAAAGCACACTCCTGAGGATCATCCTCGGCGAGGAAGAGCTCGACTCGGGGAAAATTGTCCGCCACCCCAGACTCCGGCTTGGCTACCTCCGCCAGCACGACCCGTTCGAGCCGGGCGAGTCGGCCCTCGAGTTTCTCATGCGGGACAGCGGCCAGGCCGAGTGGAAGTGTGGCGAAATGGCCGGCGAGTTTGAGATCAAGGGGTTGATGCTCACCGGCCCCGTCAAGGAGCTCTCCGGTGGCTGGCAGACCCGCGTGAAGCTGGCCGCGCTTTTGCTCCACGAGCCAAACCTTCTCCTGCTCGACGAGCCAACCAATTTTCTCGACCTCCGAACGCAAATCCTCCTCGAACATTTTTTGCGTGGCTACCGCGAGGCATGCCTGGTCGTGTCTCACGACCGAACCTTCCTCAAGGCCACGTGCGATCAGACGCTCGACCTCGCCCATGGAAAACTCACCATTCACCCTGGGCCGATTGACGAATACCTCGTGCACCAGCAGGAGCGTCGGCTGACTGCCGAACGCACCAACGCAGCCGTCCTCGCCCGCAAACGAGACCTTGAAGAATTTATTGCTCGCAACCGAGCGCGGGCCTCAACCGCCTCACGCGCCAAGTCAAAAGCCAAGGAGCTCGAGAAACTCGAGATCGAAGAGATTCCGCTCGATGCCCCGACCGCTGCGGTTCGTTGCCCTGAGATCACCCCACGCCGTGGCGCGGCCGTTCGTTGTCGCGACCTTGCGATCGGCTATCCCGACCACACCGTTGCCAACGATATCGCGATTGAGATCATTCACGGATCACGGGCCGCGATCGTAGGCGACAACGGCCAGGGTAAGACCACATTTCTTCGCACGCTCGTCGGCTCTCTTTCGCCGCTTGCCGGCGATGTCCGATGGGGCCATGGCTGCGAGATCGGCACGTACGCTCAACACGTCTACACGAGCCTCGATGAGCAAATGACGGTGCTCGACCACCTCGAGCGAGCCGCCGCACCGGGGACGAAACAGCAGCGAATCCTTGACCTCGCCGCCGCGATGCTCTTTCGGCGAACGGCCCTCGAAAAGACGGTCCGCGTCCTCTCCGGCGGCGAGCGAGCACGACTCTGTATGGCGGGGCTCTTGCTTGGCACGGCAAACGTCCTCGTGCTTGACGAGCCCGGCAACCACCTCGATGTGGAGACTGTCGAGGCACTTGCGGCGGCGCTCGTTGACTACGCCGGCACTGTCATCTTCACGAGCCACGATCGCTCGTTCATGCGAGCCGTCGCCACGACCGTGATCGAAGTCACCAATGGCCACGTCATCGACCACCTCGGCGACTACGACACCTACGTGGCGAAGGTCACTGGCGAGATCGATGCCGCTGAGGCGGCGGCCGGAAGGCATCGCCCCCCTCCTCCGCCTCGTGGTGGCCGCGGCGAACGCGGAGGCAGTGCCACCCAAAGCGGCACTGGACGAGACGATCGCTCGGCTCGCAAAGAAATTGCCAACCTCGAGAAGGCCATCGCACGGCTCGACGCCGAGAAAAAGGAAAAACATTCGGCCCTTCTCGTCGCAACCGACCCGGCTGAGGCACTTCGGCTTCATACAGCCGTTGAGGAGGTCTCGCAGAAACTCGCGGCTGCCGAGGAGCGGTGGCTCGAACTCCAGGGTGGCCTCGAGTCGTAACCGCGTGACATCACACGAGCCAGTGATAATCGCATTGCTTGCGGCATACAGCGTCGGGAAAGAACCGGTTCCGCCTACGACGTTCCCCCTTGCCGACAAGATCCCCGGTATGTGTCACGACGACTAGCGGCCGCGTGGCGACCCCACGCTCGGCGAGATAGGCCGCGCGGTCGAGCAGCTCGAGCGGTGATTCGTAGAACGCCGGAAGCTCGTCGAACTCGTCATGGGCATCGACGCAGGCGATTCCTCGTGCGGCCGGGAGCTGGTAGAGCAGCGCCCAGCCGTAGAACTCGATGCCTGTCGGCCGACGATTGCTCTGCCATGTGACAGCGGGCACGAGATCACCCGGCGCGAGAAGTGCCGCGGTGACCCGGCAATCGAACCCGGCATCCTCGACTTCCCGCACCCGTTGCAGCACACCTTCCTGCGACTTGGGCGCGATTGGCAAGAGCCGGCCGTCTCGCGAGACAAGGGAGTACCACGGGCCGCGGCTTCCTCGCGGCCGCTCCAGAATGGCGGCGCCGACGATGAGTGGCCGATGGGTTGGCCGCGTTCGGCGCGAGGCGTCACCCTGTGACGGCTGGATTGACGAAATGCGTCGGGCTGCGACAGGTATGACGGTTGGACGGTTTCGCATGGCAGAACTCCCGTGGGTGATATCAAGAGAAGCGAAAGCTACAGCGTCCAAGGGCCAACCTTGGTCCCTCGAAACCCTCCCGATGAAGGGTGTGCCAAATTTTGAGGTCCCTCGAAAACTCGTTGGGCCACACTGGCGGCAGGTATGATTTCGCGTGCCGACAGTGGGACATTCCCACTCGCAACCACGCCAGGATTTTCCGCATGGATTCGCTCAGTCGCCACGAACAAATCCTGCGAGTCTTCCACCTGATCGACATCCTCTTCGGGGCCCGGCAGCCGCTTTCGACCGCCGAACTGAAGGAGCGGCTGGTATCCCGCGGTGTGATTGATGAGATGTCAGACAAGAACGTCCGGCGG
>JBGTKO010000429.1:0-10311 GCA_041744595.1 Pirellulales bacterium
TCGCCGGACGGGATGCCGTCGCGCCGTCGCCGCCGTCGTCTCCGGCTTGAGGTCGCCGTGCAAAGCCCGGCTCCCACTCCGCCGGCCATCGCTCGGCCGCATGCGGCCTCTCTTCCATGGCCTTCGCTCACTCGGAGGAAACGGCGCTTCGCCCTCCAGGCTGCGCTTGTTTCCTACGCCGGCTCCATGACACGGGCACCCCCGAGCCTCCCGGTCTCGCGAGCTCTTCCATACAAGCCCATCTGCGCAAGCAGGTGGGACTGCGGGTGGCGCAACGTCCCGGTTGCCATCATGAGCGGGCTCGCCCAACAACCCACTGTCCCCACGCTGGCGCGAGGGGCTTCTATTCATGACGGGATCAACCCACACCTGAAACACCCCTGGTTGTTTGCCGGACAGTGTGTCACGCACCCTTCGGTCGAAACGCGACGAGTCGCTCAGGGTTGGTCTCGAGCCGTGGGGGGTCGGCAGCGCCTGTGTGAATGAGGTCGATGCAATACGGAATCGCGGGAAACACCGCGTCGAGGCATTCGCGAATACTCTTGGGTCGGCCAGGAAGATTCACGACGAGCGCGAGGCCACACACGCCCGCCGTCTGCCGTGAGAGGATCGCTGTTGGCACGTACGCGAGCGACACCTGCCGCATCCGCTCGCCAAATCCGGGCAGCATTTTGGTGCAGGCCCGTTCGGTGGCCTCGGGTGTCACGTCGCGAGGTGCTGGGCCGGTACCGCCGGTCGTGACGACGAGACAGCACCCCGCGGCCTCGAGATCAACAATCGCCGTCACGATTCTCTCGAGGTCGTCAGGAACGATCCGTTCCAGTGGCTCCCACGGGCTCGTGAGCACTTCACCGAGATACTCGCGGATCGCCGGCCCTCCTTCGTCGGCATATTCTCCGCGGCTCGCGCGGTCGGAGACCGTGAGGATGCCGATGCGTGCGACAGGGTGAGATGTCATGCAGCTTGGTGCGACCGACGGCTCATGGGATACTCCGGGGCATGGACGTCGATCATATCCTCAGAACCTTCGACACCCACGGCGTGGAGTCCCTGCTCATCGGGGGCATGAATTTCTTGCTCAGGCACGAGCCGGTGCTGACCTACGACGTTGATCTCTGGATTCGCGACGAGCCGGCAAATCTCCAACGCTGCGAGGCGGCGCTGGCGGCACTCGATGCGGCGTGGGGCGCCACCGAGGCAGAGTGGCGGCCTGTTGCGGAGCAGTCTGGCTGGCTCACTCGGCAGTCGGTCTATTGCCTCACGAGCCCGAGCGGCGCGATCGACGTGTTTCGAGAAGTCGATGGCCTCAGTTCGTGGGAGGCCGCTGCAAGGCGAGCCGTCTGTGGAAACACGGCGGGTGGCGCCGCATACCGCGGGCTCTGCGATGAGGATATGATCATCTGTCAGATGGCCCTGCCGGAAAACCTGCGGCGTGCTGGCAGGATTGAAACGCTCGAGCGGGCGGTTCGAGGTCGAGAGAGAGGCACATGAACGAGCGGACGAACGAACGGGCAGTAGCCGCTACCGCACGGCAGTCGCTGGTCGCCGAGGAATCAGCTCGCCGAGAGGCGGCCTGGTCACCAAAGGCTCGCTGGCTCGCGATCCAGCGGACAATTTTCTGGGCAGAGGCCCAGAGTTCTGTCCGCCGAAATACGCCTGCTGCCTGTCTCGAACGGCAGCGATGCCTTCTCGCCAACCATCGCTAGAGCGCATTCGGGTTATGTGTGGCGGCTGAGCATAGAAGCCCCTCGCGCCAGCGTGGGGACGGTGGGTTGTTGGCGAGCCCGGTTGTGATGGCAAACGGGACGGCGCGTTACCCGCAGTCCCCCCGGCTCGCGCCAGGGGGCTTTTATGTCGGTGTGTGGCGATACACCAAAGCTGGATGCGCTCTAGCCCTTCACGGAATCACCCCGAGACCTGAGAATCGGAGGGTTTCGGTTCCATCGACCTTTTGGATCAAAGAATGGACGAGCCCTCTTCCGCACCATCCACCACCGCATCCCAGCTTGAACAGGCACGCCGCGACAAGCTTGCAAAACTTGCGGCACTCGGGATCGACCCGTGGGGGAGCCGCTTTGATGGAGCCGTGCCGATCGAGTCGGTGCGAGAGACTGGCGACACCATCGCCAAGGAGGATGACAACGGCCCGACCGTGCGTGTCGCTGGCCGGATCATGCTCCAACGGACGGCCGGAAGCCTCGTGTTTCTTTCCCTTGCCGATCGTACCGGCCGCATCCAGATCATGCTTGGCAAGAAGCAGGTGGGCCCCGAAGCGTGGTCGATCATCAAATGTCTCGACCTCGGCGACATCATCGGCATCGACGGCCGGCTCGGCTGGTCGAAGACCGAGGAGATGACGGTCTTTGCGACCGGCATCATGTTTCTCACGAAGAGTATCGAGACACCCCCCGACAAGTTTCACGGCCTCGTCGATCCCGAACTACGGCAGCGGTGGCGGTATGTGGATCTCATCCACGGCGAGG
This sequence comes from Pirellulales bacterium, assembly GCA_041744595.1. Taxonomy (GTDB): domain Bacteria; phylum Planctomycetota; class Planctomycetia; order Pirellulales; family UBA1268; genus QWPN01. The sequence continues at coordinate 2,484 of JBGTKO010000429.1, forward strand.
GGGTCCGTGACCGGTTCGTGAAGCGAAGCCGGATCATCGAGGCCGTGCGGCGCGTCCTCGCCGACAAGCGCTACCTCGAAGTCGAGGGGCCCACACTTCAGGAGAGCGCCGGCGGCGCGGCAGCCCGTCCGTTCAAGACCCACCACAACGCGCTCGACATGCCGCTCGTGCTTCGCATCGCGCTCGAGCTCCATCTCAAGCGGCTCTTGGTCGGCGGCCTCGAACGGGTCTTCGAGCTTGGCCGTGTGTACCGAAACGAGGGTGTGAGCCCCAGGCATAACCCCGAGTTCACGATGCTCGAGGCATACGAGGCCTACGGTGACTATTCGACCATGATGGACCTCACCGAGGCGATCATGCTCGAAGCGGCGAAGGCCGCTGGCACGCCGACCCGCTTCGAATGGATGGGCCACACGGTCGACCTCACACCGCCGTTTCGCCGGGCGAAGTATGACGACCTCTTACGCGAGGTCACCGGCTGCGATCCAACCGACGCGGCAAGCGTGGCTGCCGCGGCAACGGCCGCAGGGATCGACACGGCCGGCCGTCACGCCGACGTCATCAAGAGTGACCTCTTCGAAGCCAAGGTCGAGGAGACGCTCTCAGGCCCGGTCTTCGTGATTGACTACCCCGCCGCGGTCTGCCCGCTCACGAAGCGGAAGGCTGGGGCACCGCATGTGGCGGAGCGATTTGAGATGTATGTCGCTGGCATCGAGCTTGCCAACGCCTACACCGAGCTCAACGACCCAGACCTTCAAGAAGAACTGTTCCGGACTCAGCTCGCCGGCATGGCCGCTGAAGAGTCGATGGCCCGCATGGACACCGATTTTATCCGTGCCCTGCGGTACGGTATGCCGCCGGCCGGTGGCCTTGGAATCGGGATCGACCGGCTCGTGATGCTGCTGACTGAAGCGGCAAGCATCCGCGACGTGATCTTCTTCCCGATCCTCCGCCCCCGCGCCGAGTGACGCAATTCAGGCGGCCGCGGCGGATTCGACGCGGCAGTGTTCCACGTTCGCCAGGTCGTCGGCGATGGCGTGAAACTCGGTGCCCGTGTCACACGGGAGTTCGCCGTAGAGGTCATTCATTCCAGCGACGGCGGCGAGGTACTCGTTGAAGTGCGGATCCATGATCAAACCCTCCTTGGTAATCGAAGCTTTCTGGTGAAAGGTGAACCAACAACTCATACGCGTGAGCCCCGGGGACGGTTCAGTCGCCGGTGCCCAATGACAACATGGGAACATCAGGCGGCTGCGGTGAGTTTCTCGGTGGCTCGTCCGGCGCGAGGGGCAGGCTGGTTGGCCGCCTCCGGTCGCCGGATGGGGATCTCGCGGGGGCATTCGAAGCCCAACTGGACCTGCTCGCCGCGGACCGCCGTCACGACGACGACCACGCCAGATCCGATCTCCACCCGCTCACCCACTCGCCTGCTCAACACCAACATGGCATAGCCCTCCAAGTCTATGGAACCAACGACATCCGGCGGCATTGAACGCTGATGCGACCAACTCGGATGCGTCGGGCAGCCATTGCCCGGAGTAGCTGCCAGCCATGAGCAGCGACCGGGAATTCTTCGCATTCCATTCCAGAGGTCAAGCGGAAAAACCGAAAAAATTTGACACGTCGAACGCCGGTGCTGTCATGGCGATGCATGCATCGCCGTTTTGGCAACCTGGGTAAGCGGATCGTTTCTGTATATTGCCTTGCCTTCCAAGAATGCCTCGGAGTCATCGGCCTCGATGGACCAGGAACAGATTGTCGCGCGGTTTCACGACTTGCAGCGGTACATCGGCTGGACAGAAACCGACCTCGAAAACGTTCACGAGATCGCGCCGCTCGTGAAGCCGCACGTGCCGCGGATCGTTGAAGACTTCTATGAGGAGATCCATCGTCACGAGATTACCCGTCGCGTGTTCACCGGCGGTGTGGAGCAGGCCCATCGCGTCGCGCGAACGCTCGCGCGATGGCTTGAAGAACTTGTGTCGGGCACGTACGGCGCCGAGTACGTCGAGCGCCGCTGGAACGTAGGCCTGCGTCATGTGCAGATCGGGATCGGCCAGGAGTACACGACCGTGGCCCTGGGCCGGATCCGCATCGATCTTGTGCGGGCCCTCGTGGCCAAGGCCTCACCGGCACGGCTCTCTGCCCTGCTCATCACGCTGAATCGCCTCGTCGATCTCGACCTGGCGATCATGGGAGACGCCTATCAATACGAACACGTCCAGCGGCTCAAGCGTGGGCAGCGGCTCGCGTCCATCGGCCAAATGACGGCCGGCATCGCGCATGAGCTCCGCAATCCACTCAACGTGATTCGCACCTCGGTTTTTTATCTCCAAAACGCCCGGGACCCAGCCCCTGGGAAGCTGACGGAACACCTCGAGCGAATCGGCCGTCAAGCGATCGTTGCCGGGGATGTGATCACGGGCCTGTCTGATTTCGCCAAGCTCGAGCTCCCGGCCAGCGACCTTGTTCCTGTGCCGCAACTCGTTGCCGACGTGCTGGCGGCCCGGGATCTTCCTCCCGGCACCGCTGTCGAGCTCGAGGGGGTTGATTCCTGCCCGCCCGTCCGCGGCGATGCCCGTCAGTTGGCGATCGTGCTCGGCAATCTCGTGGGCAATGCTGCCGAGGCGATGCCCGGCGGCGGGCGGCTGGTGGTGCGGGCGGTCGCCCGTGAGGGTCGCGTCGAACTGACCGTGACTGATAGTGGGCCTGGCATCGACCACGACTTCCTGTACCGAGTCTTTGAACCGTTCTACACGACGAAGACCCGTGGTATGGGTCTTGGGCTGGCTATGTGCCGAGCAATCGTGGAAAATCATGGCGGAGAGATTCGCGCCGAGCGGCATTCCGGTTCGGGTGCCCGTTTGACGATCTTGCTCCCAGGAGTTGGTGCTGAATGGCAGGACCAGAGCCCCGACGATCCGAGCCAAACCGCTCCAAGTCCAGAATCCTGATCGTTGACGATGAGCGGGATACCTGCGCAAACCTGCGGGACATCCTCGGCGAGTTCGGCTTCACGGTCGATACCGCCGACGATCCCCTCGTGGCCCTTGCGATGGTGGAAGAGCAGCCCTACGACGTCGCGCTCTTGGACCTCCGCATGCCGGGGCTCGACGGCATCGAGCTCTGTCGACGCATTCGGGAACGCTGGGCCGGCACCGTACGAATGATCGTCACCGCCTACGCGGATCCGGCGGCCACGGCCGCGGCAGCCGAGGCGGGTGCCTACCGGGTTTTGACAAAGCCGGTCGATGCGCGGCTTCTCATGGGTCTGATTGAGGCGATCCTCCAGCAGCCGCTGGTCCTCGTGGTGGATGACGATCACGACCTCTGTAGTTCGCTCGAGGATGTTCTGATCCAGGCGGGATTCCGCTGCGGCGTGACCCATTCAGCCTCTGATCTGGAGCGTCAAATTGCCGGACCTGTGCCTCACGTGTTCCTCGTCGATCTTCGGCTGGCCGACGCCGATGGCATGTCGCTCTTGTCACGCATCCGTCGCCATCACCCCGAGTCGCGGACAATCCTCATCACGGCGCACCACGATGAGGTGGCAGCCCGCATGGACGAAGCCGTGGCGGTTGGCGCGACTGTCTGCCTCAAGCCGTTCGAGACACGGGAGCTGATCGAACGGATCCGGGGCTCGATCATCGACCCTCGGCCGAGCGAGTCATGACGCTCTCCGCCGATGCCTGGCGGGTGCTCGTCATCGACGATGACGACGACACCCGCGCGAACCTCTGCGACATCCTCGAGCTCGACGGGCTTGCCGCCACTGCCGTCGGCTCGATTGCGGCCGCCGTCGATTACCTCGAGCGGCACCCTGTCGACTCGATCCTCCTCGATCGCCAACTCCCAGACGGCACCGCCGAGGAGGCGCTGCCACGGCTCAAGCTGCTCGCCCCTGAGGCGGCCGTGGCGGTGGTCACAGGCTATGCCAACCTCGACGGCGTGATTGGCGCCCTTCGCGAGCGGGCCGATGACTATCTCCTGAAGCCCGTCAGTCCCGAGCAGCTTCGCAATTCGCTCGCGAAATTCCGAGAGCGGCAGCAGCTCCAGGTCGAGAAGCGAGACGCCCGGGAGCAGGCTTTGCGCGTCGAGCGGCTGGCGGCGATCGGCCAGATGGTGACGGGCCTCGCCCACGAGAGCCGAAACGCACTCCAGCGGAGCCAGGCCTGCCTCGAAATGCTCGCCCTCGAACTGGCCGACCGGCCCGCCGCAGCCGATCTCCTCCGTCGGATCCAGGCGGCTCAGGACGAGCTTCATCGTCTCTTCGACGAGGTGCGAATTTACGCCGCCCCGATCAAGCTCGAACGGAAGCCGACGACGCTTGATGTGATTTGGCAGGAGGCTTGGGAGATGCTCGCCGCGGAGCGAACCGGCCGAGACGTTTCGCTGCGGGAGCCGGCGGCCTGCGTGGCTGCGGCGAGGCTCGACCGCTACCGGATGGTCCAGGTTTTTCGAAACCTTTTTGAAAACGCGCTGGCGGCTTGCCCCGATCCAGTCGTGATCGAGATCACCTGCGAGCGGGTCGAACACGCCGGCCGTAGCTGGGTGCGGCTCTCGGTCCGCGACAATGGCCCAGGGCTTGCCCCCGAGGTGCGGACTCGTATCCTCGAACCGTTCTTCACGACCCGCACCCGGGGCACCGGCCTGGGCCTGTCGATTGCCGAACGCATCGTCACGGCACACGATGGCACGCTCACGGTGGGCGATGCTGGCCCGCCCGGTTGTGAAATTGTCATCACCCTCCCGTGGCCCGAAGGAAACTGACCATGAGCAAACCGCTACGGATCGCTGTCGCCGACGATGAGCCCGACATGCGGGACTATTTCGCGCGGATCCTGCCAGTGCTTGGCCACGAGGTGGTGGTTGTTGCCGAGGACGGTCCGCAGCTCGTGGCTGCCTGTGAAACGATCCGTCCCGATCTTGTCATCACCGACATCAAGATGGGGGACGCGCCCGGGGCGATCGATGGCATCAGCGCGGCCGTGCAAATTTTCGAGAAGTTGGCGGTGCCGGTGATCCTCGTCTCGGCCTTTTCCGATTCTGAACTCATCGAGCGGGCTGAGATGAATCATGTGCTCGCCTACCTTGTGAAGCCGGTCAAGCAGGCCGACCTCGAAACCGCAATCGCGCTTTCGATACGGCGGTTCGAGCAGTTCCGCTCGCTCGAACGGGAGGCGACCGATCTTCGGCAGGCGCTCGAGGATCGCAAGCTCATCGAGCGGGCCAAGGGAATCCTGATGCGAAAGCTCGTTCTCGACGAGCAGGAGGCCTTCAAGCGGCTCCAAAAAACCGCCCGCGAGCGGAACCGCAAGCTCCGTGAGATCGCCGAAATGGTCCTGCTCTCGGAGGAGATTCTCGGCGAGGAAGCCTGAGAAGACGGGGTAACTCGGGCGGTATTTCGGGGTTTGCGTCGCACGTCGCCGCTGCTACGCTCCCGCCCCCTCGGATACTCCCCCGCATGTACAAGCTTCTTCTTTGCTGGCGCTACCTCCGCACGCGTTGGATCGCGCTTGCCAGTGTGATCAGCGTGACCCTCGGTGTGGCGACGATGATCGTCGTTAACGCCGTCATGGCTGGCTTCTCACACGAGATGCAGACGCGGATCCATGGCATTCTCTCTGATCTCGTCTTCGAGAGTCATTCGCTCTCCGGGTTTCAAGACCCCCAGTGGCACATGGAGGAGATCCGCCGCGCTGGTGGCGACGACATCGTGGGAATGACGCCCACGGTGGCCGTGCCGGCGATGCTGAACTTTCAGATTCGTGGCCAGTGGATCACACGCCAGGTCATGCTCATCGGCATCGACGAGGCGACCCATGCTGGCGTCAGTGATTTTGGGCGTTACCTCCAGCACCCGTCGAACCGTGAGCAGCTTTCGTTTGATCTTCGCGACGGAGGTTATGACACGACCGACAGCCAGGCCGGAGTCGATGACCCAACGCGGCCCGCGATGGAAGCCGCGGGCTGGTCGCACCGTCGAATGCGTGTGGAGCGGGAACGGCTCTGGCGTGAAAAGCTCGATGCCGATCGGGCGGCCGCCGGCCTTTCGGACACCGACTCGTCGGAAGGCCACGGGAATCCGGTGCGGCCGATCGATCACCAGGTCGAAGCGGTCCTCGCAGCGGCTTCGAGCCCTGAGGAGGGTGGCCCGCCGCCTGAGTCGGCAGGCGCCGTAGAAGATCCGTTCACGAAGATTCCGCGGCCGGACGAAGGCGCGAGGATGGATCCTGCAAAGGAACAGTTCACTGGGATCGTGCCGGGCATCGGCCTCGCGAGCTTTCGAGACTCCTCGGGGATCGACCGTTTCCTGATCCTGCCGGGCGATGACGTGAAGGTGACGTTCCCCACGGCGGGCACGCCTCCGAAGGCCGTCAGCGACACCTTTACGATCGTTGATTTCTACGAAAGCAAGATGAGCGAGTACGACTCGAACTTCGTGTTCGTGCCGATCGGGGCCTTGCAGCGGATGCGTGGGATGGTCGATCCGCAGTCGGGCACGGTGAGCGTCAACTCGATTCAGATCAAGCTGCGAGACGGGGCTGACCTCAATGCCGTCCGCGACCGCCTCCGCCAGGCGTTTCCTACCGACCTTTACGCCGTGGCCACCTGGCGAGACAAGCAGGGCCCACTCTTGGCCGCCGTCGACATGGAGATGGCTGTCCTCAATATCCTGCTGTTTCTCATCATCGCCGTGGCGGGGTTCGGAATCCTCGCGATCTTCTTCATGATCGTCGTGGAAAAAACCCGCGACATCGGCATTCTTAAATCACTCGGGGCACGGGCCTCCGGGATCGCCGGAATCTTCCTGGGATATGGCCTCTTCCTTGGAATCGTCGGGGCAGGGGCCGGGCTCGCCCTGGGCTTGGCGATCGCGATGAACATCAACACGATCCGTGTCGGTGTCGAATGGATGACCGGCGAGCGGGTTTTTGATCCATCGATCTATTACTTCTTCAAGATCCCCACGATCATCGATTTCGGCACGATTACCTGGATCGTGCTCGGTGCCGTCGGCATCGCGGTTGCGTCGAGTGTTTTGCCGGCGCTTCGAGCCGCCAGGCTGCATCCTGTGGAGGCTCTCCGGCATGAGTAGTGGAACGCTCGAACGCCCTGCCGCGGTCCGTACGCAGGCCGCGCCCCCCTCGCTCCTCTCCGTCCGTGGCCTGCGCAAAAACTATCGTTCTGGTGACCGCACACTCGAAGTCCTGCGGGGCATCGATTTCGATCTCTCTGAAGAGGAGTTTGTCGCCGTGGTCGGCCAGAGTGGTTCTGGCAAGAGCACGCTCCTTCACCTCATGGGCCTGCTCGATGGGGCCGACACCGGAAGCGTGTCGCTGGAAGGCCGCCGGGTCGACAATCTGCCTGGTAAGGAACGCGACCGCCTGCGGAATACCGACATCGGGATGGTGTTTCAGGCCTATCACTTGCTGCCCGAGCTCACGGCCCTCGAAAACGTCCTCGCGCCTTTGATGGTGCGGCACGGCATCTTCTCGTGGTTTTCGGTGCGGGCCGAGGCCCGCCGTCGTGCCACGAGTCTTCTCGAACAGTTCGGCCTCGGCGGCCGGCTCACGCACAAGCCACGGCAGCTTTCTGGTGGCGAGATGCAGCGGGTCGCAATCGCCCGCGCCCTCGTGGGCGGCCCCAAGCTTCTTCTGGCCGACGAGCCCACCGGCAATCTCGACGAAGAGAGCGGCGGGGGCATTCTTGACGTGCTCACGTCGCTCAACCGTTCCGCGGGCCTCTCGATCGTGCTCGTGACCCACGACCCCTCGATCGCCAGGCGTGCCGACCGAATCGTGCGGCTCGCCGCCGGCCGCGTCGA
>JBGTKO010000430.1:0-16237 GCA_041744595.1 Pirellulales bacterium
GGCGTGCCGATCCTCGCGGGTAGCCCCAAGCCGCTCACGAGCCTCGCCGACGCCAAGAAGATTGCCCGCGACCTCGGGTACCCCGTGATCCTCAAGGCAGCGCACGGCGGCGGCGGTCGCGGCATGCGGGTGGTTCACGGCGAAGAAGAGCTCGCGGTCGCGCTCGAGAGCGCCCAGCGAGAGAGCAAAACGGCGTTCGGCTCGGCAAGCGTCTTCGTGGAAAAATTCATCCAGCGAGCCCGGCACATCGAAGTGCAGCTTCTCGGTGACGTCCACGGTAGCCTCGTCCACCTCTTCGAGCGAGACTGCTCGGTCCAGCGGCGGCATCAGAAAGTGGTCGAGGTGGCGCCAGCGCCGAATCTCGATCCCAGTCTCCGGGACGCGATCTGCGAGGCGGCGCTCGCCATCGGCCGGGCAGCCCGCTATGAGAACGCTGGCACGGTGGAGTTTCTCGTCGATACCGATACCGGCCGGTTCTACTTCATTGAGGTGAATCCAAGGATCCAGGTGGAGCACACGGTCACCGAAGAGATCACCGGCATTGACATCGTCCGTCGGCAACTCCGCGTGGCTGAAGGTTTTCATTTGGCTGATCCTGAGATTGGCCTTGGGGATCAGGCGGCGATCCGATCGATGGGCACGGCGCTTCAGTGCCGTGTGACCACCGAAGACCCTGAGAATCGGTTCCTGCCCGACTACGGACGGATCACGGCCTACCGTTCGGCCAGTGGCCTCGGCATCCGGCTCGACGCTGGTTCTGCTTTTTCCGGGGCTGTTGTCACACCCTACTTCGACTCGCTGCTCGTGAAAGTCACGGCCCGCGGCCTCACGCTCGACGAGGCGGCAGGCCACATCGAAAGATGCCTCCAGGAGTTCCGTGTTCGAGGCGTGAAGACAAACATTCCGTTCCTCATCAACCTCGTGACGCACCCCGAGTTCCTCGCCGGTCGTTGTACGACTCGGTTCATCGACGAGACGCCGAGCCTCTTTGATTTCCCGGTTCGTCGCGACCGGGCAACGCGACTCCTGGAGTATCTCGGCGATGTGATCGTCAACGGGAATACGCTCGTGAAGGGAAGGGCCTCCGCAGCACGCCGCGATCCGGCCCCACTGCCTTCCTTTGATCCCGTCGCGCCTGCCCCAAAGGGCACCCGCGATCGGCTCAAGGAGCTCGGCCCCGAGGCGTTTGCTGCGTGGGTCCGTGAACACAATGGCCTGCTCGTGACCGACACGACGATGCGGGATGCCCACCAGTCGTTGCTCGCCACGCGGATGCGAAGCTACGACATGCTTGCCGTGGCCGATGCCTACGCCAGGCTCGGGGCTGGACTCTTTTCACTCGAGATGTGGGGGGGTGCGACGTTCGACACGTCCATGCGATTCCTCAAAGAGTGTCCGTGGGACCGGCTTCTACAGCTTCGCGAGCGGATCCCCAACGTTCTCTTTCAAATGCTCCTGCGGGCGAGCAACGCCGTCGGCTACACGAACTATCCCGACAACGTCGTCCAGGAGTTTGTGAAGGAGTCGGCCGCCGCAGGCATTGATGTCTTCCGCGTCTTCGATCCGCTCAACTGGGTGCCGAACATGCGGGTGGCAATGGATGCCGTCCGCGAGAGTGGGGCGATCTGCGAGGCAGCGATTTGCTACACGGGCGACGTGCTCGACCCGGCCCGTACGAAGTATTCACTCGCCTACTACGTGACCCTTGCCAAGGAGCTCGAGAAGCACGGTGCCCACATGCTTGCCATCAAAGACATGGCCGGCCTCTGCAAGCCGTTTGCTGCTGGCAAACTCGTCGCGGCCCTGCGTGAAGAGATCGGCATTCCGATCCATTTTCATACGCACGACACCGCCGGTTCCCAGCTCGCCACGCTCCTCGAAGCGGCGAAGCACGGGGCGAGCGTGGTGGATGCTGCGCTGGCTCCGTTTGCTGGCCTCACGAGCCAGCCCAACCTCAACGCGCTTGTTGAGGCGGCCCGGCACACACCGCTCGACACCGGCCTCGACACGGATGACCTGCGGCGGCTTGCCCACTACTGGGGAGCCGTCCGCGATCACTACACGGCATTCGAGTGTGGCATGAAGGCCCCCGACGCCGACCTCTATTTGCACGAGATGCCCGGCGGGCAATTCACGAATCTTCTCGAGCAGGCGAAGGCACTTGGGCTTGGCGATCGCTGGGAAGACGTGTGCCGTTCGTACGCCGACGTGAACCGCGTGCTCGGCGACATCGTGAAGGTGACGCCCACGAGCAAGGCCGTCGGTGACCTCGCGCTCCTGCTCGTGACCAACGGGCTCACGGCGGACGACCTCCTCGACGACACCCGCGAGATCGCATTCCCCGAGTCCGCGATCGATTTGCTTGCCGGCCGAATGGGGCAGCCTCCAGGTGGTTTTCCTCCTGCTGTCGTGAAGCGGGTCGTCAAAAATGGCGAGATCGTGACTGGGCGGCCCGGCGAGTCGATGCCCCCGGCCGATTTTTCCGGTGCGGCCAAGACGGTTAGTGATCTCGTGGGCACTCCCGCATCGCCTCGGGAGGTGCTTTCATGGCTCCTCTACCCACGGGTCTTCCAAGATTTTGCGCGTCATCGGGCAACGTACGGCGACGTGAGCGTCCTCCCCACGCCTGCCTTCCTTGAAGGGCTCTCTCCAGGCGAGGAGCTTGCGGTGGAGATCGAGCCCGGAAAGACACTTGTGATTCGCTTGCTCACAGTCGGCGAACCTCACGCCGACGGAACACGAACCGTGTTCTTTGAGCTCAATGGCCAGCCACGAAGCGTGTCGATCACCGACCGCTCACTCGAGGCCCAGGTGCAGAAGCGACCCAAGGCAACACCGGGTGACGCCCGCGAAGTCGCCGCACCGATGCCAGGCCTCGTCGTGACGGTCGCTGTTCGTGCGGGCGACAAGGTGAAGAAGGGCCACAAGCTCCTCAGCCTCGAGGCCATGAAGATGGAGACGACACTCTACGCCGAACGCGACGGCACGCTCGCAGAGGTGCTCGTCTCCCCCGGCACACCCGTCGAAGCAGGTGAGCTGGTTGCACGTTACGCTGACGCGTAACGGCGATGCTGCAATGCCATCCCTGGCCATTGCAGCATCAAGGCGGTCGGGGGCAAGCCAAGGTTGCCCGCAACCGCCGGCCGGCTTCCTGCCGGCCTTGCACGGTACGCTGACGCGTAACGGCGAGGCTGCGATCCCATGGGCATTTCTGCGGGTGAGGGCGGCCCGCATTGACCCGGTCACGGAGTGACCGGGCTACAACGAGAGCGAACGGGGGACGGGACGGAAATCCGCTTGCGAATACGGCATCCGCGAGGGGTCGCCCGTGCCACGGAGCCGGCGTAGAAAAATGAGCGCAGCCTGGATGGCGAAGCTCAGTTTTCTCCGAGTGCAGCGACGGGCACGAAGCCCGTCGCAAACGTCCGGCTCCGTGGCACGGGCGCCCCCTCGCCACACCAGACGTCATCCAATGGAATCCGCGCTACTCCTTCAACAATTCCTTGAAAACCTTGCGGAACTTTGCCACTTTCGGGCCAACGACGGCGCGGCAGTAGGGTTGCCCCGGATTGTTGGCGAAGTATTCCTGGTGGTAGTCCTCGGCAGGATAGAAGGTCGTTGCCTTCGTCACTTCAGTCACGATCTTGCGGCGATACACCCTGGCCGCATCGAGTTGCTTGATCACGTCTTCCGCAATTCGCTTCTGATCCTCGTCATGATAGAAGACGCCCGAGCGATATTGCGTGCCAATGTCGGGCCCCTGCTGGTTCAGTGTCGTCGGGTCGTGGGTCGCAAAAAATACCGCGAGGAGCTTTTCATAAGGCACGACCGCTGGGTCATACTCGATCTCCACAGCCTCGGCATGGCCGGTAAGCCCGGTGCAGATATCTTTGTACGTCGGGTTCGGCAACTCGCCACCGATGTAACCACTGGTCACCCGCGACACGCCTTTGACCTGGGCGTAGACCGCTTCAGTACACCAGAAGCAACCGCCAGCAAACGTGGCCTTCGCGAGTTTCGGGGCCGTGTCATCTGCCATTGCAAAACCTCCTGCCACGCTGGACACCAACGCGACCAGCATTCCCTCGAACAAAACTCGCTTGATCGTCATGACTCGGTCTTCCTCAAACGGCTCCGAACCGGTGTTCCGACATCCTCAATCATAGGCAATCTTTTCGGATCGACGACGAATCGCAAGAGCTTTTCTGCCCAACTGCCTGCGTAGCCGACGCCAATTCGCGGGGTCAGCGCGACAAGCCGGGCCGGCACGGGCGTACCTTCCTCAAACCACAGGCCGCTGGCTCGGGCTGCCCGTTTCCCGTTGTGGCCAGCGGCGATGGCAAGGGCTTTGGTGAGCCGGCCGGGGCCAACGTGGCTTCCGACGCCGCGGATGAGGACCGCTGCTGGCGTGCCCATCGGCCCCGTGACCACATTGAGCATCCAGTGCATGCCATAACAGAGGTAGACGTACCAGACCCCGGCGGGGCCAAACATCACGGCGTTGCGAGGCGTCATGCCGCGGGCCGCGTGGCAGGCGAGGTCGTGGGCCCCAAGATAGGCCTCGGTCTCGAAGACGCCATGTCGGGTGACACGGCCGTACGCGTCCTTCACCGCGAGCCGGCTCCCGAGCAGTTCTTGGGCCACCCGGTCGGCAGGGCGGTCAAAAAAGCCGCGAGAGAGAGGGGGCGATGGCGTCTTCATGGCAATCATTATGATGCTGCCTCAGCTTGCTGTCGGTGGAAAAGCCGTCCATGGCCCTTTTCCACCCTTGGCCGACCGATGGAAAAGCCGAGGTTTTCCATGGTCGGCAACCGCCGCTCCCTGCGGCGGAGGTTTTTTCACCGTCTTCTAGCCCCCCGGAGCAACGCATGGAAGCAGGAATCGTCGGCCTTCCCAACGTTGGGAAGAGCACGCTCTTCAACGCCCTCACGATGTCGCAGGCGGCGCAGAGCGCGAACTACCCATTCTGCACGATCGAGCCCAACGAAGGCATGGTGAGCGTGCCCGATGACAGGCTTCATCGGATCACGGCGCTCATTGCCACGAAAAAAATCATCCCCGCGGCCCTCAAGCTCGTGGACATTGCGGGCATCGTGAAGGGGGCGAGCGAAGGCCAGGGGCTCGGCAACAAGTTTTTGTCGCACATCCGCGAGGTCGATGCCATCACTCAGGTGGTCCGTTGCTTCGAGGATCCTGACGTGATCCATGTGGCTGGCAAGGTCGATCCTGTCTCCGACATGGAAACGATCGAGATCGAGCTTTTGCTCGCCGATATGCAGCACCTCGACAACATGCTGCCCCGCGCCGGGCGGGCCGCCAAGAGTACCGACAAGGAAGCCCGGCTCAAGTTCGACGCCATGAAAAAATGCCTCGACTATCTGCGGACCGAGAAGCCGCTGCGGACGCTCGAGTTGAGCGACGTGGAACGTGCGGCGGTCAAGGAGTTCGGCCTCTTGACGGCCAAGCCGATCCTCTACGTGGCCAACGTCGATGAGGGCGACATCGCCGGGGGCGGTCCGCTCGTGAAGGCTGTCCGCGAGCAGGCGGCGAAGTCGGGTGCCGAGGTGGTGCCTGTGTGCGCGAAGTTCGAGGCCGAACTGGCCGAGCTCGACGAGGCCGACCGGGGCGAGATGCTCGCAGGCGCCGGACTCACCGAGCCGGCGCTCGGATCCCTGGCCCGCGCCGCCTACCGAACCCTCGGCCTCCAGAGCTACTTTACGGCTGGTGAGAAAGAAGTACGGGCCTGGACGATTCCGGTCGGTGCCACAGCCCCGCAGGCCGCCGGCGTGATCCACACCGACTTCGAGAAAAAGTTCATCCGCGGCGAAATCTATTCACTCGACGATCTCGAGACCTTCAAGACCGAGAAGGAAATCCGTGCCCACGGCAAGCTTCGGGTCGAGGGCAAGGAATACATCATGCAAGACGGGGACATCTGCCACTGGCTGGTGTGAGCCGCGTCCAGTTTGGGTATGTCGACGCATGTCGTCATAAAGGCTCCCGGCGCGAGACGGGGGGACGGCGGGTCACGTCCTGTCCCGTGTGCCACCATGAGCGGGCTTGCCCAACAACCCCCCGTCCCCACGCTCGCGCGAGGGGCTTCTATGGGCAACAGAGGTCGGCCGTGTGGAGTCATATCGAATACGACCCCGAGCCACGCAGGGAGATGATCCACCGGACTCCCTCGCAGACGGCGGCCACCCTCGATAACTCACGCTGAGAGCGACTGCGGACGTGGCTCGCGGTGCCGAAGGTCATCGGGAAGCCACTCGTCGTCGGCAGCATCCTCATCAACGGACGAGGCCGAAGCCGCAGCCGCAGCTTCGATATCTGCTTCCTCGAGATGCCCGTCGATGGCGCTCGTACCGAAGAACGAGTACATCACCGGCACGAGAATGAGTACGAGGAGCGTCGTCGTCGCCAGCCCAAAAGCCATCGACGTGGCCATCGGTATGAGGAACTGAGCTTGAAAACTTTTCTCAAGGAGCAACGGCAGTAGACCACCGATCGTCGTCACGCTCGTGAGAAGCACCGGCCGGAATCGGAGACAGCCCGCTTCGCGAAGGGCCTCCCGGAGCGGGTGGCCGGTCCTTACGCGGTGGTTGATGAAGTCGATCAGTACAATCGAGTCGTTGACCACGACGCCCGAAAGGGCCACGAGGCCAAACATGCTGAAGAGTGTCAGCGGCATGCCCATGATGGCATGGCCGAAGACGGCCCCGGCAATGCCGAATGGGATCACGCCGATGATCAGGATGGGCTGAAAGTAGCTCTTGAACTGCATTGTGAGGAGCACGAACATCGCGAAAATCGCGATGACGAAACCAATTCCCAGGCTCCGAAGGGACTCATTGGTCTGCTCTCGCTGCCCCTCCCAGCGGACCTTCACAAGAGGAAACTCATCGAGCAGATCGGGCATGAGCCGCATCTCCATGTCGGCTGTAATCTGGCTGCTGGTCAGGGGGCTTTTGGCCGTGTCGATGTCGGCCACGACCGAGATTGAACGCTTCTGATCGACACGATTGATCTCGGAATACCCACGGGAGACGGTGATATCAGCGAGCTCGCGGATAGGCCGCTTCACACCATCGATACCGGTCACCCGGATATCGTCAAGCGTGGCAAGGCTCCGCCGTTCAACCTGCGGATAGCGGACCATGAGTTTGACTTCGTGCCGGCCTCGCTGGAGCCGCATGACTTCTTCGCCGTAGTAGCTGGCCCGGACCGTGCTTGCGACGTCTTCGAGCGACACGCCGAGGGCCTCGGCCCGTGGCTTGATGCGAATCTGGTACTCCCACTTGCCCGGCCGCGAGTCCGAATCGATGTCGATCACGCCTGGATACTGGGCGAGCCACTCCTTGCACCGCTCCACGGCGGCTTCGAGTTGGCGGACTGACTCGGGGGTCGACTGGGCAAGAAGCTTGAACTCGATCATCTTGCCGCCGGGGCCGATGTTCTCCATCCCGAAGAGCAGCGACTCCACTCCAGGAAACTCCCCAGATATCCGCCGCCACTCGCTGATGAACTCCTCGCTCGTGACCGATCGGCCTTCGCCATCGACCAGCTCGATATTCACGGCGCCCACGTGGCTGCCACTCATCCTGGCATTGGGACCAAACTCGCCTATGGCCGCTACCTGCCCAACAGCCCGATGCACGATCGTGACGACAGGTTCGGCCCCGGGCACTGTGAACTTTCGTGAGGCCTCGAAGGCAGCCTTCTCGATACGACGAGTCGCTTCCTCAGTGATGCTCGAAGGCGTGCCATCGGGGAACACGATCTTCGCCATGAGCCGATTGGCGTCGATCTTCGGAAACAACTCGAACGGCGTAATGCCGCTGCGGACGATTCCAAGGGCCACCAGGAGAATGGCCACTGCCAGGGCGAGCGAGGCGTACCGGTTTTGGACTGCGACATCGAGCACGGGCGCATACACATGCCGCACGAACCATTGGAGGCCGCGGCTGCACCCATTCTGAAGAAATGAGACGAGCCCCACGAGCGGGCGGAAAGGGTAGAGGACGATTCCCAGGACCCTGAAAAGCAGACTTTTCTCGTGGGCCAAATGCCCCGGCAGAACGAGCGTGGATTCCAGGAGGGACATCACGAGCGACGTGATGAACGCAAAGGGCATCACGGCAATGAACTTCCCCATCACGCCGGAGACAAAGCACAGTGGCATGAACATGATCACCGTGGTGGTCACACTCGCGATGACACTCGGGACGACCTCGACCGTACCGTCGATGGCGGCAGTCATGAGATTCTTGCCCATGCGGCGGTGCCGTTCGACGTTATCGCTCACGACGACCGCGTCGTCCACGACGATCCCGATCGCCATGAGAAATGCGAACATCGAGAGCATGTTGAGGGTTTGGCCCGTCGTGAACATCAGCATCCCGGTTCCGAGCATGGCAAAGGGGATACCCATCGCCACCCAGAACGCGATTTTGAGATCGAGAAACAGTGCCAAAACGACAAAGACGATCACGAGCCCCTGGAGACCGTTCGAGACGAGCATGTCGAGACGATCTCGCACGTCGATCGACTGATCAGACCAGGTGACCAGTTCGTAGCCCGGCGGGAGGTCAGCGGTGACCGCATAGTTTTTGACGTCCGCCACCATCGCCAAGAGGTCCTCGCTGGACGTGCGATCGACTGAGATCACCATGCCCTGCCGCCCATTGATGCGGTTGGTGGACGCGACGTCGGCAAACTCATCGCGGACCGTTGCGACGTCACCAACCGTCAGGACAAGCCCGTCGGGCAACGTGACGAGCGGCAGCTCGGCAATCTCACTCCCCGAATACCGCTTGTTCTTTCCGCGCAGCAGAACCTCGCCACTAGCACCGCGGATCGTGCCGCCCGGCAGCTCCAGGTTTTCGCGACGTACCAAGCCCGCCACGGATTGGAGCGTGAGGCCATATTTTCGGAGCGTTGCCTCGGGAATCTCGATGTCGATCTGATAGTCACGGCCACCTTGGAGCTCTGCCGAGGAGACGGCCGGCAGCAATCTGAGATCGTCCCGGACTGCTTCGGTGACCGTCCGGAGCTCTTCCTCCGTGGTCTCCCCATGGATCGCCGGATCGGGGACAAGAACCCCGACCTTGATGGCCGGTGTTCGCATAGTGATCTGCTCAACCTTCGGGTCTTCAGCGAGCACGGGAAACGTCGCGATCCGATCGACCTCGGAGCGAATCTCGCCGAGTGCCTTCTGAACGTTCTTCACATGGTCGTGAAGCTCGAACACACAAAAACCCGCATCCTCCTTGGCGACACTTGTCACCTTCTTGACGCCCTCGACGCTGCGGCAGGCCTCTTCGATCTTCTGACAGATGCCTTCCTCAACTTCGGCAGGCGAGGCCCCCGGATACGGAACGGTAACCAACACGATCTCGAGCTCGAACTCCGGGAAGACTTCCCGCCGCATCGTAGCGAAGGCCATCCCGCCCACGAGAAGAACTGCGACCATGAGCGTGTTCATGGCCGGCATGTTCCGAATCGTCCAGGAAACGATCGTCCTCACGTCGAGTCCCTTCCTTCCGATGTCGCTGCCGTGGCCCGGGAAGGTTCCGCCACGGGGAGTCCGTTGCGAGGATACTTGAGATGACTCGTGATCACGCGGTCGCCGGCCACGAGGCCCGACGGGCCGCTCTCGAAGAGGGCCCGCCCACCTGCCACCTGGACCGCACGAGGCCTGAGGATCTCGAGGCGGCCATCACGGATCAGCCACACCTCGCCATTGGGCCTGAGCGCCTCGTCCGGGATCGAAACGATCGCATGAGGCGAATCGACATGCACACGGATCTGGACGAACATGCCCCGCATGAGCGCCCGAGGTGATCCGGGCGGTGGCGTTTCGAGGGCCGCTCCGTAGCGGTCGATCGCCCGCAGCTTCGTCGGCTCGGCCACGATGACCCGGCAGGGAAGCGCGCGGGTCTTCTCTTCGAGCCCACGCCCCTCCTGGCGAGACAGGAATCCGTCCCATTCGTAGCGTTTGTCTCCAACGGTGAAGACTACCGTCGCCGGTGTGTCGGGCAGCTCATGGGGGTCAACGGCGAGTGGGTCGGTGATCCCCGCTGACCGCCAGACACGGGCCAGCTCATCCATCTGAAGACTCGTGCGAATCTCGGCACTGCTCGTGTCCTCGATGGTGACCAGCGACGTTCCCTTGGTGACGTACGAATCCTGCTCGACAGGATCCTCGACGATGATGCCGTCGGTGGGGGCCTCGATTCTGGTTCGCGAGAGGTCGAGCTTGGCCCGGTCGAGCATCGTGCCAGCGAGCACCTTCGCCTCCTCGAGTCGGTATTTCCGTTTCTCGAGGATACGAGCCTGTCCTTGGAGATTTGAAAGCGCGGTGACGGCCGTCAGTTCTTCACGGAGCGCCCGGTCATGCTCCGCCTCGGTCACGATTCGGCCGGCCTTGAGCCCATCGAGCCGTCTGACTTCGCGCCGCGCCAGTTCGATCTGCTGCTTTGCCAAGTCGATGGCGTTTGCATTTTGCTTGATTTCCTCTTCGGTCTCTTGGATGGCCAGCGCCGCTTGGCTGGCCTCCCGTTCGAGGCGCGATACATCGAGTTCATAGTCGCGGGGGTCGATCTCGAAGAGAAGTGTGCCTGCCTTCACGAAGCGGCCTGCCTTGCAGTCCTCTGCCTTGCGGAGGACACGGCCGACCACCTCCGCCGCGAGCGTCACCTCCCGGATCGGCACAACGACGCCATCCAGTTCGATCGCGAGGCCGCTCGTCTCTGCAACGACCTCCACAGCCCGGACCGGTGTCGCTTCAGGCGTCTCAGCCTGCTTTCGCTCGGGAGGTGGCTGGCTGCCGAGGGCCATGAAGACGGCCACTCCGACCCCCAAGATGGCGAAGGGGCTCAGCCAGCGAACAATCGTCTGAACACCGCTCATTCTGAATGGGTCTCCGAGGAGGCTGCATCATCCGAGGAGGCTGCATCATTTGATTCCTTCCCGGTCGTCAATGGCGGTCCCTTGCCGAGTGCGGCGAGCGTGATTCGCGTGACGTGGTCAGCGAGCTCATCCACCGCATGGAGCGTGTCCATCTCGTCCGCTGGAACGAGCATGCCGACAACTTCGCCGGCAGCCCGGTAGACAAAGCACTGCCCCATGACACTGACGGCGAGTCGCCTCAGATGCGGCTTGTCGAGCCGTTCCCCCGCCAACTCGCCCAGGATCGAGACGAGGAGCTCGAAGTGAGGTCGAAAGTAGTCCTCGACCAGTTCGCGACAGGCCTCGGTCGGCTGAAGCACCTCGCGAAGCATGAGCCGCACCTGCCATGGGGGCTGGCCGAAGCCAAGCATGCGTTCGAGCGTGTTGCCGAGGAAGTCGCGAAGTTTGCGATCAGGGGGCGTGCCGGGCTGCCAATGGGGCTCGGGAACCTGCCTGAGCCGTTGCTCATGGGCGTGTTTGACGCTCTCGATGTAGAGACGCCGCTTGTCGCCAAAGTAGTAATTGACGGCGGCGACGTTGGCACCGGCGGCCAGGCAGATGTCGCGAATCGTAGCTGACTCGTAGCCCTTTTCCGCAAACTCCTGCCCTGCGGCAAGGAGGAGTCGTTCCCGCGGATCTTCACCGAGAATAGCCGTGGGCTGTTGTTTTTCTGACACCTGCTGAATCACGGTTTCCTCTCCAAATCGAAAGCCTGTTTCAAACAGGCGTTTCAATCGATTGTATAGAGCGAAAACCGCGAAGTCACGACCGATTTAACTCGGAAAATTCGGAATGATGCCCCAAGACCGCGTCGGCGGCTCGCCGGCCGCTGGCGAGAGCTCCGTTGATTGATGCGGAACCGCAATGGTCGCCGCAGATCCAAAGGCCAAGGGCGAGCCTCGGCCCCGACGGCCGCACCCGTCTTGCTGCGGGGGACTCATCGGGCAGAGCGCTTCGAACATGCACCGTTGCGAGCTCCCGCCATTGCCTCGCCTGGCCACCAAACCAGGCAGCGGCCTGTTCACGTATCGCAGCGGAAAGGGCATCGCCATCCGCTCCAAAGCCTTGCCGCACCGACACCGTAATGAGCGACGCCCCAGGCGAACTCCCTCGGCGATGAGTGCCCCGGCGTCAAACCGTCCGAGCCGCAATCCATCGAGATCAAGCTGCCGCCTCGAAAACGACCACCCGCCGCGCGGCCCGGTGCAACTCCCGAGCACATGAGAGCCCGGCAAGCCCGGCTCCCACCACAATGCAATCAGCGTCGGCCATGCATCCTCCATGTCATGTTCGGCTGCGCACCAGCATACAAGTCCTGCCGTGCTACGATGCCGCCCCATGACGACCTACCGCACGACACCTACCGACACCGACCGGATGCCTCCGGGCATTCCGTTCATCATCGCGAACGAAGCAGCAGAGCGGTTCAGCTACTACGGGATGCGGACGATCCTCACGATCTTCATGGTCCGCTACCTGTCGCTCATGTCCGACACCGTCGGGCCGAGCATGAGCAATGCCCAGGCCCAGGAGCACTACCACACGTTCTCCTCGTGGGTCTATTTCTTTCCGATCATCGGGGCGATCGTGTCCGATGCGTTCACGGGTAAATACCGGATCATCATCGGCGTGTCGGTGCTCTACTGCCTCGGTCATCTGGCCCTCGCACTGATGGGTGTTGGTGGGCTTTCACCGGAAAAATGGCTGTGGCTCGGCCTCTTTCTCATCGCGATTGGCTCTGGCGGAATCAAACCTTGCGTGTCGGCCCACGTCGGCGACCAGTTTGGGAGACGAAATGAGCACCTGATGGAGAAGGTCTATCAGTGGTTCTATTTCTCGATCAATTTTGGTTCGACGCTCTCGACGGTCATGACCCCATGGCTTCTCGAATGGTATGGGCCGCATGTCGCCTTCGGGGTGCCCGGCGTCCTCATGGCGATGGCCACGCTCACCTTTTGGCTCGGCCGTAACCGGTACATCCATGTTCCGCCTGGCGGCATGACGTTCCTGAGGGAGGTCTTCAGCCGCGATGGACTTCTCACGATCCTGAGGCTCGCGCTCGTCTACGTGTGCATCGCCGTGTTCTGGGCCCTCTTCGACCAGACGGGCTCTGCCTGGGTGCTTCAGGCTGAAGACATGAATCTCCGCTGGCTCGGCATCGACTGGCTTCCTTCGCAGATCCAGGTGCTCAATCCGATTCTCGTGATGGTGCTGATTCCCGTGTTTCAGTTTGCCGTCTATCCGGCAGTCAACCGCGTCTTCCGGCTCACGCCGCTTCGCAAAATCGGGATCGGCCTCTTCATCATGACACTCGGCTTCGGGTTGTCGGCGTTCGTGCAGGGCTGGATCGATGGCGGCGCGAGGCCGAGCATCGCTTGGCAGTTCGTGGCGTACGTCATCGTGACGGCGGCCGAAGTCATGGTGTCGATCACGGGCCTCGAGTTTTCCTATGCCCAGGCACCGAAGACGATGAAGTCGGTCATCATGGCGGTCTGGCTCCTGTCGGTCTCGCTTGGCAACTATGTCACGGCTACCGTGAATCACTGGATCCAGGTGCCTGGTGTCAAAGACATTGCGGTCCACGCCGCCGACCTCGAGGCGACGCCACCAGGACGCGACATGACGGTCGCGGGCTGGAAGCTCCGTGTTGCAGATATCGTCAAACCAGAAACTTGGAAGGACCTCCCAGAGGATGCAGTGGTCCGCGAGATTCGACTTGTCGGTGCTGACGGAGCGTTCGATACGGCTGACGACATTCTCCTGTCGTTCAACCGCTTCGGGGGTTTGCTCGCCACCGTGACCCCCGAGGACACGTCGCTCGGGGCGGCCAAGCAGAAAATTGATGCTGCCTTCATGGACTCGGCCAGTGACGATGCCGCCAAGGAGATTCCGTCTGACGAGGACGGAGCCGCCCTCATTGCCGGGATCAACGACTCGTTCGGCCGGCCGATCCGCTACCGGCGGATCACGCGCGACCGCTACCGGCTTGTCTCCGACGGCCCGGATGGGAAAGCCTTCACACCGGACGACGTCGTTCTTATGGCAAACGTCGTGCGAGCCGACCGTGATGAGGCAGCGCGGATGAAGGAGAAACCCCTCACCTGGCGAGAGAAGCGGCTCATCGAACTCAAAGGAGACGCCGGACGCCTTGAAGTGGAAGCCGATCGCGGCGAAGCCCCGGAGACAACCGTGAAGGGCGAAACCACCGTGGGCGGTCTCGAAACGCTCGAGGGCGCCGCCTATTTCTGGTTCTGGACCGGCTGCATGCTGGTCTCGGCTGTCGCCTTCGTGCCAATCGCGATCACGTACCGTGGCCGTCCGCACTTGCAAGACGACCCCGATGCTCCTTGATCCATAGCATCGATCGGATCGCTCGTGTGTGGCCGTTCCGGACCGTCTCGCGAAGGGCTGCACCCTCTCGAATCGTGGCCGGCGCCAAGCGATGGCGGAACTCAGGCGACGATTTCCGATGGCCAACGAATCTTGAAAATCCAAGTGTCCGTGGAGCCGTGACGGCGGCCTTTCCACGGCTCAACAGCAGCCACCGCCTCCAGGAGCGACCGGAGAACATCGAGATTCACGGCAAAAGTCACTCCAGGGGCAGCACGATGAACCAGAACGGCCCATCGCCAGGCGATTCAAACAACGCATATATCGCGTATTGTGTCGCTGTCCTTTTCGGCGTGCATTGCCACGGTCGCACGCGCGCCGCGTCAAGGCATCGGCTGCTTGACGCGATTGAACAGTCATCAAGGCCAAGGAGTATCCCAATGCCAGAGTTCGCTCGTTGTGTTGGAGGAACTTATGACGGCCAATGGATCGCGATGAAGGAATTTCACACGATCGAGCACATGTATGAGCTGATGCCGATTTTTGCTCCCCAGCCATCGACTCAGGGGTACAGGTTCACGATCGTCAAGGATCGAGAACTAGCCTATGCCGATGTCGTTCTTCGTCTCCTGAACGGCTACTGCCCGGAAATCATCCTCGAATCGGAGGACGAATCAAGCGAGTGGGAATGGGCCGATTTCCACAGTGACGACTGCCTGGACTGCGATGAGTCGCAGGAGTCAGACTGAAACGGGTGGAAACAGCATTCGCATCGGCTCGGTCGTGAGCGGGATGCGAGTACTGGCCAATAGCTCGCCAGCGGCACACCCGGCCATGATCCCGACGGTGTCGGCGATTGCCTGCACCCGCGGGAACACGTGGGCCTTCTCCGGAGGGAACTGGCTCTTGTAGCAGGCAATCGCTTCGAGCTTGGTAACGAGATGCCCGGCGATATCGACGACCAGCGGATAGTGGCCATTCGGCACCTGAGGCACGCCGGCAAAGAGGAAGTATGTGAGGAGGTGCGGGACCGTGTGGACCGGCAGGCCGTCAAACGTATCGTCCCATTTTGTGAGTCGGGAATAGAACACGGCCGCTTCGGTGATCGCGACGGCCTGGGCGTGATCGGGCGACGCAAGGGGCGTCTTGTCGCCGAGCCCGAGCACGACCCGTGGCCTCCAGCGACGAAAAATTTTTGCGAGCTCCACCCGCACCTCGAAGCCGTCAAAAAGCCGACGGTTCAGAAACGGCATCGTCTCGCGGTGCGCGACACCGAGAATTTTTGCCGCGGCAGCAGCCTCGGCGAGACGTTCGGCTGGGCCGCTCGAACGGGGAGTTGGCTCACCATCGGTGAGATCGATGATTCCCACTCGATGGCCCTGCGAGGCCAGAAGAGCGAGCGTGCCACCACAGCCGATCTCGACATCGTCGGGATGCGCACCGACGGCAATGACATCGAGCGGCTCGGGCAGTGCGTTCATGGTGCGGCCGTCGCGTGGCTACTTCACGGGCTTCGTTGCAGCGATGAGAAAAACAGGATTGATCGATTCAAAACGGATACGGTCAAGCTGTTCGTAGCCACGAGCGATGTTGATCATCCAGTAGGCCGCGTCGGCCGAACGGGCCCGCAAGAAGGCATGGACCGCCGCAAGGCTTTCGATCGAGTTGCAGGCGGTCACGAGCCGACCACCGGCGGCGAGCCGCTCCCAGGCACTTTCCACGAGCATCGCCACATCGCGGCCGCTACCACCGACGTAGATTGCATCGGGGATTGGCAGCGTGGCCCAGGCCTCGGGGGCCCGGCCAAACACCGCTTCGAGGTTCGCGACGCCAAAACGCTTTGCATTCTCGAGGATGAGCGCATGGTCGTCGGGGTCCATTTCAATCGCAAAGACTTTGCCGTCCCTCGCAAGGCGGGCCGCCTCGAGGCCCACGGAGCCCGAGCCGGCGCCGACAT